>NZ_QPKK01000180.1 GCF_003344635.1 Desertihabitans aurantiacus
GCGGGGTGGCGGTCGAGCCGGTGCTCGGCTCGCGCTCCACCGACCTGCTCTCCGGTCTCGGCCCGGCGCCGCTGCGCGCCGGGGACCGGCTGCCGGTGGGCGAGCCGGTCGAGCCGCTGCCCGGGGTGGACCTGGCCCCGGTACCCGACCCGCCGGCCGGCACGGTGACGGTGCGGGTGCTGCCCGGGCCGCGCCGCGACTGGTTCGCCGACGACGCCTGGCAGCTGCTCACCGGCCAGGACTACCGGGTCAGCAGCGAGAGCAACCGGGTCGGCGTCCGGCTGGAGGGGGAGCCGCTGGCGCGGCTGCGGGCGGGCGAGCTGTCGAGTGAGGGCATGGTGCGCGGGGCGCTGCAGATCCCGCCGTCGGGCGTCCCGGTGCTCTTCCTCGCCGACCACCCGGTCACCGGCGGCTACCCGGTGGTGGGCTACGTCGCCGACCCCGACGTCGACCGCTGCGCCCAGCTCCGCCCCGGCCAGACCCTCCGCTTCACCGACCGTCCCGCGGCGTCCTGAGCCAGTCCGGTCTCCCGCGCTTCGACAGGCTCAGCGCGCTGTGGTCGGCCCCGAGCTCTCCCTGAGCCGCACCCCAGCGCCCTGAGCCGCACCCCAGCGCCCTGAGCCGCACCCCAGCGCCCTGAGCCGCACCCCAGCGCCCTGAGCCGCACCCCAGCGCCCTGAGCCGCACCCCAGCGCCCTGAGCCTGTCGAAGGGCCTCCGATCACCAGCACGTCCCCCGCCTCCCCAGCCGTTCCCGTCCCACCCGGGGCGGAGTAGCGTGAACAGAACCGGTTCGACCCACCCACCCCACGCGCCGGTGCGCCGGCAGAGACCAGAGGTGAACCATGGCCCGTCCCGCACTCGGCACCCTCGCGCTGCTGACCGCCAACCTGCTCTCCCTCGGCGCCCTCGCCTTCGGTCTGCCGCAGGGTGGTCCCGCCCCGGCGGCCGTGCCCGACCGGGCCGGCGACTGCTTCGCCGAGGGCGCCCCGCTCACCGTGGAGGAGCAGCGGATCACCCAGCCGCTGCCCGGCCAGGACGTCCCCGCCTCGGTCCAGTTCATCGAGGCCGGCGGGTTCGGACCGCAGGTGGCCGATCTCGAGCGCCGGCTGTGCACCGTCCGCGACGTCCGTCAGGCGAGCCGGGCCGTCCAGGTCGTCGGCACCGAGCTGTGGCGGACGGCCGTCGACCGCGCCCAGGGCCGCCAGCAGCTGGGCACGATCGACCCCTACGACGACCGACCGCTGTACTGGGCGCGGACCGCGATGACCCGGGCGCTGCGGGAGTGGGTGCCGTCGTTCCCGCTCACCTCGCTGCAGCGTCAGGCGCTGGTCCGCCAGCTCTCCTACGCCGGCCGCGGCATCGACAGCGTCGAGTTCGGTCAGGGCGAGGACGTCACCAGGGTGCTGGTCAGCGGGTTCGACACCTACAGCCTCGACTCCAGCCTGCGGAACTCCAACCCCTCGGGCGCCTCGGCGCTGCAGCTGGACGGCCGGGTGGTCGAGACCGAGCAGGGCCGGGTGGTCGTGCAGGCGGTCATGCTGCCGGTGAACTGGAGCGACTTCGACCAGGGCATCGTCGAGGACGCCTTCGGCCCCTGGCTGGTGCCCGAGGACCACCCCGAGCACGCCGGGTCGGTCGACACGATCATGACGATCAGCCAGACCGGCCGCGGCCGGATGGACATCGAGAAGTGGGCCGGCGGGTTCCGCGGCGGCTCACCCGACAACAACCGGGCGCTCAACTGGGGCCCCATCTCGGCCGCGGCGCTGTGGCCGCAGCCACAGCCGTCCCCGCAGTTCATCCAGACCACGCTGCCGTACGAGGAGATGATCGCCGCCGGTACCGGGCCGTGGCCGGTCCGGCTCAACCCGGGCATCACCGAGTGGCCGCGGGGCACCTTCCCCGACCCGGCCTCGATCCGCAGCGCGCCAGACCCCAGCCCCGGCTCGCGGGCGGCCAGCGCCCCCGGCGGCAACTACCTGTCCAACGAGAGCATGTACCGCACCAACCGGCTCCGTCTCGGCGTCGGGCGCGAGGACCTGCCGGGCGGCCACCTGCACATCTCCTCGCTGGTCTACCCCGAGGACCCGGCCGCGCTGACCAGCCCGGAGTTCGAAGCCGACCGGAAGGCGGTCGTCGACCAGACCGTCGCCCTGGTGGAGGCCGCCGGCCGCGCCGCGCAGTCCTGAGCCGGGCGGCCGTGCGGCGGGGGCCGTCCAGCAGGGGAGAGCGTCGGGGACGACCCGTCCGGCCCGCTAGATTCGCGCCATGTTCTCGAAGGTTCTCGTCGCCAACCGTGGAGAGATCGCCGTCCGGGCGTTCCGCGCCGCCTACGAGCTGGGGGCGAAGACGGTCGCCGTGTTCCCGCACGAGGACCGCAACGCGATCCACCGGATCAAGGCCGACGAGGCCTACCAGATCGGCACCGAGGGCCACCCGGTGCGGGCCTACCTCGACATCGACGAGATCATCAAGGCCGCCAGGCGCAGCGGCGCCGACGCGGTCTACCCCGGCTACGGCTTCCTCTCGGAGAACCCCGACCTGGCCGAGGCCTGCGCGGCCAACGGGCTGACCTTCATCGGCCCGCCCGCGGAGGTGCTGGAGCTGGCCGGCAACAAGGTGCGCGCGCTGGCCGCGGCCCGCGAGGCCGGCATCCCGACCCTGGCCTCCTGCCCGCCGTCGGATGACGTCGACACCCTGGTGGCGGCCGCGGAGGACATCGGCTTCCCGGTCTTCGTCAAGGCCGTCGCGGGCGGCGGCGGGCGCGGCATGCGCCGGGTGGACGCCCCGGAGCAGCTGCGCGACGCCCTGCAGGCGGCGATGCGCGAGGCCGAGTCCGCCTTCGGCGACCCCACCTGCTTCATCGAGCAGGCGGTCGGACGCCCCCGCCACATCGAGGTGCAGATCCTCGCCGACGGGCAGGGCAACGTCATGCACCTGTTCGAGCGGGACTGCTCGATCCAGCGCCGCCACCAGAAGGTGGTCGAGATCGCCCCCGCCCCGCACATCCCCGAGTCGCTGCGCGAGGCGCTGTGCCGCGATGCCGTCACCTTCGCCCGCTCGCTCAACTACTCCTGCGCCGGCACCGTGGAGTTCCTCGTCGAGACCGAGGGGGAGCGGGCCGGGCAGCACGTGTTCATCGAGATGAACCCGCGGATCCAGGTCGAGCACACCGTCACCGAGGAGATCACCGACGTCGACCTGGTGCAGGCCCAGATGCGGATCGCCTCGGGTGAGACGCTGGCCGACCTCGGGCTGAGCCAGGACACGGTGCGGATCAACGGCGCCGCGCTGCAGTGCCGGATCACCACCGAGGACCCGACCAACGGCTTCCGCCCCGACACCGGCACCATCAGCGCCTACCGCTCCGCCGGCGGCGCGGGCGTCCGGCTGGACGGCGGCACCGCCGACACCGGCGCGGTGATCAGCGCCCACTTCGACTCGATGCTGGTCAAGCTCACCTGCCGCGGACGCACCTTCGAGGCCGCGGTGGCCCGGGCCCGCCGGGCGCTGGCGGAGTTCCGGATCCGCGGCGTCAGCACGAACATCCCGTTCCTGCAGGCGGTGCTGGACGACCCCGACTTCATCGCCGGCGACCTGTCCACCGCCTTCATCGAGCAGCGTCCCGGCCTGCTCACCACCAACACCCCCGGCGACCGCGGCACCAAGCTGCTGCGCTGGCTGGCCGACGTCACCGTCAACCAGCCCCACGGCCCGGCGCCGACCCTGCTCGACCCCGTCGCCAAGCGCCCGGCCGGGGTCGACCTGAGCCAGCCGTCCCCGCCCGGCTCCCGGCAGCGGCTGCTCGAGCTGGGTCCGGAGGGCTACGCCGCCGAGGTGCGCGCGGCGACCGCCCTGCAGGTCACCGACACCACCTTCCGCGACGCCCACCAGTCGCTGCTGGCGACGCGGGTGCGCACCCGCGACCTGCTGCGGATCGCGCCCTTCTACAGCCGCATGCTCCCCGAGCTGTTCTCGGTGGAGTGCTGGGGCGGGGCCACCTACGACGTGGCGCTGCGCTTCCTCAACGAGGATCCCTGGGAGCGGCTGGCCGCGCTGCGGCACAACATGCCCGGGATCAACCTGCAGATGCTGCTGCGGGGCCGCAACACCGTCGGCTACACCCCCTACCCGACCCAGGTGACGACGTCCTTCGTCGAGGAGGCGGCCGCCGTCGGCATCGACGTCTTCCGCATCTTCGACGCCCTCAACGACGTCGAGCAGATGCGCCCGGCGATCGAGGCGGTGCGGGCGACCGGCACCACCGTGGCCGAGGTGGCGCTGTGCTACTCCGGCGACCTGGCCGACCCCGCCGAGGACCTGTACACCCTCGACTACTACCTGCGGATGGCCGAGCGCTGCGTGGAGGCCGGCGCGCACGTGCTGGCCATCAAGGACATGGCCGGGCTGCTGCGTCCGCCGGCGGCCAAGAAGCTCGTCTCGGCGCTGCGGGAGAACTTCGACCTGCCGGTGCACCTGCACACCCACGACACCGCCGGCGGCCAGCTGGCCACCCTGCTCGCGGCCGCCGACGCCGGCGTCGACGTGGTGGACGTGGCCAGCGCCTCGATGGCCTCCACCACCAGCCAGCCGCCCGCCTCGGCGCTGGTGGCGGCGATGGCCCACACCGAGCGGGCCACCGAGCTCGACCTGCGCGCGGTGCAGGACCTGGAGCCGTACTGGGAGGCCGTCCGCAAGGTCTACCTGCCCTTCGAGTCCGGGCTGCCCAGCCCGACCGGGCGGGTCTACGACCACGAGATCCCCGGCGGGCAGCTGTCCAACCTGCGTCAGCAGGCGATCGCCCTCGGCCTGGCCGACAAGTTCGAGGAGGTCGAGGCGATGTACGCCGCGGCCAACCGGATCCTCGGCCGGCCCACGAAGGTGACGCCGTCGTCGAAGGTGGTCGGCGACCTCGCGCTGCACCTGGTGGCGGCCGGCGCCGACCCCGACGAGTTCGCCGCGAACCCGCAGTCCTACGACATCCCCGACTCCGTGATCGGCTTCCTCTCCGGCGAGCTGGGCGACCCGCCCGGTGGTTGGCCCGAGCCGTTCCGCAGCCGCGCCCTGCAGGGCCGCACCGCCCCGGTGCGGGTGGGCGACCTGTCGGAGGAGGACGCCGCCGCGCTGCGGACGTCCGGGCGGGTGCGCCAGCAGACGCTCAACCGGCTGCTCTTCCCCGGCCCGACGAAGGACTTCACCAAGGCCCGGGAGGAGTACGGCGACATCGGGCGGCTCGGCACCCTGGACTACCTCTACGGGCTGCGCCCGGAGACCGAGACGACGGTGCCGCTGGGCAAGGGCGTCAACCTCATCCTCGGGCTGGAGGCGATCGGCTCGGCCGACGAGAAGGGGATGCGCACGGTGATGTGCACCCTCAACGGCCAGCTCCGCCCGGTCCGGGTGCGGGACCGCTCGATCACCGTCCAGGCCAAGGCCGCCGAGCGCGCCGACCCGGCCAACCGCGGCCACGTCGCGGCCCCGTTCGCCGGGGTGGTCACCGTGGGCGTGGCCGAGGGGGCGCAGGTCGAGGCCGGGGCGTCGGTGGCCACCATCGAGGCGATGAAGATGGAAGCCGCGATCACCGCACCGGTGGCCGGCACCGTGGAGCGGATCGCGCTCAACGGCGTGCAGTCGGTCGAGGGCGGCGACCTGGTGCTGGTGATCACCCCGTCCTGACCCGGGCCGGTCTGCGTCGGAGGAGCCCGTCGGTGGGTACGGCCCGAGCACGGCGACGCCTCGGAGTGGGTGCCCGACCGCGCGCTGGAGGCCGCCGGGCTGCCGCGCGCCGAGGTGTACCTCACCAGCGCCGTCGAGCACTTCCGCCACCAGCTGCGCGGGAAGCGCCGGCTGCACCAGGAACCCGAGGTGCGCCACTGGTGGCCTGCCGGCCGGAGCCGGGTGCCGAGCCGGACGTCGTCGACCCCGACGTGTGATCGCCCTGAGCGCCAGCGCCGGACGCTCCGTGCTGGGCCGGACGGTGCGGGTCGGCGCCGAGCGGGGCCGGGTGCTGACCGACACCGGGCGTCCGGTGGTGCTCACCACCCACCCGTCTGCGCTGCTGCGGCTGGAGGACCGCGAGGGCTACGCCGAGGCCTTCGACGCCCTGGTCGTCGACCTCGTCACCGCGGCCGCCGCCCGCAGCTGACGCCGGGTGCAGGGTCAGCGGCTGGCGAAGACGACGACCCCCGGCGCCGGACGTCCCTGCTGCTCGGCCACCCGTCCCCACTGCTCGAACCCGTTGAGCCAGTGCGCCAGCGTGACGACGTCGTCGCGGTGCGGGGAACCGCGCAGCGCGTCGCCGTCGCCGAGCACCGCGGTGTCCCAGGCCGCGGCCATCTCCAGGGCGAAGGCGTGCGGCCGGGCGCAGGCCGACTGGCCCGGCGGGGGGAGCACGCCGAGCATCGCGTCATGGCTGCACAGCCGGCCCAGCCCGACCTCGCTGGAGGTGCCGGAGCGGGCCAGGTCGAAGTCGACGGCGTCGCGCTCGGCGCGTCCCAGCGGCAGCTCCAGGCTGCCCCAGGCCAGCTCGGCGACCAGCCGCTGCAGCAGCGTCCAGGTGGCCAGCTGACGGTCCGGCGGCACGTAGCGCCCGGCGAGCAGGGTGTCCAGGTCGGCGGGGGTGGGGTCGGCCGGGTCGACCACCAGTGCGCCGGGGGCCCGGCGGAAGATCGGCCCGAGCTTGGACAGCAGCCCCCGCTGCTCGACGGCGGGTGCGGGCCGGAAGGCGTCCTCGGCGACGGCGCGCAGCCGGGCGGCGAGGGACTCGTCGGCGCCGACGACGGCACGGACCTCCTCGACGGCGATGGCGTGCAGCTGCAACGCGCCCATGGCGGCACCGTAGCCGTCTGGTCCGCCGATGCACCATAGGCTGGGCCGGTGACTCCTCGGACCCGACGCCTCGTGGTGACCGGGGTGCTGCTCGCCCTGCTCGGCATCGTCGTGGTGGCCGCGGTGCTGGGACGGTGAGGCGGGGATGGTCGTGGAGCGGAGAAGGAGCGTGATGGTGCCGCGGAGTGTCCGGCGCGTCGGAGGATCGATCGGGGCCGCCGTCGGCGCCACCCTGCTGTGCCTGCCGCTGGCCCTGCCGGCCGTCGCCGACGAGGTGGAGTTCACCATCGGCGACGAGGACATCACCGAGTCCTCCGGCCTGGCCACCGACCGCCAGCAGGACCTCTACTGGACCGTCAACGACTCCGGCGACGAGGCCCGCGCCTTCGCCCTCGACGAGGACGGCGAGACCGAGGGGGTGCTGACCCTGCGCGCCGACGTCACCGACGTCGAGGCGGTGGCGCGCACCTCCGAGGCGCTCTACATCGGCGACATCGGCGACAACGACCGCGAGCGCGAGCTCATCACCGTCTACCGCGTGGCCGATCCCGAGCCGGGCACGACCCCCACCTACAACGCCTGGGACCTGCAGTACGGCGACGGCGAGGCCCACGACGCCGAGGCGATGGTGGTGCTGCCCTCGGGGCGGGTGCTCATCATCACCAAGGAGCGCGAGGGCGGCATCTGGGCCACCAGCAGCTCGCCCTCGGGCCAGCAGGTCAACACCCTGGAACGGGTCGCCGACGCGCCCTCCTTCGTCACCGACGCCACCCTGCTCTCCGACGGCCGGATCGCGCTGCGCAGCTACGTGTCGGTGACCGTCCTGGACGAGGACTACGAGACGGAGGCGAGCGCCGCCCTGCCGCTGCAGCAGCAGGGTGAGTCGATCACCGACGCCCTCGACGGCGAGGGGCTGCTGGTCGGCTCGGAGGGCGAGGGCTCGCAGGTGCTGCGGGTGCCGGTGCCCGAGGCGGTGGCCGAGGACGTCCCGGCCGGGGACGACTCCCCGCCCGCGAGCGCCGAACCGGCGCCGTCGGAGGAGGCGAGCCCGGAGGCCGCACCCGAGGAGGAGCCGGCCGCCGCCGAGGAGGGGGACGACCGCAGCGGCACCCTGCTGGCGCTCGGGCTGGCGGCCCTGGTCGCGGTGGCCGCCGGGCTGGTGGTCGCGTTCGCACGTCCCCGCGGCGGGGCGGATCCGGCCG
>NZ_QPKK01000181.1 GCF_003344635.1 Desertihabitans aurantiacus
CGTCGCGGGGCCGTGGCGCGACCGGTCCGGTCGCGCCACGGCCCTCACCGACGGTGCTCGCTCAGAGCGAGGAGCCGACCAGCACGGCGAGGTCGACGCACCGGTTGGAGTAGCCCCACTCGTTGTCGTACCAGCCGACGACCTTCACCTGGTTGCCGATGACCTTGGTCAGGCCGGCGTCGAAGATGCAGGAGGCCGGGTCGGTCTCGATGTCCTTGCTGACGATCTCGTCCTCGGTGTAGGTGAGGAAGCCCTTCATCGCACCCTCGGCGGCCGCCTTGATGATGGCGTTGACCTCCTCGACCGAGGTCTCGCGGGAGGCCTCGAAGGTGAGGTCGGTGGCCGAGCCGGTGGGCACCGGGACACGGAGGGCGTAGCCGTCCAGCTTGCCCTTGAGCTCGGGCAGCACCAGGGCCACGGCCTTGGCCGCACCGGTGGTGGTCGGGACGATGTTGAGGGCCGCGGCGCGGGAGCGGCGCAGGTCCTTGTGCGGGCCGTCCTGCAGGTTCTGGTCCTGGGTGTAGGCGTGGATCGTGGTCATCAGACCCTTCTCGATGCCCAGCCCGTCGTTGAGCGCCTTGGCCATCGGGGCCAGGCAGTTCGTGGTGCAGGAGGCGTTGGAGATGATGTGGTGGCTGGCCGGGTCGTAGGAGGAGTCGTTGACCCCCATCACCACGGTGAGGTCCTCGTTCTTGGCCGGCGCGGAGATGATGACCTTCTTCGCACCGCCGTCGATGTGGGCCTTCGCCTTGGTCGCGTCGGTGAAGATGCCGGTGGACTCGATGACGACATCGGCGCCCAGCTCACCCCACGGGATGTTGGCGGGGTCGCGCTCCTCGAAGATGCGGATCTTCTTGCCGTCGACGGTGATCGACTCGGCGTCGGCGCTGACCTGGCCGGGGAAGCGGCCCAGGATCGAGTCGTACTTGAGCAGGTGGGCGATGGTCTCGTTGGGCATCAGGTCGTTGGCGCCCACCACCTCGATGTCGGCGCCGGAGGCGACGATGGCGCGGAAGACGTTGCGACCGATGCGGCCGAAGCCGTTGATACCAACCTTGACGGTCATGTGCGTTCGATCTCCTTCGAACTAGGGGCTCGGTGGCGGGAGCCGCGACGCTGCGCGCGGCGCCCCACACCCTCACCCTAACGGCCGGTCCGGACGCGGTCGCCATCGCCCGCCCACTGGTACATACCAGTTGCCCGGTGGTCCTGACCAGCGGTCAACTGGGCGGGTGGCGGCGGCTCCTCACGCGTTCGGCGACCACCCGTCCCGAGGGGACGCACCCCGTCCGTCCGACGCGTGCTTCGATGAGCAGGTGGACTACGTCGGTCGCACGCCCGCTCCACCGCTGGACCGGTTGGTCGACGACGTCTACGTGCTCACCGGGACGCCGCGGCACCGGCGGCTCAACGTGCCACCCATGCCGTCGGCCCACCTGTTCGTCAACCTCGGTGGACCGGCCCGGTTGTGGGACCCGGCCTCGCCGCGGCCGCCGGACGTGGTGACCGACGGCTGGTTCATGGGCCTGTGGACCCGCCGCTTCGAGATCGAGCACCACGACCCGGTGCGCCTCGTCGGGGTGCACTTCAAGCCGTGGGGGCTGGCACCGTTCACCGGCGTGGCGCCCAGCGAGCTGCGCGACCGGTGGGTGCCGGCCGACGCGGTCTGGGGCCCGGCCGTGGGACGGATGCGGGACCGGTTGGCCGACGCGCCGTCCACCTCGCAGGTGCTGGACCGGCTGGAGGAGGAGCTGCGGCGCCGACTCGACCCGGAGCCGCCGCGCGGACTCGCCCTCGTCCACCACACCACCCGCCGGCTGGCGGGCTCCGGCGGCACCGTCCCGGTCGGTCGACTGGTCGCGGACGCCGGGGTCAGCGCCGACCACCTGGTCAACCAGTTCCGGCGGCACGTCGGTGTCACCCCGAAGCGCGTCGCGCGGATCTACCGGTTCGCGGCGCTCATCCTCTCCGTCGACGCCCGAGGACCCGTCGACTGGCCCGGCCTGGCCCACACCGCCGGCTTCTTCGACCAGGCCCACCTCGGCCGGGAGTTCAAGGAGTTCACCGGTCACACGCCGACCGCCTACCTGCGGCTGCGGCAACGGTTCCCCGCCGTGCCGGACTTCCCGCCGGACAGCGGTCCGATGCCCGCCGACGAGATTTCTCCAAGCGTCACGGCCACCGACGGCGACAGCATCGGTGGGACGAGCACGCCGGACGAGGAGGACCCATGGCCCAGGTGATCATGCACAACGTCGTGTCGGTCGACGGTTTCATCGCCGACGACGCCGACGACGTCGGACCGCTGCACGAGTGGTACTTCGCGGGCGACACCCCGATCGTCGACACCGATCCCGGCTACGACCACTCCGGGACCGGCAGCCGGTTCATGGCGTCGCGCGCCTCCGCGGAGTACGTCCGCCCCCTGTGGGCGGGCATCGGTGCCACCATCACCGGCCGCCACCTGTTCGACCTGGTGGACGGCTGGGAGGGCCAGCCGCCCGCGGGCGACCACGTCGTCGTGGTGTCGCACCGACCCAAGCCCGAGGGCTGGCACCCGGAGGCCTCCTACCACTTCGTCGACGACATCCACACCGCCGTCGCGATGGCCAGGGAGCTGGCCGGCGACCGGACGGTGGCCGTCAACGCCGGCGACGTCGGCGGCCAGGTCCTGGCAGCCGGTCTGGTCGACGAGGTGGCGATGGACGTGGTGCCGGTCGTCTTCGGGTCGGGCAAGCGCTACTTCGGCGACCTGCGCGGCCAGCTGCTGCTGGAGGACCCGCACGTGGTGGTGCAGGGTGAGCGGGTGCTGCACCTGCGCTACCGCGTCCGCCGGTGACACCAGCCGTCGCGGGTCAGCGTGTCGGGCGGCCGTCGGCGGTACCGGACCGAGGGCGTCGCCGGGGAGTGAACCCGCTCCCCCGCGGCCCGGGAGCTACTCGGCGTCCTCGAGCAGCTCGGGGTTGACGCTGGCCTCGGTGTCGGGGATGCCCAGCTCGGCCGCCCGCTTGTCGGCGGTGGCCAGCAGCCGGCGGATCCGTCCGGCGACGGCGTCCTTGGTCAGCGGCGGGTCGTGCAGCTGGCCGAGCTCCTCCAGGCTGACCTGCTTGTGCTCCAGGCGCAGCAGGCCGGCCTGGCGCAGGTGGTCGGGGACCTCGTCGCCGAGGATCTCCAGCGCCCGCTGCACCCGCGCCCCGGCGGCCACCGCGGCCCGGGCGGAGCGGCGCAGGTTGGCGTCGTCGAAGTTGGCCAGGCGGTTCGCCGAGGCGCGCACCTCCCGGCGCATCCGGCGCTCCTCCCAGGCCAGCAGGGTGTCGTGGGCGCCCAGCCGGGTGAGCATGGCCGCGATCGCGTCGCCGTCGCGGACCACCACCCGGTCGACCCCGCGCACCTCGCGCGCCTTGGCCGGGATGTCGAGCCGGCGGGCGGCGCCGACCAGGGCCAGCGCGACCTCCGGCCCGGGGCAGGTGATCTCCAGCGACATCGAGCGGCCGGGCTCGGTCAGCGAGCCGTGGGCCAGGAACGCCCCGCGCCAGGCGGCCACGCAGTCGCACAGCCCGCCGCCGACCACCTGGGGCGGCAGCCCGCGCACCGGACGTCCGTGGTTGTCGACCAGACCGGTCTGGCGGGCCAGCGCCTGGCCGTCCTTGGCCACCCGGACGATGTAGCGGGTGCCGCGGCGCAGCCCCGACCCGCTGACCACCGCCATCTCGCTCTGGTGGCCGAAGACGTCGAGGATCGCGGTGCGCAGCCGCCGGGCCGCGGCACCGGTGTCGACCTCGGCCTCGATGACGATCCGGCCCGCCGCCAGGTGCAGCCCGCCGGACAGCCGGAGCATGGTGGCGACCTCGGCGCGGCGGCAGCACGGCTTGGAGACAGCGATCGTCGCCAGTTCCGCCTTCACCTGCTGAGTCATCGCCATTCGCGCATCCTGCCACACCGGACCACCCGCTCCACCGGTCGAAGAGAGCCCTCCGCCCGGCCCCGACGACGGCCGTTCACAGGCTCATCACCTCGGCGTAGGCCGAGGCCAGCCGGAGCGCGTCGTGGCGCGGGCTGCCGTCGCGGGCGGCGATGTCGGCCAGCACCAGCCGGGCCCCCAGCGAGGCCACGTAGGACTCCAGGTGCTGGTCGCCCTCGGAGGCCCGGACGTCGGCCAGCACCACGTCCAGCCGCAGCTCGGGGGCGTGCTCGGCCAGCATCTCGACGTGCCGGGACGGGCTGAGCCCGCGGGTCTCCCCCTCAGGGCTGAGGTTGAGGGTGAGCAGCCGGCGGCAGGACGCCCCGGTCAGCGCCGCGGCCAGCTCCGGCACCAGCAGGTGCGGGATCACGGAGGTGAACCACGAGCCCGGTCCGAGCACGGCCCAGTCGGCGGCCTCGATCGCCGTCAGGCACTCCGGCCGGGTGGGCGGGTCGTGCGGGATCAGCCGGACCGCGCAGACCTCGCCGCTGGTCGAGGCCACCGTGGCCTGTCCGCGCAGCACGGTCGTCTCGTCCGGGGCATCGGCGTCGACACCGAGCACGTCGGCCTCGATCTGCAGCGGGACCGCGGCCATCGGCAGCACCCGCCCGCGCGCCCCGAGCAGCTGCCCGACCATGTCGAGCCCGGCCACCGGGTCTCCCAGCTGCTGCCAGAGCCCGGCGATCAGCAGGTTGCCGATGGCGTGCCCGGCGAGCGGGCCGTCCCCGCCGAACCGAGACTGCAGCACGTCGGCCCAGGCCCGTCCGGTGGGGTCGTCGTCGCACAGCGCGGCCAGCGCCATCCGCAGGTCGCCCGGCGGGATGATCCCGAACTCCTGGCGCAACCGCCCCGAGGAGCCGCCGTCGTCGGCCACCGTGACGATCGCGGTGAGGTCGTTGGTGAGGTGGCGCAGCGCGCGCAGGTTGACCGACATGCCGTGCCCGCCGCCGAAGACCACCACGGCCTTCCCGGGGGCGCCACGGAGCGCGCTCACTCCAGCCCCAGGTCGCGGTGCATCACCTCGACCAGCAGGTCGGCCGTGCGGAGCCGACGACCCAGCTCGGTGGCGACCGCGGTGCTGCGGTGCTTGCCGCCGGTGCACCCGACCCCGATGGTCAGGTGGTGCTTGCCCTCGCGCAGGTAGCCCGGCTCCATCAGCAGCACCAGCCCGTGCACCTGGTCGATGAACTCCTCGATCCCCTCCTGGGCCAGCACGTAGTCGCGGACCGGCTGGTCCAGCCCGGTCTGCGGGCGCAGCTCGGGCACCCAGTGCGGGTTGGGCAGGAAGCGGACGTCGACCACCAGGTCGGCGTCGGTCGGCAGGCCGTTCTTGAACCCGAACGAGAGCACCAGCACCCGCAGCTCGTCGGCGCGCTCGGCGGCGAAGACGTGGGCCACCCGGGACGCCGTCTGGTGCGGGTTGGCCCGCGAGGTGTCGATCACCACGTCGGCGGTGGCGCGCAGGTCGGCCAGCAGCCGCCGTTCGGTGGCGATGCCGTCGACGAGCCGCCCGGCGCCCTGCAGCGGGTGCGGGCGCCGCGCCGAGGACTGGCGGCGCACGATCACCTCGTCGGCGGCGTCCAGGAAGAGCACCTCCGGGCGCAGCCCGCGCTCGCGGACGGCGGCGAACATGCCCGGCAGCTGCTCGAACATGGTGGCCCAGCGGACGTCCAGCACCACCGCGAGCCGGCGCACCCCGGCGTCCTCGACCTGCCGGCACAGCTCGTCGACCATGTTGGGCGGCAGGTTGTCGACCACGTACCAGCCGAGGTCCTCCAGCGCGTGGGCCGCGGTGCTGCGTCCCGCCCCGCTCATCCCGGTGACCACCAGCAGCCGCAGCCGCGTCTCGGGGGTCGTGTTCTCGGGGTGGAGGGCCTCCGCCGGGATCGTCACGGGGCCAGTGTGCCACCGGGGGCCGGTGCCGATCTCACAACGCGACCGGCACCGCTGTGCGGCGATGGTCACGCCAGTTTCACCTGCGCCGTCGGGAGCCGAAACACGGGTCGGCCAGCGTGGGCGTCGTCCGGGAGCGCCGTCGCCCCCGCCGTCCGAGCCCCGAGGAGCGCACCGTGTCCGCACCGTCACGCGAGAACGCCCGCACCGCCACCACCGCCGGCGCCGTCCCGACCCGCCGCGGTCGCTGGCTGACCGACTGGGACCCCGAGGACCCGGTGTTCTGGAAGCAGCGCGGCCGCGCCGTCGCCCGGCGCAACCTCGTCGTCTCCATCTTCTGCGAGTTCCTCGGCTTCTGCGTGTGGGCGCTGTGGAGCGTCGTGGTGCCCTCGCTCAACAGCGTCGGCTTCGCCCTCACCGTCGACCAGCAGTTCTGGCTGATCGCGCTGCCCAGCCTGGTCGGCGCCACGCTGCGGATCCCCTACACCTTCGCGGTGCCGGTGCTGGGCGGACGCACCTGGACGGTGGTCTCGGCGCTGCTGCTGCTCGTCCCCGCGCTCGCCCTGGCCTGGGTGGTGCAGCGCCCGGAGACGCCGTTCGGGGTGCTGCTGGCGGTGGCCGCGCTGGCCGGTCTGGGCGGGGGCAACTTCGCCTCCTCGATGACCAACATCAGCTTCTTCTTCCCCGAGCACGAGAAGGGCCGGGCGCTGGGGCTGAACGCCGCCGGCGGCAACCTCGGCACCGGCATCGTCCAGCTGGCGGTGCCGGCGGTGGTCGTCACCGGCGCCGGTCTGCAGCTGGAGCGGGCCGGGCTGGTCTTCGTCCCGCTGGTGCTGGTGGCCGCGCTGCTGGCCTGGCGCCTGATGGACAACGTCAGCACCGCCAAGGCCGACGTCAAGGACTTCGCCCTGGCCGCCACCCGCAAGCACACCTGGATCATCTCCTTCCTCTACATCGGCACCTTCGGCTCCTTCATCGGCTACTCCGGCGCCTTCCCCACCCTGCTGAAGACCCAGTTCGTCGGGGCCAGCCCGTCGCTGGCCTTCCTCGGTGCGCTGATCGGCGCGCTCAGCCGCCCGCTCGGCGGGATGCTGGCCGACCGGTTCGGCGGCGCCCGGATCACCATCGGGTCGTTCGCGGTGCTCGCGCTGGGTGCGGTCGGGGCCATCACGGCCCTGCAGCAGAGCTCGTTCACCCTCTTCTTCGCCTCGTTCCTCGTGCTCTTCGTCGGCACCGGGCTGGGCAACGGGTCGACCTACCGGATGATCCCGGCCGTCTTCCGGGCCGAGATGGCGCTGCCGGTGGCCCGCAAGGCCGCGGCCGGGTGCCTCGGCATCGCCGGTGCGGTCGGCGCCTTCGGCGGTTTCCTCATCCCCCGAGCGTTCGCGATGTCGACCACGGCCACCGGCTCGATCGTCACCGCGCTGGTCTGCTTCCTCCTCGCCTACCTGGGGATGGCCGTGCTGACCTGGGCGGTCTACCAGCGTCGGGGAGCCCGCCTGTCCGGGGTCTCGATCTGATGGGGCCGGACCCCGGGCTGCCGAGCGTCCCGGTCGCCACCCACTGCCCCTACTGCGCTCTGCAGTGCGCGCAGACCCTCACCCGCACCGACGCACGGGTCGAGGTGGCGCCCCGCGCCTTCCCCACCAACCGGGGCGGGATGTGCCAGAAGGGGTGGACCTCACCGGCCCTGCTGGACGTCCCCGACCGGATCACCAGCCCGTTGCTGCGCCGCGGCGACGAGCTGGTCGAGGTGGGGTGGGACGAGGCGCTCGACGTCGTCGCCGACCGGCTCCGCGCCATCCGGGCCGAGTCCGGCCCCGACGCGGTGGCGGTCTTCGGCGGCGGCGGGCTGACCAACGAGAAGGCCTACCAGCTGGGAAAGTTCGCCCGGGTCGCGCTGGGCACGGCCAACATCGACTACAACGGCCGGTTCTGCATGTCGAGCGCCGCGGCAGCGGCGAACCGCTCCCTCGGCCTGGACCGCGGGCTGCCGTTCCCGCTGGAGGACCTGCGCGGCGCCCAGGCGGTGCTGCTGCTGGGCAGCAACCTGGCCGAGACGATGCCGCCCAGCCTCGGCCACCTCGCCGACGTCCGCGCCGGCGGCGGGCTGGTCGTGGTCGACCCGCGGCGCAGCCCCACCGCCGCGCTGGCCGCCGACGGCGGCGGGCTGCAC
>NZ_QPKK01000182.1 GCF_003344635.1 Desertihabitans aurantiacus
AGCTGGGTGGCGGCGGCCGTCGCGGCGCCGATGCTGGCGCCCCGGCCGACGGCCACCCCGGCCAGGAAGGTGGTCAGCGGCGCGGCCGGGCGGGTGACGTGGTGGGCGGCGTCACGGGCGAGGTCGAGCACCGCGTGCACGGCGTCCTCGTCGATGTCCATGTCGAGCTCGAGGGTGTCGCAGAGCTCGGCCATCCACAGAAAGAGGGTGCGGGTCTCTTCGGTCACGCTGCTCCTCGTCGCTCGGCAGTGGGGCTGCGACGATCCTGCCACCGGGCCGCCGCCCGGCCACCGGGGGGTGGGGCGGTCGGGGACCTCCCTAGACTCGGACGCATGACCGCGACCCCGACCGACTCCTGGCCGCGCCCGCTGCGCGACCGGCACGGCCGGGTCGCCACCGACCTGCGGGTCTCCCTGACCGACCGCTGCAACCTGCGCTGCACCTACTGCATGCCGGCCGAGGGGCTGGACTGGCTGGGCAAGGACGAGCTGCTGACCGCCGAGGAGCTGCACCGGCTGCTCGACGTGGCCGTCCGGATGCTCGGCATCACCTCGATCCGGCTGACCGGCGGGGAGCCGCTGCTGCGGCCCGATCTGCTGGAGGTGGTCCGCGACGTCGCCGCGCTGCGGCCACGGCCGCGGATCGCGCTCACCACCAACGGGATCGGGCTGGCGCGCCGGGCCGGCGAGCTGGCCGCCGCCGGGCTGGACCGGATCAACGTCTCTCTCGACACCCTCGACCCCGACACCTTCACCCGGCTGACCCGCCGGCGCCGGCTGCCCGACGTGCTCGCCGGCGTGGAGGCGGCGGTCGCGGCCGGGCTCACCCCGGTCAAGGTCAACACCGTCCTCATGCGCGGGGTCAACGACAACGAGGCCGCCGACCTGCTCGCCTGGGCGATGGACGTCGGCGCCCAGCTGCGGTTCATCGAGCAGATGCCGCTGGACGCCCAGCACGGCTGGCAGCGCAGCGAGATGGTCACCGCCGAGGAGATCCACAGCGCGCTGTCACGACGCTGGCGGCTGGTCGACGACCGCGCCGAGCGGGGGAGCGCGCCGGCCGAGCTGTTCCGGGTGGCCGGCACCGCGCACAAGGTCGGCATCATCGCCTCGGTCACCCGTCCCTTCTGCGGCGCCTGCGACCGGGTCCGGCTGACCGCGGACGGCCAGCTGCGCAACTGCCTGTTCGCCCGCACCGAGTCCGACCTGCGGCCCCTGCTGCGCGGTGGCGCGGACGACGAGGAGATCGCCCGGCGCTGGCTGGACGTGCTGGCGGCCAAGCGGCCCGGGCACGGCATCGACGACCCGAGCTTCCTCCAGCCCGACCGGCCGATGTCGGCCATCGGCGGCTGACCGCCGGGCCCGATCCGGACGGGTCTACCGTGGGCGCATGCGAGTGCCGCTGCCGCCCAACCCCGCAGAGCTCCTCGGCCGTGGCGCGGAGGCGCTCGAGCAGCTGACCTCGCTGCTGCCGCGCACGGTCGCGCTGCTGGAGCGGGCCGAACGGGCGGCCGAGCGGGCCGAGGCGCTGCTCGACCGGTCCGAGGTGGTGGTCGCCGAGGCCGAGCTGGCCGCCCGGCGCACCCAGGCGGTGGTCGAGCGGGCCGAGGGCGTGAGTGCCCGGGCCGAGGAGCTGCTGGCGTCCTACACCGGGCCGTTGACCCGGCTGCAGCCCGCGGTGGCCCGGCTGGCCGAGTCCACCGACCCGCACGAGGTGCAGGCGGTGGTGGCGGGCCTCGACCTGCTGCCACGGCTGGTCGACGACCTGCGCCGGGACGTGCTGCCCGTGATGAGCACCCTCGGCGACGTCGCCCCCGACCTGCACGGCGTGCTGCGGGTGGTCACCGAGATCAACGAGATGCTCGGCTCCATCCCGGGGCTCAAGGGCGTCAAGAGGCGGGTGGACGCCGAGCACGCGGCCGAGCAGGCCACCCGGGACTGACCACCCTCAGCCGAGCGGCTCGACCTCACGGAGGAACCCCCGCGCCTGCAGGAACTCCGACAGCGAGACGCGGTGCTCCTCGCAGGCCAGCCAGTGCTTGCGCCGCTCGGGGGTGTGGATCTTCGGGTTGTTCCACCGCAGGTCGTGCACGGCCGGCGCCTGGCAGCCCCGCGCCGAGCAGGTGGTGGGGAGCTCCTCGACGTCGCTCACGGTCCTCCTCCGGGTGGTGGCGGCGTCCCGGGCCGCCGGGGTTCCAGCGCCGGGCGGGACGGGTCGTCCTCGACCACCTCGCCCTCGATCGTCACCGGGCCCTGGTCCACGGCCGGACGGGGTGCCGGCTCGGCCGGGGCCGTCTGCTCCGGCGGTGGGGTGGCCGCGGTGTGGCGCTGGTCCTTGGCGTTGACCAGCAGCACCGCGAGGTAGGGCAGCAGCACCGCACCGAGCAGCAGCACCAGCACCAGCACCGGGTTGCTGCGGGCCGGCCACAGCCCGACGAAGCAGAGCACCCGGATGCCCATCATGATCAGGTAGTTGCGCTGACGGCGCGAGGCGTCGACGGACCGTCCCCGGGAGGCCTGGGTGATGACGGGTGTGTCGTCGTCGTGGTGCGCCACCCGGTCAGCGTACGCGGCTCTCCCGCACGCCTCCTGGGCCGGCGGGTGCGGGGGAGGGCCGGGAGTAGGGTGCCCGCGGGGCTGGTGCCGGTCGTCCGGTCCGGCGGCCCCGGGGAGGAGGGCTGGCTGTGCCGCGCGGCATCACCGTCACCCACCTGAGCGAGGAGGAGATCGCCGGCCCGCAGCGCGGGGTGCTGCGCCGGATCGCCTCCCTGCTGCGTCCCTACCGGGCCCGGATGGTGCTGGTGCTGCTGGCCGTGCTGACCGCGGCCGGGCTGACGGCGGTCAGCCCCTTTCTCACCCGCGAGGTGTTCGACGCCGCGCTCTTCCCGACCGACGGCGGACCGGCACGGCTGGACCTGCTCGCCTGGCTGGTCGGCGGCCTCGTCGCCATCCCGGTGCTCACCGCGCTGATCGGGATCGGTCAGAACTACCTCACCAGCGTCATCGGCAACTCCGCGATGGCCGACCTGCGCGGCGACCTGTTCGCCCACCTGCAGCGGATGGAGCTGGCCTTCTTCACCGCCACCAGGACCGGCTCCATCCAGTCCCGGCTGTCCAACGACGTCAGCGGCGTGCGCACCGTGCTCACCGACGTCGCGACCGCCATCCTCTCCAACACGGTGACCGTGGTCGCCGCCTTCGTCTCGATGCTGCTGCTGTCGTGGCAGCTGACCGTCCTCACCTGCGCGCTGATCCCGCTCTTCGTCTGGATCCAGGTGCGGGTGGGACGCCGACGCCAGCGGCTGGCCCGGCGCACCCAGGAGTCGCTGGCGGAGATGACCGCGATCACCGAGGAGGCGCTCAGCGTCTCCGGCATCCTGCTGTCGAAGGTGTTCAACCGGGCCGAGGCCGAGACCGAGCGCTACCGCGAGGCGAACCGGCGCCAGACCCGGCTGCAGGTCGAGCAGGCGATGACCGGACGCACCTTCATGGCGGTGGTGCAGACCTTCTTCGCCATCACCCCGGCGCTGATCTACCTGGCCGCCGGGCTGATGGTGACCGGCACCGTGCCCGGGGGCGCCGGGTTGACCGCGGGCACCCTGATCGCCTTCACCACGGTGCAGGCCCGGCTGCAGCAGCCGCTCGGGTCGCTGATGCGGGTGAGCCTGGACGTGCAGACCTCACTCGCGCTGTTCCGGCGGATCTTCGAGTACCTCGACCTGCGTCCGGCGATCACCGAACGCCCCGGCGCGCGCCGGCTCGACCCCGAGACGATGGCCGGGCGGGTGGAGTTCGACGCGGTGAGCTTCCGCTACCCCGAGCCGCGGCGGCTGAGCGGTACCGAGCAGGGCGACCGCTTCGCCGGGCCGCAGGCGACGATGGCCGCGCCGACCGACCCCGGCGACGGCTGGGCGCTGCGGGACGTCTCGATCACCGTCGAACCGGGGCAGCTGGCCGCGCTGGTGGGGCCGTCGGGGTCGGGCAAGACCACCACCACCTACCTGGTGCCACGCTTCCACGAGGTGACCGAGGGGGCGGTGCGGATCGACGGGATCGACGTCCGCGACCTGACGGCGTCCTCGCTGGCCGACGCCGTCGGCATGGTCACCCAGGAGCCCTACCTCTTCCACGGCACCATCCGCGACAACATCGCCTACGCCAAGCCGGGGGCGAGCGCGGCCGAGATCGAGGCCGCCGCCCGCGGGGCGAACATCCACGACCGGATCATGACCTTCGCCGAGGGCTACGAGACGATCACCGGCGAACGCGGCTACCGGCTCTCGGGCGGGGAGAAGCAGCGGCTGGCGATCGCCCGGGTGCTGCTCAAGGACCCCCGGATCCTCATCCTCGACGAGGCCACCTCCGCGCTGGACAGCGAGACCGAGCGGCTGGTCCAGGACGCCCTGGAGCGCGCGACCCGCGACCGCACCACCATCGCCATCGCGCACCGGCTGTCGACGATCCGCGCCGCCGACGTCATCTACGGGATGGAGCGGGGCCGGGTGGTGGAGCGCGGCACCCACGCCGAGCTGCTCGCGGCCGGTGGGCTGTACGCCCGGCTGCACGCCGAGCAGCTCGGCCGGGCCACCTTGGACGAGGGCCCGGCCGACGGGCCGCGGGCCGACGTCAGCGTCTGAGGACCCCGGCCCGGACGGCTCAGCGCTCGTCCAGCGCCCCGGCTGGCGGGGTGAGGGTGGAGCCCTCCTGCTGCTCGGCGTACTTCGAGCGCAGGTGCACCGGCTCCTGCTGGGCGCCCTTGCGGCGGGCGGCACGGCCGCGGTAGACGAGGTTGAGCGCCTCGACGACGATCGCGAACGCGATCGGGCCGTAGATCATGCCCTTGCTGACGTGGTAGTTGAAGCCCTCGGCCAGCAGGGTCGCCCCGATCAGCACGAGGAAGGCCAGGCAGAGCATCTTCACCGTCGGGTGGCGGTCGACGAAGCCGCCGATCCGCTCGGCCAGCACCATCATCACGCCGATCGCGATCACCACCGCGGCGATCATCACCACCAGCTCGTCCACCATGCCGACCGCGGTGATCACCGAGTCGAGGGAGAAGACGATGTCGATCAGCACGATCTGCAGGATCACCCGGCCGAAGGTGGTGCCGGCCTTCCCGCTCCCGTCGCCGTGGCCGTCCTCGCCCTCGAGCTTGGCGTGGATCTCGGTGACGGCCTTGTAGATGAGGAAGGCGCCACCGAGGATGAGGATCAGGTCGCGGCCGCTGATCTGCAGCGCCTCCCACGGCCCGATCCCGAACAGGGTGTCGGTCAGCCCGACGATCCAGGAGGCGAAGAACAGCAGGATGATCCGCATCACCAGCGCCAGGGCCAGACCGACCAGACGCGCCCGCTTGCGCTGCGACTCCGGCAGCCGGTTGGCGAGGATCGAGATGAAGACGACGTTGTCGACCCCGAGCACCAGCTCGAGGGCCAGCAGGGTGAGGAAGGCGATCCAGATCTCTGGGCTGGTGAGGATTTCCACGCGCAGACGATAGCGTTACCGGGTGCCGCAGCCTGAACACACGACACGAACCGTCCTGGTCACCGGTGGCAGCCGGGGGATCGGACGGGCGATCACCGAGCGCTTCGTCGCCGCCGGGCACCGGGTGGCCGCCACCCACCGCAGCGGGGACGTCCCGGCGGGCGCACTGCCGGTGCGCTGCGAGATCACCGACCCCGAGCAGGTGGAGGCCGCCTTCGCCACGGTGGAGGCCGAGCTGGGTCCGGTGGAGGTGCTGGTCGCCAACGCCGGCATCACCCGTGACACCCTGCTGCTGCGGATGAGCGAGCAGGACTTCGCCGACGTGGTCGAGACCAACCTCACCGCCTCCTTCCGGCTGGCCAAGCGGGCCTCGAAGGCGATGATGCGGGCCCGCTTCGGGCGGATGGTCTTCCTGTCCTCGGTGGTCGGCCAGCTCGGCTCGGCCGGGCAGGTCAACTACGCCGCCTCCAAGTCCGGGCTGGTCGGCCTGGCCCGCTCGATCACCCGCGAGCTGGGCTCGCGCGGGGTCACCGCGAACGTGGTCGCCCCCGGCTTCATCGACACCGACATGACCGCCCGGCTGAGCGAGCAGCAGGTGGCCGACTACCAGGCGCGGATCCCGGCCGGCCGGCTGGGCGCGGTCGAGGACGTCGCGGCCACCGTGGAGTTCCTCGCCGGCGACGGCGCCGGCTACGTCTCCGGGGCGATCATCCCCGTCGACGGCGGCCTCGGCATGGGCCACTGACACCTCCGGCGGCGCCGACGGCGTCACCACCTCGATCCAGCACGGCAGGGAAGGAACTGATGGGCATCCTCGAGGGCAAGAACGTCCTGGTGGCGGGAGTCACCCTCAACACCTCGATCGGCTTCGCCGCGGCCAAGGTGGCCCAGGAGCAGGGCGCCACCGTGGTGGTGTCGAACTTCGGGCGCGCGATGGGCATCACCCGGCGGGTGATCAAGAAGCTGCCCACCGAGCCGGCGCTGCTCGAGCTCAACGTCTCCGACGCCGACCACCTGGCGGCGCTGCCCGAGGCGCTGGGCGAGCACGTCGACCGTCTCGACGGGATCGTCCACTCGATCGCCTTCGGCAACCCCGAGACCGCCCTCGGCGGGAAGTTCCTCGACACCCCGTGGGAGGACGTCGGCACCGCGGTGCAGGTCTCGGCCTACTCGCTGAAGTCGCTGACGATGGCCTGCCGGCCGCTGCTGACCCGCGGCAGCTCGGTGGTCGGGCTGACCTTCGACGCCACCATCGCCTGGCCCGGCTACGACTGGATGGGGGTGGCCAAGGCCGCCCTGGAGAGCACCAGCCGCTACCTGGCCAAGTACCTCGGCCCCGAGGGCATCCGCAGCAACCTGGTCGCCGCCGGGCCGCTGGAGAGCCTGGCCAAGAAGGCCATCCCGGGCACCGAGAAGTACAACGAGGTGTGGAGCGAGCGCGCCCCCCTCGGCTGGGACGCCACCGACTTCGAGCCCACCGCCAAGGCGGTGGTCGCGCTGCTCAGCGACTGGTTCCCCGCCACCACCGGCGAGATCGTGCACGTCGACGGCGGGGTGCACGCGGTCGGCGCATGACCGCGTCCCGGCCCGGGGAGCCACCGGCGCCCGCGGATGAGCCGGACGTGCTGGCGGCCGCCCGCGGTCTGCTCGGGGCGGTGCTGCACGGCCACGGCGTCAGCGTCCGGCTGACCGAGGTGGAGGCCTACGCCGGACCGGACGACCCGGCCTCGCACGCGTTCCGGCGCACCCCGCGCTCGGAGACGATGTACGGCCCGGCGGGACGGCTCTACCTCTACCGCTCCTACGGCATCCACCTGTGCGCCAACGTCGTCACCGGCGAGCCCGAGCAGGGCCAGGCGGTGCTGCTGCGGGCGGGGGAGGTGGTGGCCGGGCACGAGCTGGCCCGGGAGCGCCGGGGCGTCCTCGACGACGTCCGGCTGGCGCGCGGGCCGGGCAACCTGTGCTCCGCGCTCGGCCTGGTGCCGGCCGACCTGGGTGCCGACCTCGAGCACGACCCGCCACCCCGGCTCGAGCTCGGGACGCCGGTCGACCCGGCCCGGGTGCTCAGCGGCCCGCGGGTCGGGGTCAGCCTGGCCGCCGACCGTCCCTGGCGGTTCTGGCTGGCTGGTGACCCGACCGTCTCGGCCTACCGCCGCTCGCCACGCGCCCCGGCGTCCGGGGCGGGCGCGGCGTAGCGTCCGACCGGTTCCGGGAGCCGAGCAGGGATCTCGCCCGGCTGCACCGGACCGGGTGGCACGGCTCGTGGCGGGGCACCCTCAGCCGGCGGCGGGCCAGGCGCAGGCCGCGCAAAGCGCGTCGCTGGCCACGGTGTGCAGCCGGCGCAGCAGCTCGGTGCGCCGCTGCAGCGCGAAGGAGTGCAGCACCTCCCGGTCGTCGGACAGCCCGGCCTCGGTCACCTGCACCAGCCGCAGCGCGCGCTCGGCCGCCCGCTCCTGCCGGGCCGGGTAGCCGGCGGCCAGCACCGGCCCGTCCAGCAGCTG
>NZ_QPKK01000183.1 GCF_003344635.1 Desertihabitans aurantiacus
GGGTGTGTGCGGCTCGGGACGGGCCAGCGCGCAGGGCGGCCCCCCGCACCCGGTGCCGACCTGCCCTTCACACACGTTCGCGCACCGGCACACATGCTGCAGCCGGTGTGCCGGTGGGCGAGGGTGTGTGCGGCTCGGGACGGGCCAGCGCGCAGGGCGGCCCCCCGCATCCGGTGCCGACCTGCCCTTCACACACGTTCGCGCACCGGCACACATGCTGCAGCCGGTGTGCCGGTGCGCGAGGGTGTGTGCCGTCGGGGTCGGGCGGGGTGCTGCGGGGGTGGTCGGACGTCAGCCGCGACCGGCCTGGGCCAGCGAGCGGGTGCGGACGCCGACGATGTGGCGCTCCATCGCCTGCTCCGGCGTCAGCTCACCCAGTCCGCGGAAGGCGTCGGCGACGGCGGCGTGCTCGGCCACCGCCTCGTGGACGTCGGTGACGCCGCGCAACGCGCTCTGCCGCATCCGGTGCAGCTGGGCGCCGAGCGACTCCGACATGCCGACCAGGTAGCGGTTGCCGCAGGCGCGGAAGACCACGGCGTGGAAGTCGGTGTCGGCGGCGAAGTACTCGGTGGTGAGCGCCAGGTCGACACGGCCGGCGTCCAGCGCCTCGACCACCCGCTCACCGGCCTCGCGGTGGCGCTGCTGGGCCTCGCCGAGCTGGGCGACCAGGTCCGGGCCGGCGGGGGTGGCGAGGCGGGCGGCGGCGGTCTCGAGCACCAGCCGGGCCTCGAACAGCTCCGCCAGCTCCTCGCTGCCCAGCGGCGGGGCGACGCGGTAGCCCTTGAGCGCCTCGCGGGTGACCAGCCCGGTCCGCTCCAGGTGCACCAGGGCCTCGCGCACCGGGGTGGGGGAGACGTCGAGCTGGCGGGCGATGGTGTCGATCGCCAACCGGGCCCCGGGCTCGACCTCGCCGCTGAGCAGCAGCTCGAGGATCAGCTCGTAGACGTGGTCGCGCAGCCCCCGGCGCTCGACGCCGCGGCGGGGGGCCGGGTGGGACGGCATGGTCATCGGGGGGCCCGCGCCGGTGGTGCTTCGCCGTCGCCCGGCCGGCCGGCGTCGGCATCCGTCCCGTCGAGGCCCGTCCCCTGGTCGAGGTCCAGCACCTCGTCCAGGATCGCCGTGACCGCGGCCGGGTCGTGGGCGAACCGGCCGAGGAACATGCCGTCGACGCCGGCGGCGATCCGGGGCAGCAGACCGGGCCCGGCGCTGCCGCCGTAGATGATCCGTCCGGGCAGGTCGGTGTCGGCACGCAGCCGGGGACGCAGCGCCCCGGTGACGGCGACGACGTGCTCGGCCGACGCGGGTGCAGCGGCCCCGATCGCCCACACCGGTTCGTAGGCGACCACCAGCTGGCCGGTCAGCCCCGCCTCGCGCGCGGGGGCGAGGGCGGAGGCGATCTGGGCGGCGACGACCTCGGCGGCGCGGTCGGCCTCCATCCGGTCCTCCTCGCCGACGCAGAGCACCGGGGTGAGCCCGTTGCGCAGGGCGGCGGTGGTCTTGGCCGCGACCACCTCCTCGGTCTCGCCGAACAGCCGGCGCCGCTCGGCGTGACCGACCTCGACCAGGGTGCAGCCGAGCTCGGCCAGGACGGCCCCGCTCACCTCACCGGTGTAGGCGCCCTCGTCGTGCTCGGCCAGGTCCTGGGCGCCGATCGCGACCAGCCCGCCGCCGGCCGACCCGGCGACGGTCTCCAGCGCCTCGGGGATGGAGGGGAACTGGGGCAGCGCGAACAGCTCGACCCGGCCGTCGCGGACGGACGCGTGCTGGCGCGCGGTCTCGGCGACCGCCCGCAGCCACTCCATCGTCCGGGCGTGGGAGAAGTAGGTCTTGAAGCTGCACCCGAGCAGGAGCGGCACGTCAGCCCCAGAGCGTCTGGTGCGCGGTGCGGACCACCATGGCGAAGGAGACCGCACCCGGGTCCGGGGTGCCGACGCTCTTCTCTCCGTGGGAGCGGGCCCGGCCGAGCTTGGCGGTGAGCTCCTTGGTGCCCTCGGCCGCCTCGTGCGCGGCGGTGGCGGCGGCGTCCCAGGCGGTGCCGAGGTCGTCGCCGGCCTCGACCCGCTCGTCGAGGGTGCGGACGAAGGGGACGATGGCGTCGACCATGGTCTTGTCCCCGACCGAGGCGCCGCCGGCCTTCTCCACCGCCTCCTCGGCCGCGCGGACGGCCGTCGCGACGGCTCGGGCGTCGAGGGCGTCGGTGTCGCCGACGGCCTGGCCGAGGGCGTCCAGCATGGCGGCCCAGATGGCCCCGGAGGTGCCGCCGCCCTTGTCGCCCCAGGCGTCGGCGGCCTTGCGCAGGGTGGAGCCGGCGCCGGCGCCGCGGACGACGGCGTCGCGGGCGGCGTCCTTGGCGGCCCGGCCACCGCGCTGCATGCCGATGCCGTGGTCGCCGTCGCCGGCGATCCGGTCGATCCGGCCCAGCTCGTCGGCCTGCTCGTCCAGCAGGGTGGCGACGGCGTCGAAGACCCGGGCGACCTGCTCGGCGTGCTGCTTCGACTCCTCGCTGCCCTCGGTCACCTCGTCCGCGCCGGCGGCCTTGGCCTGCAGCTCCTCGGCGCTGACGGTGTGCTGGCCGCTCACCTGCCCGCGGCGGAAGGCGGGGGTGTCGCAGGGCGCGGTCCACAGCTGCTCGAGCTCCTCGTCCAGCCAGAGCAGGGTGAGCGAGCAGCCGGCCATGTCGAAGCTGGTGCAGAACTCGCCGACCTCAGGGTCGACGACGACCGCGCCGGCCTCGGTGAGGAGGCGGTGCACGCCGCGGTAGACGACGAACAGCTCCTCGTACTTCACGGTGCCGAGGCCGTTGAGGATCGGCACCACCCGGGCGCCGGCGAGGTCGACGCCGTCGGGCACCTCCTCCAGCAGCTTGGAGACGAACAGCTCGGCCAGCTCCTCGGCGGTGGGGACGTCGGTCTCGTCGATGCCGGGCTCGCCGTGGATGCCCAGCCCGATCGCCATCCGGCCCGGCGGCACGTGGAACAGCGGCTCCTTCGCCCCGGGCAGCGTGCAGCCGTCGAAGGCGACGCCGAGGGAGCGCATCCGGTCGTTGGCGCGGCGGGCGACGGTCTCGACGGCGTCGAGGTCGTAGCCGGCCTGGCAGGCCGCTCCGGCGACCTTGAACACGACGAGGTCGCCGGCGATGCCGCGCCGCTTCTCCTTCTCCTCCGGCGGCGCGCTCCAGATGTCGTCGGTGGCGAGCACGGTGCGGCAGTCGATGCCGTCGGCGCGCAGCCGCTCGGCGGCGGCGTCGAAGTTGAGGACGTCCCCGGCGTAGTTGCCGTAGCTGAAGACGACGCCCTTGCCCTGGTCGGCGGCCAGCGCCACCGAGTGCACCTGCTGGGTGGAGGGGGAGGCGAAGAGGTTGCCCATCGCGGCGCCGTGGGCCAGCCCGGGGCCGACCAGACCGGCGAAGGCGGGGTAGTGCCCCGACCCGCCGCCGACCACCAGCGAGACGGTCGGTTCGTCACCCCGGGTGCTGCGGACCACCCCGCCGGGGACGGCCCGCACCCAGCGTCCGTTGGCGGCGACGAAACCCTCCACCAGCTCGTCGCGGAAGTCGTCGGGGTCGTTGAACAAGCGCGTCATCGCGGTCTCCCTCGCGTCGTCGGACTGCGGCGATCCTATAGGAAAGTGGATCGGGTGTGGGAGGCCGGGATGTCGCCGTCAGTCCTGCGCGGCGAGCTCCAGGGCCGTCCGGACCCCGCGCACGTAGTCCTCGGGGCGTTCCCAGGCCGCGAAGTGCCCGCCGGCCGGTGGCTCCTCCCAGGAGCGGACGTCGTGGAACCGCTCGGCGAACTCCCGCGGCGCGTTGGCGAGGTCGCGGGGGAAGAGGGTGAAGGCCGTCGGCGCGGTGATCTGCCCCGCCGGCCGCCCGGTCTTGTCGACGTAGGGGGTGAAGGAGGTGCCGATGCAGCCGCTGACCCAGTAGGCGGTGATCCAGGTGAGGATCTCGTCGCGGGTGAAGACCGACTCGACGTCGCCGTGGCAGTCGGTCCAGCTGCGCAGCTTCTCCAGGATCCAGGCGGCCAGCCCGGCCGGTGAGTCCCCCAGCCCGACGGCGAGGGTGCGGGGTCGGGTGCCCTGCTGGTGCATGTAGGCGCCCTCGCTGGCCTGCCACTCGTGACCGGCGCGCAGGTAGGCCTGCTCGCGCTCGGACAGCTCGGTCGGCGGGTTCGCCAGGTAGCGG
This sequence comes from Desertihabitans aurantiacus, assembly GCF_003344635.1. Lineage (GTDB taxonomy): Bacteria > Actinomycetota > Actinomycetes > Propionibacteriales > Propionibacteriaceae > Desertihabitans > Desertihabitans aurantiacus. Next base: position 4,184 of record NZ_QPKK01000183.1, read on the forward strand.
TACTGCGAGACGTCGGTGAGGTGCAGCGCCGCCACGGCCGCCGGCCGGTCGGTGGCGAGGGACTCCGCCACGTTGCTGCCGACGTCGCCGGCGGAGACGACGTAGCGGGAGACGCCGAGCTGTTCCAGTGCGCGGCCGACCACCTCGGCCATCGCGGCCGCCGGCAGGCCGCCCTGCGGCACGGCGCGGGCGAAGGGGAACCCCGGCAGGGCGGGGACGACGACGTCCACGTCGGTCAGCAGCGGCAGGACGCGCTCGAAGCGCAGCACCGAGTCGGGCCAGCCGTGCAGCAGCACGACGGTGGGAGCGTCGTCGGCGTCGGCGCGCTGGTGGACGACGCGCAGCGGCGTGGGCCCGGTGTCGAGGTCGACCCAGGGCAGCGACCGGATCCGCTCCTCGTGCGCCCTCCAGTCGTACCCGTCGGCCCAGTACCGCAGGAGTGCCGCGAGGTAGTCCGGGTCGACCCCGCGGTCCCACCCCTGCTCGCCCGCTGTCGTGACGGGTCGGTAGGCCCGCAGCCGGGCACGCAGGTCGGCCAGGACCGGCTCGGGGACCTCGGGGAGGGCGGACACGACGGACATCTCGGGCTCCTCACGCACACCTCGACGGAGGCCTCCTCCGTGGCAGCGACCCTACGCGGGGCAGGTCCGGACGTCCGTGCTGCGCCCGGACCGGCGATGAGGACGGCGACCGGGGGCGGTCTACCCGGTGGCTGCGGCGCCCGGTGGGTGGGAGGCTCGCGGCCCGCACCCTCCCCGCCCGACCCGGAGGACACCATGGGCAAGCTCATCTACTCGATGATCACCTCACTCGACGGCTACGCCGAGGCGGCCGAGGGCGACCTCGGCACCCCGGAGGAGGAGATGGAGGAGCTGCACGGCTTCATCGGCGAGCGGTTCCGCTCCGTCGGCACCTACCTCTACGGGCGGCGGATGTACGAGACGATGGTGTTCTGGGAGACCGCGGACGCCGAGCCGGACGCACCGGAGTTCGTCGTGCAGTACGCCAAGGAGTGGCAGGCCGCGGAGAAGGTCGTCTACTCGACCACGCTGGAGTCGGTCTCGAGCGCACGGACCCGGATCGAGCGCACCTTCGACCCCGAGGCCGTGCGCCGGCTGAAGGCCGAGCTCGAGCACGACCTCACCGTGGACGGACCGATGCTGGCCGGGCAGATGGTGGCGGCCGGGCTGGTCGACGAGTACCACCTGTTCACCACGACCACCGTGGTCGGCGGCGGGAAGCGATTCTTCCCCGACGGCGTCCGGCTCGACCTCGAGCTGGTGGAGGAGCACACCTTCGGCAGCGGGCTGCGCTACGCCCGGTACCGGACGCGCTGACCGCTGGGGGAGGCGGGTCAACCGATCAGGTCGAACGCGCACCGGGAGCCGCTCGCCGAGGCCAGGCGACCGTCGCAGGTGATGAGCACCGCATCGAGACGCTCGGCCAGCGCGACGTAGGCAGCGTCGTAGGCGGTGATGTTGTGACGGAGCTCCCAGATGCGCTCGAGCAGCGGCGGCAGGGGCATCCGCCTGAGTGGAAAATCCACCAGGTGCGCCAGCGCCGCCGGGACGAGGGTGTCCAGCGCCGGGTTGTTCCGGGCCAGCCCACGCAGCGCCGAGGTGACCTCCAGGTCGAGGTGCGCGGGGGCGAACAGGACGTCACCGCGTTCGAGCCGCTCGACGACGCCGCCGTGACGCGGGTCCTCGGCGGCGTAGAAGACGACGAGCACCGAGGCGTCGAGGACCGCCAGGCTCACGACGCCTCGCGGATCTCCCGGAGCGCGGCCACGGCGTCGTCGGCGGTGACGCCCGTCCCGGTGGGCGCGGGGTAGCGCGCGATGTGATCGGTGAGCCGGGCGATCCGAGCGGCCTCGGTCAGGCGCTCCACCACGAACGCGTTGAGGGACTGCCGGCTGTCCTCGGCGGCCGCGACGAGGGCGGCGTAGACGTCGTCGGGGACGTCGTGGACGTCCAGCTGCTTCATGCTCCACCTCCTCGACGGGCACCGCGCGGTTGTCAACAGATCTGAATGTACCTCTGGTCAAGGCGCCAGCACCCGTGGTTGTCTCGGACGCGTCACCACCCCCTGGGAGCACGAGAGGCAGTGCCGTGTCGACGGTCATGAGGAGCTCGCCGACGGAGTCCGGGCCACCCACCGGTCCGGTGCCAGGGCCGCCCGAACGGCGCGCGCCCGACGTCGCCAGCCTGGAGCGCGGGCAGCACCAGCTGCGCGCCCGGCGCTCGCCCCGCTGGATCGCGGCGGGCGTGCTGGCCGTGTGCCTCGGCGGCATCGGTGCGGTGCTGCTCTACAACGGCGCGGTCACCTCCGAGCAGGTGCTGCGGGTCAACGCCGCCGTCGCGCGCGGTGAGGTGGTGGAGGCCGGCGACCTCGGACCGGTCACCGTCGGCTCGCTGCCGGGGGTCTCCACGGTGCCGGCCGAGCAGCTCGACGAGCTGGTCGGGCAGCACGCCCTGGTCGACCTGCCCGCCGGCTCGCTGGTGCCCGCCGGCGGGGTGGGCGCGCCCGTGGTCGCCGAGGGCACGGTCCGGATGGGTCTGTCGCTGGCGCCGGGACGGCTCCCCAGCCAGATGCTGACACCCGGGGACCGGGTGCTGCTGGTCCCGGTGCCCGGCCCCGACGACTCGTCCTCCGAGCTGGGCTCGGCGGTACCGGCCGTGCTCGACAGCACGCCGGAGACCGCGCCCGACGGCGTCGCCAGCCTGGTCGACGTCACCGTGGACAGCGCGGCCAGCGAGCGGGTCGCCCGGCTGGCTGCGACCGACCGGCTCGTGCTGGTGCGGGAGGGCTGAGATGGCGCTGGTGGTGCTGGCTGCGGCGGCGGGAGCGCCGGGCGTCACCGCCACCTCGGTCGGCGTCTCGTTGCTGTGGCCGCGGGACGTGCTGCTGGTCGACGGCGACCGGGACCCGTCCCAGGCGGTGCTGGCCGGCTTCCTGCAGGGTGCCGACGGCCGCGGTCGCGGGCTGGTCGAGCTGGCGCGCGCGCACCGCGAGGGGCGTCCGTTGGAGCAGGAGGTGCTGCACCACACCCTGGAGCTGGCCGGCGACCAGCACCGGCGCCGGCTGTTCCTGCCCGGGTTCACCCACCCCGGCACCGCCCGTCTGTTCGCCCGGGTGTGGGCCGACCTGTCCCGCTCGTTGCAGAACCTCGACACCGCCGGCTTCGACGTGGTGGTCGACGCCGGCCGGATCGGCGCGGAGGGCCTGCCTCCCGAGCTGGTCGCGGCGGCCGACGCGGTGGTCGTCCTCACCCGGTCGACGCTGCGGTCGCTGGCCGCGACCCGGCTGTACCTGCCCGAGCTGGCCGAGACCACCGCGCTCAGCAGGGGCCAGCTGGGGCTGGTGCTGGTCGGTGAGGGCCGGCCCTACGGCGCCCGCGAGATCGCGCAGCAGTTCCGGCTGCCGGTGTGGTCGGTGGTCGAGGACGATCCGGCGGCCGCCGCGGTGTTCTCCGACGGTGCGGCCCATCCGCGGCGCTTCGGCCAGTCCGGGTACGTCCGTTCGCTGCGTCAGACCGCTGAGACGCTGTCGGGCATCGTCTCCCGCTCCCGCGACCTGGTGACGGGGGCGCCGCGGTGAGCCACCCGTCGCTGCACTCGGTCCCGTTGTTCCGTGACGGCGCAGCGCCGCCGGACGCCGGACCGCCCGGTCCCGGGTCGCCCCGCTCGCCGCGGCTGACCTTCAGCGCCGAGGAGGTGGCCGCGAGCCCCGCGCACGCCGCC
>NZ_QPKK01000184.1 GCF_003344635.1 Desertihabitans aurantiacus
GTGGCCGCCGCGGCCCGCGACAGCCTGGCCGCCGCCCGCGACCTGGCCGGCGCACCGCTGCACCGGGGCCCGTCCGGCCCGCAGGGCCCGGCCGACGAGTCGGCCGCCTCCGGCGCGGACACCAACATCAACGACTGACCCACCACCGAGGAAGAGGTCTGAGAATGAGTGAACGGCTGAAGCAGCTCGCCGGCGCGGGCGTCTCGATCTGGCTCGACGACCTGTCCCGGCAGCGGATCGCCTCCGGCGAGCTGGCCCGGCTGGTCGAGGAGCGCTCGGTGGTGGGCGTCACCACCAACCCGACGATCTTCGCGACCGCGCTGTCGGACCAGAAGACCTACGGCCCGCAGCTCGAGGAGCTCAAGGGCCGCAGCGTGGAGGAGGCGATCACCGCCATCACCACCGACGACGTGCGCGCCGCCTGCGACGTGCTCGCCCCGGTCAGCGCCGACACCGACGGCGTCGACGGCCGGGTCTCGATCGAGGTCGAGCCCGGTCTGGCGATGGACACCGAGGGCACCGTCGAGCAGGCCCGCCAGCTGCGGGAGGCGGTCGGCCGGCCCAACGTGTTCATCAAGATCCCGGCCACCAAGCCGGGGCTGGCCGCGATCCGCCAGACCATCGCGGCGGGGATCAGCGTCAACGTCACGCTGATCTTCTCCCTCGAGCGCTACCGCGAGGTCATCGACGCCTACCTCTCGGGCCTGGAGGACGCGCTGGAGGCCGGGCGGGACATCAGCACCATCCACTCCGTCGCCTCGTTCTTCGTCTCCCGGGTCGACTCCGAGGTCGACAAGCGGCTGGACGCCATCGGCAGCGAGGAGGCCACCGCGCTCAAGGGGAAGGCCGCCATCGCCAACGCCCGGCTCGCCCACCGCCTCTTCCGCGCCGTCGAGGCCGGGGAGGAGCTGGACGGCCGGATGCCCGCGCTGGCCGCCAGGGGCGGACGTCCGCAGCGCCCGCTGTGGGCCTCCACCGGCGTCAAGGACCCGGCCTACCCCGACACCATGTACGTCACCGAGCTCGTCACCGCCGGGGTGGTCAACACCATGCCGGAGAAGACGATGGACGCCTTCGCCGACCACGGCGAGGTGGAGGGCGACCGGGTGGTCGAGCAGGCCGAGGACGCCGACGAGGTGCTGCGCTCGCTGCGCGAGCTCGGCGTCGACCTCGACGAGGTCACCCCGCAGCTGGAGGACGAGGGCGTGCAGAAGTTCGCCGACTCGTGGAACGAGCTCGTGGAGACCGTCCAGCAGGCCGTCGAGGCGGCCTGACCCCCACCGTCGGCCCGGCAGAACAGAGGCGAAGTTGATCGACCCCAACCGTCCCAACCCGCTGCGCGACCCGCAGGACCGGCGGCTGCCGCGGATCGCCGGACCCTGCGTCCTGGTGATCTTCGGCGTCACCGGCGACCTGTCGCGCAAGAAGCTGATGCCGGCCGTCTACGACCTGGCGAACCGGGGGCTGCTGCCGCCGGGGTTCGCGCTGGTGGGCTTCGCCCGCCGGGACTGGGAGAACGAGGACTTCGCCCAGATCGTGCACGACTCGGTGAAGGAGCACGCGCGCACGCCGTTCCGCGAGGAGGTGTGGCGCCAGCTGCTCGAGGGGATCCGGTTCGTCCCGGGCGACCTCAACAGCGACGCCTCCTTCGAGCAGCTCAAGCGGACCATCCTCGAGCTGGACGAGGCGCGGGGCACCGGGGGCAACCACGCCTTCTACCTCTCGATCCCGCCGGGGCTCTTCGACGAGGTGGTCGGCCAGCTGCGCCGGCACGGGCTGGCCGAGCAGCGGGCCGGGCAGTGGAACCGGGTGGTGATCGAGAAGCCCTTCGGCCACGACCTCAGCAGCGCCCAGGAGCTCAACCGGATCGTCTCCAGCGTCTTCCCCAGCCAGTCGGTCTTCCGGATCGACCACTACCTGGGCAAGGAGACGGTGCAGAACATGCTGGCGCTGCGCTTCGCCAACCAGCTGTTCGAGCCGGTGTGGAACCGCAACTACATCGACCACGTGCAGATCACCATGGCCGAGGACATCGGCATCGAGGGACGGGCCGGCTACTACGACGGCATCGGGGCGGCCCGCGACGTGATCCAGAACCACCTGCTGCAGCTGCTGGCGCTGACGGCCATGGAGGAGCCGACCTCCTTCGACGCCCGCCAGCTGCGGACGGAGAAGCAGAAGGTGCTGGCCGCCGCCCGGCCGCCGGCCGACATCGACGCCCACACCGCCCGCGGCCGCTACGACGGCGGCTGGTCCGGCGGGGTCAAGGTCCGCGGCTACGCCGAGGAGGACGGCGTCCCGCCGGAGTCGATCACCGAGACCTTCGCCGCGCTCCGGGTCGACATCGACAACCGCCGGTGGGCCGGGGTGCCGTTCTACCTGCGCGCCGGCAAGCGGCTGGCCCGCCGGGTGACCGAGGTGGCGCTGAGCTTCCGCAAGGCCCCGCACCTGCCGTTCACCAACTCCGACACCGAGAGCCTGGGCACCAACGCGCTGGTGATGCGGATCCAGCCCGACGAGGGCATCACCCTGCGGTTCGGGGCCAAGGTGCCCAGCACCCAGATGGAGATCCGCGAGGTGAACATGGACTTCGCCTACGGCGGCGCGTTCACCGAGTCCTCCCCGGAGGCCTACGAGCGGCTCATCCTCGACGTGCTGCTCGGCGACCCGCCGCTGTTCCCCCAGCACGAGGAGGTCGAGCTGTCCTGGCAGATCCTCGACCCGGTGCTCGACCACTGGGCCGAGCGGGGCGACCAGCCGGAGAAGTACCACCCCGGCTCGTGGGGACCGCAGAGCGCCTACGACATGCTGGCCCGCGACGGCTTCGCCTGGCGCCGGCCCTGAGAGGACACCGATGAAGATCGAGCTGAAGTCGACGAACTCCTCCAAGGTGGCCAGCGCGCTGATCAAGGCGCGCCGCAACGCCGGCAGCCCGACCATGGGCATGGTGATGACCCTCATCGTCGTCACCGACAGCCAGGGCTACCAGCGCGCCGAGAAGGCCGCGCTGGCCGCCAGCTTCGAGCACCCCTGCCGGCTGCTGCTGGTGGTCACCAACAGCCGCACCAAGAGCTCCGGCCTGGACGCCGAGATCCGCGTCGGTGAGCGGGTACCGGGCGAGACGGTGGTGCTGCGGATGCGTGGTGAGGTGGCCGAGCACCCTGCCTCGGTGCTGCTGCCGCTGCTGCTGCCCGACTCCCCCGTGGTCGCCTGGTGGCCGACCCAGGCGCCGGAGAACCTCAGCACCGACCCGATCGGCCGGCTGGCCAACCGCCGGATCACCGACGCCGACGGCACCCGCCAGCCGATGGCCAGCCTGGAGCACCGGGCCCGCCACCACGGTCCGGGCGAGACCGACCTCACCTGGGCCCGGCTCACCCCCTGGCGGGCGCTGCTGGCGGCGGCGGTCGACCAGTACCCGGCCACCTTCACCGCCGCCGTGGTGGAGGCCCAGCGCGGGCACGCCTCGGCCCAGCTGATGGCGGCCTGGCTGGAGAACCGGCTCGGGCTGCAGGTGGAGGTGAAGACCACCCGCGGACCCGGTATCACCGGCGTCCGGCTCACCACCGCGGCCGGCGACATCGCCATCACCCGCGACGACGGCCTGCTCGCCGAGTACTCCGTGCCCGGCCAGCCCAAGCGGTTGGTGGCCCTCAAGCGGCGCGACACCGAGGACCTCATCGCCGAGGAGCTGCGCCGACTCGACGACGACGACATCTTCGACGCCGCGGTGAAGACCCTGGTGCGCCGGATGCGGCGGGAGCAGAGTCGCAAGAGCGGCACCGCCAAGACGACCGGCAAGAAGACCGGCGCGGCGAAGAAGACCACCGCCCGGTCCAGCACCCGCCAGAGCACCACGGCCAGCAAGAGCACCACGGCCAAGCGGACCACCGCCCGGCGCAGCAGCAACGCCACCCCACCGGACACCGCCCCGACCTCGGAGGCGGCGGTCGGTACCGTGGATACCGCGGCCACCGCTCCCGACGCCGGCTAGGAGGCCCCGGTGCCCATCCACACCATCGTCCACGACGACCCCGAGGCCCTGGTCACGGGGGCCTCGACGCGCCTGGTCGAGCGGCTGACCGCCCTGCAGCAGACCGAGCCGGTCCCCCAGCTCTGCCTGACCGGTGGCCGGATCGCGAACCGGATCTACCGCGGCCTGGCCGCCCGCCTCGCCGGCTCCGAGCTGGACGGCACCCGGGTCGAGCTGTGGTGGGGCGACGAGCGCTTCGTCCCGGTCGACCACGAGGACCGCAACGCCGGGGAGGCGCTGGCCATCCTCGCCCCCGCCCTGCAGATGGACCCCTCGCGCGTCCACCCGATGCCGGCCGCCGACGGCAACGTCTCCATCGAGGACTCCGCGGACGGCTACGCCGCCGAGCTCGGTGAGACCAGCTTCGACATCTGCCTGCTCGGGGTGGGCCCGGACGGCCACGTCGCCTCGCTCTTCCCCGACCACCCCAGCCTGGCCGCGACCAGCGCCCGGGTGATCGCCGTGCACGAGGCCCCCAAGCCGCCCTCGGAGCGGCTCAGCCTCACCCTGAGCACGCTCAACCGGTCGCGCGAGGTGTGGTTCGTGGTCAGCGGGGCCGACAAGGCGGAGGCGGTGCGGCGCGCGCACGCCGGCGAGGAGGGTCTGCCGGCCGCGATGGTGCACGGCACCGAGTCCACCGTCTGGCTCATCGACTCCGACGCCGCTTCTCAGCTGTAGCTCTGTTCGCTGTCCTGGGCTGGGGCGGCGCCTCTTCGGAGAGGCCTCGAGTGGTGCACGACCGCACCCGGGCACGGACCTGCGTCGAGCGTGCTGAGCCTGTCGAAGCACGAGCCCCGGCACCCGCTGCACGCAGGAGACCGGCCGGACCCCAGCGTGCTGAGCCTGAAGCAGGAGCGCTGCAGGGACCCGGGGACGACGAAGGCCCCGGACCAGGTGGTCCGGGGCCTCGGTCAGCGGTGGATCAGTAGATGACCTCGCCGGCGGCGCGGCGGGCCTGCAGGGCCTCGAGCGCCTCGGTGAGGATCGCCTCGGCCTCCTTGTCGGAGCGGCGCTCCTTCACGTAGGCCAGGTGGGTCTTGTAGGGGGTGATCTTCGGCGGCGGCGGCGGGTTCTCCTGGTCGAGGTTGGCCGGGAGGCCGCAGCGCGGGCAGTCCCAGGTCTCGGGGGCCTGCACGTCGGCGGAGAACGCCGGACGGGTCTCGTGCTGGTTGGAGCAGAAGTAGGAGACGTAGAGCCGGGGGGCGGTGTCACCCCGCTCCGCCTCCCCCATCGGTCCTGCTCCGACTCGGCTGCCACGGATGGCGCTACCACCGGCCACGGTTCGTCACTCCTTGATTTGTCTGGTCTCGGTCGGGACGGTCGGTCAGATGCTCCAGCGGTACAGCACCAGCAGCACGCAGATGCTGAGGAACCACACCAGGCCCAGCACGATGGTGATCCGGTCCAGGTTCCGCTCGGCCACGGAGGCGCCGCCCATCGAGGTGGACATGCCGCCGCCGAACAGGTCGGACATGCCGCCACCACGGCCCTTGTGCAGCAGCACCGACAGCGCGAGCAAGACGCTCGTCGCCACCAGGAAGATGGAGACGATCAACTGGGGCGTAGTCACCGGGTCACCCTACTTCACCTGACCGACCGGCAGAAACCGTTGGAAGCCGACCTGTTCAGAGGGTCGGCAGGTCGTAGAACCGGGCGATCGCGGCGAACTCGTCGACCACCAGGCTGGCGCCGCCGACCAGGCAGCCGTCGACGTCGGCCTGGGCCATGATGTCGACGACGTTGCCCGACTTCACCGAGCCGCCGTAGAGCACCCGCACCTGCTCGGCCACCTCGGGCCCGTGCAGCTCCGCGACCCGGGCGCGGATCGCCCCGCACACCTCCTGGGCGTCCTCGGGGGTGGCCACCTCACCGGTGCCGATGGCCCACACCGGCTCGTAGGCGATCACCAGCGAGGCGACCTGCCCGGCGTCCAGACCGGCCAGCGCGCCGTCGACCTGGGCCAGCGTGTGGGCCACCTGGTTCCCGGCCTGGCGGACCTCCAGACCCTCCCCCACGCAGACGATCGGGGTGATCCCGGCGGCCAGCGCCTTGGTCGTCTTGGCGTTGACCAGCTCGTCGGACTCGGCGTGGTACTGGCGGCGCTCGGAGTGGCCGACGGCGACGTAGCGGCAGCCGAGCTTGGCCAGCATCGCGGCCGAGACCTCGCCGGTGTAGGCGCCGGCGTCGTGGGCCGACAGGTCCTGCGCGCCGTAGCCGATCGGGAGGCGGTCGCCCTCGACCAGCGTCTGCACGGTGCGGATGTCGGTGAACGGCACCAGCACCACCACCTCGCTGCGGGCGGGGTCGTGCTTCTTGTCGCTCAGCGTCCAGGCCAGCTTCTGCACCAGACCGGTCGCCTCGACGTGGTTGAGGTTCATCTTCCAGTTGCCGGCCATCAGGGGCGTGCGGGTCATCGGGGGTCCTTGTCTCGTCTCGTCGCGTTCGGTCGGTGGGGTGGGGGCGGTCAGCCGAGGGCGTCCAGGCCGGGGAGCTGCTTGCCCTCCAGGTACTCCAGGGACGCCCCGCCGCCGGTGGAGATGTGGCCGAAGGCGTCGTCGGCGAAGCCGAGGGCGCGCACGGCGGCCGCGGAGTCCCCGCCGCCCACGACGCTCAGCCCGTCCACCTCGGTCAGCGCCTGCGCCACCGCCCGGGTGCCGCCGGCGAAGGCCTCCCACTCGGCCACCCCCATCGGGCCGTTCCAGAACACCGTCCTCGACGAGCGGATCGCCGCGGCGAACGCCTCGGCCGACTCCGGGCCGATGTCGAGACCGAGCTGGTCGGACGGGATCGCGTCGGCGGCCACCACGGTGGGCTCGGCGTCGGCTGTGAACTCCGGTGCCACCACGATGTCGGTGGGCAGCACGATCTGCTTGCCGGTGCGCTCGGCCTCGGCCAGGTAGCCGCGGACGGTCTCCACCTGGTCCTCCTCGAGCAGGCTCTTGCCGACGGCGTGGCCCTGGGCGGCGAGGAAGGTGAAGACCATGCCGCCGCCGACCAGCAGGGTGTCGGCGGTCTTCAGCAGGTTGTCGATCACGGCCAGCTTGTCCGAGACCTTGGCCCCGCCGAGCACCACCGCGTACGGGCGGGCGGGGTCGCTGGTGAGCCGCTGCAGCACCTCGACCTCAGCCTGCACCAGGGAGCCGGCGGCGCTGGGCAGCAGCTGGGCCACGTCGTAGACGGAGGCCTGCTTGCGGTGCACCACGCCGAAGCCGTCGGAGACGAAGACGTCGCCGAACGCGGCGTAGGCCTTCGCCAGCGCGGCCCGCTCGTCGGCGTCCTTGGACTCCTCGGCGGGCTCGAAGCGGACGTTCTCCAGCATCGCCACCTCGCCGTCGGCCAGCCCGTCGACCACCTGGCGGGCGGACTCGCCGACGACGTCTTCGGCGAGCCGGACCTCGGTGCCGAGGAGCTCGGCGAGCCGGGCGGCGGCGGGGGCGAGGGAGAACTCGGGCTTGACCTGGCCCTTGGGCCGGCCGAGGTGGGCCATCACGACGACGCGGGCGCCGGCCCCGCGCAGCTGCTGCAGCGTCGGCACCGAGGCCCGGATGCGGCCGTCGTCGGTGATCTGGCGGTCGTCGTCGAGGGGGACGTTGAGGTCGCAGCGGATCAGGACACGCTTGCCGGAGAGGTCTCCGAGGTCGGCTACGGTCTTCACCTGGGTCTCCTTGGGTGGACGGGTGCTCGGGCGCTGGGGGCGGGTCGGGTGGTGGTGGTCCGGTGGGATCGCCCCTCGACAGGCTCAGGGCGTTGGTGTCCGGCTCAGGGCGCTTGGGGCGGACCCGGCGTCGCGGGGCCGTGGCGCGACCGGTCCGGTCGCGCCACG
>NZ_QPKK01000185.1 GCF_003344635.1 Desertihabitans aurantiacus
CCGAGGCGGACCGGTCGGCCGAGGCCACCAGCGGCCCGGCGCCGGCATCGACGCCGACCCGGGCGGCGGCCGCGGCCACCCCCTCCGCGCGCCGGGTCGCGGCCACCTGCTGACCGCCGTCGACCACCAGACCGGCCACCAGGAACAACCCGGCTAGCACGACGAGGACGAGCAGCGAGACCGACTGGCCGCGCTCGTCCGTCCGCATGCCCGCAGTCTGCCGTCCCCGGGCCGCGGTGCGCGAGGGGCACCGGCCGGTCTGTGGACGGCTAGCGTGACGCCCATGCCCAGCCCGCGGGACGAGCTCACCATCGGCGAGGTCGCCGAACGCTCCGGTGTCGCCCACACCGCCCTGCGCTTCTACGAGGAGCGCGGGCTGATCGCGAGCACCCGCAACACCGGCAACCAGCGCCGCTACCGGCGCACCACCCTGCGCCGGATCGCCTTCATCCGCTCCGCCCGGCGGGTCGGGCTCACCCTGGAGGAGATCGGCGAGGCGCTGGCCACGCTGCCCTCCTCGCGCACCCCCACCCGGGCCGACTGGGCCCGGCTGTCGCAGACCTGGCGGAGCCGGCTGGACGAGCAGATCGAGCGGCTGGAGCGGCTGCGGGACCAGCTCGACGGCTGCATCGGCTGCGGCTGCCTCAGCCTGGACTCCTGCGCGCTGAGCAACCCCGACGACGCGCTCGCCGGCGACGGTCCGGGTGCGGTCCGGCTGGAGGCCACGGGGCGCGGAGAGGCCGCCGGCAGGCACTAGGGTGCTGGCTGGTCGCACACCACGGACGAAGGGTCGCAATTCCATGGTCACGAAGGTCGCTCTGCTCACCGCCGGCGGGTTCGCCCCCTGCCTCTCCTCCGCCATCGGCGGGCTGGTGCAGCGCTACACCGAGATCGCCCCCGAGGTCGAGATCATCGCCTACAAGCACGGCTACCAGGGCCTGCTCTCCGGCGACTCGATCACCGTCACCGACACCGTCCGGGCCAAGGCCGGGCTGCTGCACGAGTACGGCGGCTCCCCGATCGGCAACAGCCGGGTCAAGCTGACCAACGCCAAGGACCTGGTCGAGCGCGGTCTGGTGGCCGAGGGTGAGGACCCGCTGAAGGTGGCCGCCGACCGGCTCGCCAGCGACGGCGTCGACGTGCTGCACACCATCGGCGGTGACGACACCAACACCACCGCCGCCGACCTGGCCGCCTACCTCGCCGCCAACGACTACGGCCTGACCGTGGTCGGGCTGCCGAAGACGATCGACAACGACGTCGTCCCGATCAAGCAGTCCCTCGGCGCCTGGACCGCCGCCTCGATGGGCGCCCGCTTCGCCCAGAACATCGTCGCCGAGCACAACTCCGGCTCGCGGATGCTCATCGTGCACGAGGTGATGGGCCGCAACTGCGGGTGGCTGACCGCCGCCACCGCGCAGGCCTACCGGGAGTGGCTGGACGGCCGGGAGTGGCTGCCCGAGATCGGGCTGAGCCGCGAGGCCTGGGACGTCCACGCCGTCTACGTGCCCGAGGCAGAGATCGACATCGACGCCGAGGCCGAGCGGCTGCGCTCGGTGATGGACTCCGTCGGCAACGTCACCATCTTCCTCTCCGAGGGAGCCGGGCTGGAGTCGATCGTTGCGCAGCTGGAGGCGTCGGGCCAGGAGGTCGCCCGCGACCCCTTCGGCCACGTCAAGCTGGACAAGATCAACCCGGGCGCCTGGTTCTCCGAGCAGTTCGCGGCCAAGCTCGGCGCGGAGAAGGTGATGGTGCAGAAGTCGGGCTACTACTCCCGCTCGGCCGCGGCCAACCAGGCCGACCTGGAGCTGATCCGCTCGATGACCGACCTCGCCGTCGACTGCGCCCTGCGCGGGGAGTCCGGCGTGATCGGCCAGGACGAGGAGCGCGGCGAGGAGCTGCGGGCGATCGAGTTCGAGCGGATCAAGGGCGGCAAGCCCTTCGACATCACCACCGGCTGGTTCAGCTCCATGCTGGCCTCGATCGGCCAGCCGGCGCCGACCGCCGCCGCATCCGCCGCCCACTGACGGTCCGGAGTCGGCCGGTGGGCGAGCTGCTGAAGAAGATCACCTCCCAGCCCTGGGTGGCGCACCTGCTCCGGGCGAACGCCCGCTTCGACGCGCGGATGGGCAACGCCTTCGCCGGCGCCATCACCTACTTCTCGGTGCTGGCGCTGGTGCCGGTCGTCGCGGTGGCGTTCGGGCTGGTCGGGCTGCTGTTCGCCGACGAGCTGCGCACCGGGCTCGACGACGTCCTGTCCGCGTTCGGACCCCAGCTCACCGACACCCTCCAGCCCGTCCTGGAGGAGGGCCTGGAGGGGGCCGGGGCGATCGTCGGCGTCGGCGGCGCGACGGCCCTCTACGCCGGTGCGAACTGGGTCGCCCAGCTGAAGAGCGCGGTGCGCGCGCAGTGGCGGCCGCGGTTCGACGACCCCGAGCACAGGCGGATGATCGTGCTCGAGACGGCGGTCAACATCGCGATCCTGATCGGTCTGATCGCGCTGGTGACGGGCACCGTCGCGCTCTCCTCGGTCGCGACCTGGCTCGCCGACACCGTGCTCGGGTGGCTCGCGCTGGACGGCGTCCCCGGCATCACGGTGCTGCTGCGGCTGGTGCCACTGCTCGGCTCGCTGCTGCTCGGGCTGGCGCTGTTCGCCTTCCTCTTCTCGGTGCTGCCGCAGACCCGGGTGCGCACCCCGGCCGTGCTCAAGGGCTGCGTGATGGGCACCGTCGGGCTGGCCGCGCTGACCTACCTGTCGAGCACGATCGTCGGGCTGTTCACCGAGAACGCGGCGTTCACCGTGTTCGGCCCGGTGATCTTGCTCATGCTCTTCCTCAACCTGTTCGCGCGGCTCATCCTCTTCCTGGCCGCCTGGGTCGCCACCTCCGAGCAGCGGGCGGTCGCCGGCGAGCGATCCGCGGCCGACGCCCCGCTGGAGGCCGACCCCGAGGTCGACCTGGAGCCGGCGGTCGAGCCGATGCCTGAGCCGGCCCACGCCGCCCCGGGTGGGCGGGGCCGCAACCCCTACGCCGCCAGGGTCGACTGGGCACGTCGGGAGCGGGTGCAGATCGGCCCGGAGCAGCTCGACGTCAGCTATCCGTCGGAGGACGTCAAGGTGCCGCAGACGGTGGCCGTCCGCTCCTCCCGGATCGCCTCGGCGGTCGGCTGGGTGTTCGGCGCCGCCTCCGGGATCGGGCTCGGCTCGCTGGTGGCCTCCCGGCTCGGGCGCCGCCGGCGCTGAGCGGCGCTCAGCCGGCCGGCTGCAGGGCGGGTGGCAGGAAGGCGGCGTGGGCCTGCAGCAGCTCCTCGGTCATCGCGCGCAGCTGCGGCAGGGTGCACAGCGCCCCGGCCAGCGGGTCCAGGGCGACGGCGTGGAAGACCGCGTCCCGGTCGCCCTCCAGCGCCGCCTGCAGGGCCAGCGTCTGCACCGCGATGTTGCTGCGGTTGAGCGCGGCCAGCTGCAGCGGCAGCGCGCCCTGGGCGGTGGGCTGCACCCCCTGGCCGTCGACCAGGCAGGGCACCTCGACGCACGCCTCCGGCGGCAGGTTGGAGATCAGCCCGGTGCGGTTGGGGACGTTGCCGTAGACCACGGTCGGGGTGCCGGTGACCACCGCGTCGACGATGGCCGCGCCGTACTCCACCGACGGCGCCAGCTCGGCCTTCAGCCGCGCCAGCTGCTGCTGCACCTCCCCGCCGCCGTCGTGGGCGGCGCAGATCTCGTAGTAGTCCCAGCGCTGGGGGATGTAGTCGGCGACCACCGCCGGGTCCTTGCGGAACCACGGCACGTACTCCGAGGCGTGGTGGCTGGACTCGGTCTGGAAGTAGCCGAAGGTCTCCATCAGCGCGGTGCGCACCTGCTCGTTGCCGCCCTCGTAGGTGCTGGCGGCGTCCGCGGCCCCGGAGTGGTCGCCGGCGTCGGCGCGCAGCTGCCCGGCGTCGCGTCCGGGCCGGTGCCGGGCCAGCATCGTCTCGCGCAGCCGCGGGTACAGGTCCTCCGCACCGCGGCGGAACTCCAGCACCCAGGCCTGGTGGTTGATCCCGGCGCAGCGGAAGGAGACCTCCTCGTAGGGGACGTCCAGGGTGCGGGCCAGCATCCGGGTGGTGCCCTGCACGCTGTGGCACAGCCCCACGGTGCGCAGCCCGCGGGCGTTGAGGTAGCCCGTGGCCATCGCCATCGGGTTGGCGTAGTTGATCACGGTGGCGTCCGGGCACAGCTCGCCGGCCACCGCGACGATCTCGTCGTAGGCCCGCACCGAGCGCAGGAAGCGGAACACCCCGCCCGGGCCGAGGGTGTCGCCGACGGTCTGGTCGACCCCGTGGCGACGCGGGATCTCCACGTCGTGACGGTAGGCCTCCACCCCACCCACCTGGAAGGTGATGATGACGAAGTCCGCCCCGCCCAGCGCCTGACGCAGATCGGTGGTCTCCACCACCGTGGCATCGAGGCCGTGGTGGTCGACCAGCTCCCGGGCGGCCGCGGCGACCGGGGCCAGCCGCCCGGCGTCGATGTCCATCAGGTGCAGCCGCGCCGACCGCAGGGCGGGGAAGCTCAGCAGGTCACCGACCAGGCGGAAGGGGAACACGAAGCCGCCGGCTCCGACGATGGCGATGGTGGGCTGGGACGTCGTCGTCATGCCCCCCGACCGTAGCGGGTCCGTCAGATCAGCTCTCGAAGGCCTCCGGCGGCGGGCAGGAGCAGACCAGGTTGCGGTCGCCGTAGGCCTGGTCGATCCGCGCCACCGGCGGCCAGTACTTGTCGCCGCGGCCCTCGGCCACCGGCCCGCTGCGGCGTCCGGTCGGGTAGCCGGCGACGGTGCGGGAGTAGGCGTGGGTCCACTCGTCGGCGGTCACCCGGGCCAGGGTGTGCGGGGCGTTGACCAGCGGGTTGTCCTCCCGGCCCCACTCCCCCGCCTCAACCCGGGCGATCTCCTCGCGGATGCCGATCATCGCCTCGCAGAACCGGTCGATCTCGGCCAGGTCCTCCGACTCGGTGGGCTCGACCATCAGCGTGCCGGCCACCGGGAAGCTCATCGTCGGGGCGTGGAAGCCGTAGTCGACCAGCCGCTTGGCGACGTCGTCGACGGTGATCCCGCTGGCCTTGGTCAGCGGCCGCAGGTCGAGGATGCACTCGTGGGCCACCAGCCCGCCGCGGCCGGCGTAGAGCACCGGGTAGTGCTCGGCCAGCCGGGCGGCGACGTAGTTGGCCGACAGCACCGCCTGCTCGGTCGCCGCGCGCAGGCCGTCCGCGCCCATCATGGCGATGTAGGCCCACGAGATCGGCAGGATCCCCGCCGATCCGTACGGCGCACCGGAGACGGGCCCGACGGCCGGCGCGGCCCCGTCACCGGCGTGCCCGTCGAGCGGGGCGACGTCCAGCATGGGGTGGGTGGGCAGGAACGGCGCCAGGTGCTCCCGGACGCCGACCGGCCCCACTCCCGGGCCGCCACCACCGTGCGGGATGCAGAACGTCTTGTGCAGGTTGAGGTGGCTGACGTCGGCGCCGATCTCCCCCGGCTTGGCCAGCCCGAGCAGGGCGTTGAGGTTGGCGCCGTCGACGTAGACCTGGCCACCGGCCTCGTGCACCGCCGCGCACAGCTCGGTGATGGTCTCCTCGAACACCCCGTGGGTGGAGGGGTAGGTGACCATGATCGCGGCCAGCCGGTCGCGGTGGGCCTCGATCTTGGCGTGCAGGTCGTCCAGGTCGACGGTGCCCTCGGCGGTGGAGCGGACCACCACCACCGACATGCCGGCCATCACCGCCGAGGCGGCGTTGGTGCCGTGCGCCGAGGACGGGATGAGGCAGACCACGCGCTCGTGCTCACCACGGGAGCGGTGGTAGGCGCGGATCGCGAGCAGGCCGGCGAGCTCGCCCTGGCTGCCGGCGTTGGGCTGCACCGAGACCCGGGCGTAGCCGGTGACCTCGGCCAGCCACTCCTCCAGGGTGGCGACCAGGTCGCGGTAGCCGCCGGCGTCCTCGACCGGGGCGAAGGGGTGCAGGTCGGCGAAGCCGGGCAGCGAGATGGGCTCCATCTCGGTGGTGGCGTTGAGCTTCATGGTGCACGAGCCGAGCGGGATCATCCCCCGGTCGAGGGCGAAGTCGCGGTCGGACAGCGAGCGCAGGTAGCGCAGCATCTGCGTCTCGGAGCGGTGGGTGCGGAAGACGGGGTGGGTGAGGAAGTCCCGCTCGCGCACCTGCCCGGCGAGGTCGCCGGTCGTGCGGTCGGACAGGGTGGCGCCGAAGGCCTCGCAGAGTGCCTGCAGCTGGTGCTCCCCGGCGTCCTCGCCGATGCTGATCCCGACGGTGTCGGCATCGACCGGACGCAGGTGCAGCCCGGCCTGGCGGGCGGCAGCGACCACCTGGCGGCCGCGGTGCGGGACCCGCACCTGCAGGGTGTCGAAGAAGCTGGTGTGGGCCAGCTCGAAGCCGGCCTCCTGCAGCGCGGCGGCGACCCGGGCGGCGTCGGTGTGCAGCCGGGTCGCGATCCGGCGCAGCCCGTCCGGGCCGTGGTAGACGGCGTACATGGCGGCCGTGACAGCCAGCAGCACCTGGGCGGTGCAGATGTTGGAGGTCGCCTTCTCCCGGCGGATGTGCTGCTCGCGGGTCTGCAGGGCCAGCCGGTAGGCCGGCGTGCCGTCGGCGTCCACCGACACCCCGACCAGCCGTCCCGGCAGCGAGCGCTGCAGCCCATCGCGCACCGACATGAAGGCGGCGTGCGGGCCGCCGTAGAACAGCGGGACGCCGAAGCGCTGGCTGCTGCCGACGGCGATGTCGGCGCCCCAGGAGGCGACGTCGGCGGTGATGGTCAGCGCCAGCAGGTCGCAGGCGGCCACCACCAGGGCGCCGTTGTCGTGGGCCTTCTGCGCGACCGCGGCCAGCTCCTCGAACCCGCGCAGCGCCCCGCTGGCCCCCGGCGTCTGCACCAGCACCGCGAACGCGTCGGTGGTCTGCAGCGCGGTGACCAGGTCGCCCTCGGCCACCACCGCCTCGATGCCGAGCGCGCGGGCGCGGGTCTGCACCACCGCGATGGTCTGCGGGAGGGTGTCGGCATCCATCAGGAACACCTCGCCCTTCTTCACCGAGCGGCGGGCCAGCGCCATCGCCTCGGCGGCGGCGGTCGGCTCGTCCAGCAGGCTGGCGCCGGCGACCGGCAGCCCGGTGAGGTCGGAGACCACGGTCTGGAAGTTCAGCAGCGCCTCCAGCCGGCCCTGGCTGATCTCGGGCTGGTAAGGGGTGTAGGCGGTGTACCAGGACGGGTCCTCCAGCACGTTGCGCCGGATCACCGCCGGGGTGAGGGTGCCGTGGTAGCCCAGGCCGATCATCGCCGTGCAGGGCCGGTTGCGGGCGGCCAGCTCGGCCAGCGCGACGCGGGCGCCGTCCTCGCTGAGCGGCTGCGGCAGCGCCAGCGGCTCGCGGGTGCGGATCTGCTCGGGCAGCACCCGGTCGACCAGCTCCTGCACCGAGGACAGCCCGAGCACGTCGAGCATCCGCTGCTGGTCCTGCGGGCCCACCCCGATGTGCCGGGCGGCGAAGGCGCCGTCGGCGGTGGCGGTCAGGACGTCCCCGGCGTCCGCGGTGGCGGACGGGGCGGGGCTGTCGGTCACGATGGCCATCTCGCTCTCCCTGCCACCGTCGGGGTCCCGCGGGTCAGCGGCTGGCTCTCCCCTCCCGTGGCCCGACCACCCTAGACGGCGGGCCGGCAGCGGGCACACCGGCGGCCGGGTGCCCCGTCGGGGCCAGGTCAGCCGGCCGCGCGAGCGCGGCGCGTACCCAGCCAGCCGCGCGAGCGCGGCCCGTACTCAGCCAGCCGCGCGAGCTCGGCGGC
>NZ_QPKK01000186.1 GCF_003344635.1 Desertihabitans aurantiacus
CACCTGGGCCGACGAGGACGACCTGCTCGCCCTCCCCGACGCCCTCGAGGCCCCCGGCGCGACCGGCCACCCGCCGGTGCTGCTGGTCTGCGCCCACGGCGTCCACGACACCTGCTGCGCCGTGCGCGGACGCCCGGTCGCGGCCGCCCTGGCCGCGCGCTGGCCCGAGCTCACCTGGGAGTGCAGCCACGTCGGCGGCGACCGGTTCGCGGCCAACCTCGTGGTCGCCCCCGACGGCGTCTACTACGGCGGGCTGGACGCCGGCTCCGCGGTCGAGGTGGTCGCCGACCACCTCGCCGGACGGATCGGCCCCACCTTCCTGCGCGGCTACACCACCCTGCCCGCACCCGAGCAGGTGGCCGTCGTCGAGGCGCTGCGGGTGCTGGGGCCGCTCGGCCGCCACGAGCTGGAGGTGCTGGGCTCCGAGCCGGCCGAGGAGGGCTGGGAGGTGCGGCTGCGCCGTCGTGGCCCCGGGACGCTGGTCACCGTCCAGCTCGCCACCGAGCGCAGCCGGCCCGAGCAGCTGACCTGCCGGGCCGCCGGGCCGGCCACCGTCGCCAGCCACCGGGCCACCGCGGTCCACGTCGGCTGAGGCCGCGGCTCAGGTCAGCGCGACCGAGTGCCGCGGCGGCTCGCGGTACAGCGGGTAGAGCGGGCCCAGCAGCTCCTCGGCCCGCGCCGGCGACCACCACACCGGCCCGCCGAGCCGCTGCTCGGCCTCCTCGGTCAGCAGCACCCGCGCGGAGTGGGTCGCGCTGGCCCGGTCCTGCACCCGGACCAGGTCGAGGTCGGCGGCGATCGAACGGGCCACGCCGGTCTCGCCGATCCGGCTGTGCGAGAGCGTCTCCGCCTCCAGGTTCGTCACCACCACCTTGCTCACCACGACCGGCCCGTCGGAGGTGGTGGCGGCCAGCACGTCGTGGTCGAGCGGGTCGGCCTCGAGCGCGCTGAGCAGGTGCTCCAGCAGCGTCGGCTGGTCCAGCGTCGGGGCGGGCAGCCCGCCCACCTCGGCGTAGGAGACGCGGCGGCTGCGGTCGGAGCGGGTCAGCCGGGCCAGCGCGTCGACGTCCATCGCGGCCCAGGCCTGCATCGCCGCGCGCTCCCGGCTGTCCCCGGCGGCCGGCGGGAGGGCGTCCCAGTAGCGGTCGGGAGCGGTGCGGCGGGCCAGCACCGGGTCGCCGAAGCAGAACGCCTTGCGGGCCCGGGAGTTGGCGAACTCCAGCACCGCCTTGGTCAGGCTGACCTCGGCCGAGGGGTGGGCGGCCTCCCCGCAGGCGGTGACGACGACCGGCTGCGGCGGGTCCTCGTCCTCGCCGGTGACGTAGGTGGAGACCACGCCGAGCTCGGTGCCGGCGTGCTTGAGCACCGGCCGCACCCCGAGGTCGCTCATCCGCTGCACCAGCGCCGCGACCGAGGCGGGCAGGGCGTCGGCGGTGATCTCGGGCGAGAGCCGGTCCAGGGCGCGGAAGCGCAGCACGTTGGTGTGGCGCTGCAGCAGCTCCAGCAGCCCGTGGGTGAGCGGGCGGACGGGGTCGGTGCCGGCGCCCAGGCCGTTGGTGATCGGCGGCAGCAGCCGCGGACCGGGCGGCAGCTCGGCGTCCTCGCTGGCCAGCAGCTCGGCGGGCAGCCACACCTCCTCCCCGGTCCGCACCCGGGTGGCCGGCAGCCAGTCCAGGGGGGCCTCCTCGGTCCAGGACGAGCCGGCCGGCAGGGTCAGGGTGCGCGGGTCGACCACCTGGTCGCGGCCCAGCCGGGCCACCAGCTCCCGCCAGGAGCCCCGCCACGTCCGGGCGCGCAGCCGGGAGACGTGCTCCCCCGCCAGGACGCCCTCGGCCAGCTCCCCGAGCCCGCTGAGCTCGGCGGCGGCGCGGTCGGCGCCGTAGCCGTTGCCCGAGGCGACGATCCGCCCGCCGACCACCAGGGAGCAGCTGGTCACCGGCACGCCGAGCCGGTCCAGGCCGTCCAGGGCCATCTCGACGACCTCGCCCCGGGCCGACAGCACCTGCCGGTAGCTTCGCGCGGTCACCGTCGTAGTCTCGTTCACCGTGCCGCCGGCCCGGGCGTCGGGGGGCTGCAGTCGGTCGGGCGGGCGAGGGGGCGGCGTGACGCGGACGGGTGACGGGGTCGACGAGGCCTCCCTGCACGAGACGATCCTCAGCCAGACCGACCAGGAGGCCTGCATCCCGGTCCTGCTGCTCACCGACGCCCTGCTGGAGCCCGAGGAGCACCCGGCGACGGTGCTGCGCCACCTGGTCGGGCTCGACCCGGCGCCCGAGCCGGAGGGTCCGGTGTTCGGCGCGGAGCTGTACGCGTTGCAGTCCCTGCTCGGCACCGCGGTGCTGGAGGGGACGCTGGCCCCGCCGCCGGGTGGCGTGCTGGCGCTGAACTTCCACCACATCGCCGAGCGCTCCCGCCCGGTCGTCCGCGACCAGCTGGCCCGGGCGGCCACGCTCGCGCCGTCGCTGGTCGCCGAGGGCGCCACGGACGGGCTGCGGGTGCTGGTCGCCTTCTACGACGGCTTCCGCGACACCGCCCTGTTCGGGGCCGAGGAGTGCGACCGGCTCGGGCTACGGGCGGTCTTCTTCCCGATCTTCGCCTCCGGTGACCCCGAGCGGGCCCAGCTCTCCGACGCCGACCTGGCCGAGCTCGCCGACCGGCACGAGCTCGGCGTCCACACCTCCAGCCACCGCACCGCCCCCGCGGTGACCGAGGAGCTGGTCGAGCAGGAGGTGGTGGCCCCGGTCCGCCGGGTCGGTGCCGCCGCCGGGCGGACGCCACGGCTGGCGGCCTGGTGCGGCGGCTCCCGCTACGACGCCGCGCTGCCGGGCAACCGGGCCCTGCGCGAGCTCGGCGTCCAGCAGCTGGTGTCGAACTGGTCGGTGGAGCGGATCAGCTGACCGCCGGCCCGCTGGGCGCCGATCCGTGCCGCGAGCGGGCGGTGCTCAGCCGCCTGAGCCGTTCTGGAGCGGACGACTGCCGCGAGAGGGCACTGCTCAGCCACACCGGACGGCCGCCGCGGATCCGCCGCGAGAGGGCACTGCTCAGCCACACGGACGGGCCGGCGCGGATCTCCGCCGCGGGTGGGCACTGCTCAGCGACACCGGCCGGTTCGCGCTGGTCCGTGCCGCGAGCGGGCGGTCGTCAGCCGCGTGGCCCGTCCCCGCCCTCATCCGCGCCACGAGCGGGCGCTCCTCAGGGCCCGTCCGGAGTGCCGCTCACCACCCAGAGGCAGTAGGCGGGAGTCCTCAGCGCCGGTTGACCACCACGGTGCCGAGCAGCAGGTCGTTGAGCCCCCGCCGGTCGCCGTCGACCACCAGGGCCGGCAGCGCCAGGCAGACCATCGCCGCCCGCGGCACCGCCCGCAGGAAGCCGAGCTGGTGACCGTCCAGCCGGATGATGCCGATCCGGCAGACCAGCTGCCCCAGCGAGCCACCGGTCAGCGCGGACAGCACCGCCGACTCGACGAAGAACAGCGTGAGCGGCATGAACGTCTGCCAGCCGTCGCCCTGGACCACCTCGGTGCCGAAGAAGAGCACGCTCAGCCCCATGCAGACCGCCCAGTCGAGCAGGATGGCCGCGATCCGGGAGCGCCAGCTCGCCAGCGAGCCACGGCCCGAGGCGGGCAGTCCCAGCCGCTCCCCGGGACGTCGGTGACCGGGGTCGGCGAGGGCGTTGGACACCGCGCCACCCTACCCGCGGACCGCTCTCGCGGCCGCTGGACGCCGACCGGGCGGGCCGCCGGACGTGGCAGGGTGAGCCCGGAACCCGGGTGGACGGGCCCGTAACGCGGCCGAAACATCTGCGCAACCGGTCCGGAACGGCCCGTTCCTAGGGTTCACCCGTCAGTCATCCACCACAGCGGAGGAAAGCCATGTTCCAAGGAGCCGACGACCTGTTGGCCTACATCAAGGACGAGGGTGTCGAGGTCGTCGACGTCCGCTTCTGCGACCTGCCGGGCATCATGCAGCACTTCACCGTCCCGGCGGCGTCCTTCGGGCCCGAGGTGTTCGAGGACGGGCTCGCCTTCGACGGGTCCTCGATCCGCGGCTTCCAGAAGATCCACGAGTCGGACATGGCGCTGCTGCCCGACCCGACCACGGCCTACCTGGACCCCTTCCGCAAGGCCAAGACGCTGTGCGTGAACTTCTTCGTGCACGACCCGCTGACCAAGGAGGCCTACAGCCGCGACCCGCGCAACATCGCGCGCAAGGCCGAGGCCTACCTCGCCTCCACCGGCATCGGTGACACCGCCTTCTTCGCGCCCGAGGCCGAGTTCTACGTCTTCGACGACGTCCGCTTCGAGACCAAGCAGAACACCGGCTACTACGCCATCGACTCCGTCGCCGGCGCCTGGAACACCGGCCGGGTCGAGGAGGGTGGCAACCGCGGCTACAAGGTCAAGTACAAGGGCGGATACTTCCCCGTGCCCCCGGTCGACCACTTCGCCGACCTGCGCGACGACATGGTCCGCAACATGACGAATGCCGGGCTCGAGGTCGAGCGCGCCCACCACGAGGTCGGCACCGCCGGACAGGCCGAGATCAACTACCGGTTCTCCACCCTGCTGAGCGCGGGCGACGACGTCCAGAAATTCAAGTACCTGGTGAAGAACACCGCCTGGGAGCACGGCAAGACCGCCACCTTCATGCCGAAGCCGATCTTCGGCGACAACGGCTCGGGCATGCACGTGCACTCCTCGATCTGGAACGGCGGGCAGCCGCTGTTCTACGACGAGGCCGGCTACGGCGGCCTGTCCGACACCGCCCGCTGGTACATCGGCGGCATCCTGGCCCACGCCCCCTCGCTGCTGGCCTTCACCAACCCCAGCGTGAACAGCTACCACCGCCTGGTGCCCGGCTTCGAGGCCCCGGTCAACCTGGTCTACAGCCAGCGCAACCGCTCGGCCTGCATCCGGATCCCGATCACCGGCGCCAACCCGAAGGCCAAGCGCGTCGAGTTCCGCTGCCCCGACCCGTCGTCGAACCCGTACCTGGCGTTCTCGGCGATCCTGCTGGCCGGTCTGGACGGCATCCAGAACCAGATCGAGCCGCCGGCCCCGGTCGACAAGGACCTCTACGAGCTGCCGCCGGAGGAGCACGCCTCCGTCCCGACCGTCCCCGCCGACCTGAGCGCGGTGCTGGACAGCCTGGAGGCCGACCACGAGTTCCTGCTCGCCGGCGGGGTCTTCACCTCCGACCTCATCGAGACCTGGATCGAGATGAAGCGGGCCGAGATCGACGCCATCCGGCTGCGTCCGACCCCGCACGAGTTCGAGCTCTACTTCGACTGCTGAGCCCGGTTCTCCCCACGGACGGCCGTCGGTACCTGCGGGTGCCGGCGGCCGTTCGTCCATGGAAGAGACCCCCCGGGTTGCCGGAGCAGGGCCAGGACGCAGGCTCGAGAAGGCGTGTGCAAGAGAGCACGACGGTCACCTCAGACGTCGCCGTCCCGATCCGTGGTGCCACGGTCCAGACTCCGCGCGGTGAACAGGCCGCACACGACCGCCACGAGACCGCAGGCCGGCACCATCCACTGGGCGAGTGTCGGAGGGGCACCGTCCGTGCTCCAGCGGATCAGGATCCACCCGATGTAGAGCAGCCACAACACGCCGAGTCCGAGCCACACCCGACGCAGCCGTCCTCCCATCGGACGCTCCTTCCCGGAACCACTCCGCGACTGCTCGCAGCATCGTCACGACTTCACTCTGCCGCAACCTCCCGACGCCAGGCGTCTGGCCCACTCCGACCCGCATGCAGGACGTGACGGGCAGCGGAGATGATGGGGACGACCGAGCAGCTCGATCGAGGAGGACCAATGCGCGTCGGCGTGCCCACGGAGGTCAAGGACCACGAGTACCGGGTGGCGTGCACCCCGATCGGGGTGCACGAGCTGACGGCCCACGGCCACCAGGTGCTGGTGCAGCGCGGCGCGGGCGAGGGATCGGCGATCCCCGACGAGGAGTACGTCGCCGCCGGGGCGACGGTCCTCGAGCGTGCCGAGGACGTCTGGGGCGGCGCGGAGATGGTGCTGAAGGTCAAGGAGCCGGTCGCTGCGGAGTACCCGTTCCTGCGCGAGGACCTGCTGCTGTTCACCTACCTCCACCTGGCCGCCGACCGCCCGCTCACCACCGCCCTGGTCGACAGCGGCACCACCGCGGTCGCCTACGAGACGGTTCAGCTGGCCTCGGGCGGGCTGCCGCTGCTCTACCCGATGTCGGAGGTCGCCGGCTGCCTCGCGCCGCAGGTCGGCGCGCACGCGCTGCTCAAGGCCTCCGGCGGCCGCGGGGTGCTGATGGGCGGCGTCGGCGGCGTCGCCAACGCCAAGGTGGTCATCATCGGTGCCGGGGTGTCGGGGCAGAACGCGGCCAACATCGCCCTCGGCATGGGCGCCGACGTCACCCTGCTCGACACCGACCTGGACAAGCTGCGGATGTCGTTCTGGCGCTACGACAACCAGGTGCACGGGCTGGCGTCGTCGAGGCTCACCCTGGAGGAGCAGGTGGTGCAGGCCGACCTGGTGATCGGCGCGGTGCTGATCCCCGGCGCGGCCGCGCCCAAGCTGGTGAGCAACGAGCTCGTCTCGCGGATGAAGCCCGGATCGGTGCTGGTCGACATCGCCATCGACCAGGGCGGCTGCTTCGAGGACTCCCGCCCCACCACCCACTCCGACCCGACCTACCCGGTGCACGGCTCGACCTTCTACTGCGTGGCCAACATGCCCGGGGCGGTCCCCCGCACCTCCACCTACGCGCTGACCAACGCCACCCTCCCCTACACCGTGGCGCTGGCCGACAAGGGCTGGCGGCAGGCGCTGCGGGACGACGCCGCCCTGGCCAGGGGGCTCAACACCACCGCCGGCGTGGTCACCAACGCCCCGGTGGCCGCCGCGCACGGGCTGACACCGACGGCTCTCGAGGACGCGCTGGGCTGAGCGGGTCGAGGGGGTCAGCGGGCCGGGGTCACCCCTTCACGGCCCCGGCGGAGATCCCGTTGACGATCTGCTTGCCGAAGATCGCGGTCACGACCACCAGCGGGACGGTCGCGATCACGGTGCCGGCGAGGATGACCGAGATGTCGGGGGTGTAGCCGGCCTGGATGCTGGCGACGGCCACCTGGATGGTCGGCGCGTTGCGGACGGCGATGAACGGCCAGAGGAAGTCGTTCCAGGACGCCATGAACGACAGGATCCCCAGCACCGCCATGCCCGGGCGGGCGATCGGGAAGACGATCTCGAACAGCGTCCGGGTCAGGCTGGCGCCGTCGACCTTGGCCGCCTCGACCAGCTCGTCCGGCAGCGCCTGGGTGAGGAACTGGCGCATGAAGAACACCCCGAACGCGGTCACCGCGGCCGGCAGGATCACCGAGGCCAGGTTGTTGACCAGACCCAGGGTGCTCATCACGACGTACAGCGGGACGATGCCCAGCGTCGGCGGGATGGTCAGGGTCGCCAGCGTGATGCCGAACAGCGCACCCCGTCCGCGGAACCTCAGCTTGGCGAAGGCGAAGCCGGCCGTCGTGCAGAAGAACACCGTGGCGGCGGTGACGACGCCGGCCACGACCAGCGAGCGTCCGAGCGCCTGGAAGAGATCGGCCTGCTGCAGCGCCAACCCCATGTTGGTGAACAGCCCCGGCCCGGGCAGCAGCGGCGGCGACCCGTCGTAGAGCTCGGCCGGCGGGTGCGAGCCGGCCACCAGCGAGTAGTAGAAGGGGAACAGGAACAGGGCCGCGGTCAGGCTCAGCACGATGTAGGTGCCGATCCCGGCCTTCTCCCCGGCCCCGCCCCGGCCGCGTCGGGCGGGGACCGGCGCGGCGCTGACGGC
>NZ_QPKK01000187.1 GCF_003344635.1 Desertihabitans aurantiacus
GGCGGCCCGGCCCCGGGCCCCTGCCCGGGGACGACGACGCGCCCCGGCCGGGATGGCCGGGGCGCGTCGGGGAGTCGTCAGCGGGTGGGGCGCTTGATGGTGGAGGCCTTGTTGTTCTTGGCGTGCTCGATGACGCCCTCGGCCACCTCACGCATCGACTTGCGCAGGTCCATCGCGGTCTTCTGGATCCAGCGGAACGCCTCGGGCTCGCTCAGCCCCAGACCGGTCTGCAGCAGCGCCTTGGCCTGGTCGACCGCCTTGCGAGAGGCGAGCCGGTCCGACAGGTCGGCCACCTCGGCCTCGATGGCGCGGATCTCGGCGAACCGGCCGATCGCGATCTCGATCGCCGGCACCACGTCGGAGGCCTCGAACGGCTTGACCACGTAGGCCATCGCGCCGGCCTCGCGGGCCCGCTCGACCAGCTCGCGCTGGCTGAAGGCGGTGAGCATGACCACCGGGGCGATCCGCTCCTCGGCGATCGCCTGGGCGGCGGTGATGCCGTCCATCTTGGGCATCTGGACGTCCATCACCACCAGGTCGGGACGCAGCTCCTGGGCCATCTGCACCGCGGCCTCGCCGTCGGCGGCCTCGCCCACCACCTGGTAGCCCTCGTCGGTCAGCAGCTCGACGAGGTCGAGGCGGATCAGCGCCTCGTCCTCGGCCACCAGGACCCGGGGCTTGCTGCCGGTGGACGCGCTGCTCTCGGTCGCCTCTGCCTCTGTCACTCGCTCTGCCTCTGCCGCTCGGTGGGTCGTTCGGGTGGACGCTGGTCCGGGGGCCACCGTACCGCGTCGGGGAAGGGTGCTGCGTGCCGCCGGGGCACGATCCGCGGCGCCGTCGCGCGCCCGGACGTGCGGCATGCACTACGGTGGACGACGCCCCGGCCCCGATAGCCCAATCGGCAGAGGCGATGGTCTCAAAAACCATTCAGTGTGGGTTCGAGTCCCACTCGGGGCACTCCACCGCCGGTCCCCGCGCATGAGGAGTCTCACACCGCCGGAGACGGCAGGAGGGCCCGGCGTCGGTGACGCCGGACCCTCCTGCGACCCGCTCGGCCGCGCCCCGGGGGCGCGGCCCGGGGTTCACTTCAGCGGGCCGCCGATCCGGCGGACGCGGACCATGTTGGTGGTGCCCGACGCCCCCATCGGGGTGCCGGCCACGATCACCACGCGCTCCCCCTCCACGGCCAGGCCGAGGCGCTCCAGCTCGGCCTCCACCATGAGGATCATCTCGTCGGTGTTGCCGACGGTGTCGACCTTGTAGGCGTCGACGCCCCAGGACAGGGTCAGCGTGTGCAGGGTCTGCTGCTCGGGGGTGAAGGCGACCACGGGGATCGGCGAGCGCAGCCGGGACAGGCGGCGCGCGGAGTCCCCGCTCTGGGTGCAGGCCACCAGGTACTTGGCCCCGATCCGCTCCGCCACCTCGGCCGCGGCCTTGGCGATGACGCCGCCGGTGGTGTGCGGGTCCCAGTTGATGGCGCTGATCTTCTCCAGGCCGTGGCTCTCGGTGTTGTCGACGATCCGGGCCATCGTCTGCACGGTGACGATCGGGTACTGCCCGACGCTGGTCTCACCCGACAGCATCACCGCGTCGGCCCCGTCGAGCACCGCGTTGGCGACGTCGCTGGCCTCGGCCCGGGTGGGCCGCGGTGCGGAGATCATCGACTCCAGCATCTGGGTGGCCACGATCACCGGCTTCGCCCAGCGGCGGGCGGCGTCGACGATCCGCTTCTGGACCAGCGGCACCTCCTCCAGCGGGAGCTCCACGCCCAGGTCGCCGCGGGCCACCATGAAGGCGTCGAAGGCGTCGATGATCTCGTCGAGGTTCTCCACCGCCTGCGGCTTCTCGATCTTGGCGATCACCGGGACGGTGCGTCCCTCCTCGGCCATGATCTGGCGGACGGCCTCGGCGTCGGCGGCGGAGCGCACGAACGACAGCGCCACCATGTCGAAACCGCTGCGCAGCGCCCAGCGCAGGTCGTCGACGTCCTTCTCGCTCATCGCCGGCACGCTGACCGCCACGCCGGGCAGGTTGATCCCCTTGTTGTTGGAGACCGGGCCGCCGACCACCACGGTGGTGACCACCTCGGTGTCGGTGACCTCCTCAGCACGCAGCGTCAGCCGGCCGTCGTCGACGAGGATGGTGTCGCCCGGCGTCACATCGCCGGGCAGACCCTTGTAGGTGGTCGAGCAGCGCTCGGCATCGCCCCCGACGTCGTCGGTGGTGATGGTGAAGCGGGCGCCGTAGGCGAGGTTCTCCTTGCCCTGGGCGAAGCGCCCGAGCCGGATCTTCGGGCCCTGCAGGTCGGCCAGCAGCCCGACGGTGCGCCCGACCTCGGCGGCGGCCGCCCGCAGGTTGGCCAGCCGCTCCTCGTGCTCGCTGTGGTCGCCGTGGCTCATGTTGAACCGGGCGACGTCCATGCCGGCCTCGACCAGCTCCTTCATCCGCTCCGGGGAGGCGACAGCCGGCCCGAGCGTGCACACGATCTTCGCTCTACGCACGTTCCCCGACCCTAGTCGTCCCGGCTCCTGCCAGCACATCGGAGGTGGTGCGCGGTCCACCCAGCGGGACCCGACCAGACCAGTGGGCACCGACGTCTCAGACCAGTGCGGCGCTGGCCCGCTCAGCCCGCGGCGACGACGTCGAGGGCGGCCTGCAGGTCGTCGGGGTACGGCGAGGTGTACGTCACCGGCTCACCGGTGCCGGGGTGCACGAAGCCCAGCCGGACGGCGTGCAGCCACTGCCGCTCCAGTCCGAGGCGGCGGGCGAGCACCGGGTCGCTGCCGTAGACCGGGTCGCCCACGCAGGGGTGGCGGATGGCCTGCATGTGCACCCGGATCTGGTGGGTGCGCCCGGTCTCCAGGTGCACCTCGAGCAGGGTGGTGCCGACGAAGGCCTCCAGCGTGCGGTAGTGGGTGACCGAGTGCCGGCCGCCGTCCACGATCGCCATCTTCCAGTCGTTGCCGGGGTGCCGCCCGATCGGGGCGTCGATGGTTCCGTCGAACGGGTCGGGATGGCCCTGCACCAGCGTGTGGTAGACCTTCTCGACCGTCCGGTCGCGGAAGGCCCGCTTGAGCAGCGTGTAGGCGTGCTCGCTCTTGGCCACCACCATCAGCCCGGAGGTGCCGACGTCGAGCCGCTGCACGATCCCCTGCCGCTCCGGTGCACCGGAGGTGGAGATCCGGAACCCGGCCCCCGCCAGGTGCTCCACCACCGACGGGCCGTCCCAGCCCTGGGTGGGGTGGGCCGCCACCCCGACGGGTTTGTCGACCACCACCAGGTCGGCGTCGTCGTGGACGATCCGCACACCCTCGACCACGGTCGGGGTCACCTCGACCCCGTGCCGCTCCTCGGGCAGGTCGACCTCGAGCATCGCCCCGGCGCTCACCGGGTCGGACTTGGCCACCGGACGGCCGTCGAGCAGCACCCGGCCGGCGCCGATCAGCTCGGCCAGCTGGCTGCGGGAGAGCCCGAGCATGCGGGCGGCGGCGGCGTCGACGCGGTCCCCGTCCAGGCCGTCGGGGACCAGCAGGACCCGGTTCACCACCGCGGCCACCGCCCCGGCTCAGGCGCCGGCGCGCTCACGTGACCCGCTCGCCGCGCAGGGTGGCCTGGCCGAACAGCGACACCCAGGCGATGGTCACCGCGGCGAAGGTGACGCAGACGTCGGCCACGTTGAAGATGGCCGGGAAGTAGGGCAGCTCGAGGAAGTCGACCACGTGCCCGTGCAGCGGGGCCGGCGGGCGGACCAGCCGGTCGGTGAGGTTGCCGCAGACGCCGGCGCCGAGCAGCCCGAACCCGAGCGCCCAGCCGCGGTGCCGGACCCGCCACAGCAGCACCAGCAGCACGACCAGCACGGTCGCCGAGAGCAGGGTGAAGACGATGGTGACGCCCTCCCCCATCCCGAAGGCGGCACCGGAGTTGAAGATCAGCCGCAGCGTGAGCAGCCCGCCGAGCAGCCGCACCGGGTCGCCCTCGACCAGGTGGCTGAGCGCGAGGTGCTTGGTGAGCTGGTCCAGGCCGTAGCCCACGCCGAGGACGCCGAGGATGATGGCGCGGGCCGCCGCCGGCCGGATCCGACCCCGGACGGGTTCGGGTGCGGCGACCGTGTCCTCGGAGATCAGCGACGCTCCTCACGCTGCTTGCAGGTCACGCACAGGGTCGCGCGCGGGAACACCTGCAGCCGACCCTTGCCGATCGGCTGGCCGCAGTTCTCGCAGGCGCCGTAGTGGCCGTCGCGGATGCTGCGCAGCGCCACCAGGCCCTGCTCCAGCATCTCCCGGGCGCTGTGGGCGAGGGTCATCTCCTGGTCGCGCTCGAAGTTGTTGGCGCCGACGTCGGCCGGGTCGCGTCCCGCGCCGTCGGTGCCGTCGCGCATGTCGGCGAGCTCGTGCTCGGCCAGCTCGACCGCGGCCTCCTGCTTGGCGATGTCGGCCAGCAGCTCCTCGATCAGCTCGTGGACCTCCTCGCTGGTCCACGGCTCCTCCCCGTCGCGGAAGGGCAGTGCGGCCGGGTCCACCGACGTCCGCCAGGACAGGTCCTTCGCCGCCCCCGCGGCGCCACGCTTGGCCGAGCTCATCGTGCCTCCTCCTGCTCCCCGGACGCCGGTGCGCCGGAGGACGCGGAGGAGAGTACACGACGGCTTCCACCTCCCGCCGCTCACCCACCCGGTGCCGGCACGCGCCGCGTGGCCGTCGGGGTGCGGGGACGACACAGGGCCCCACCTAGGTGGGGCCCTGCGAGGTGTGCTCGGCGACCGGTGGACCGGTCGGAGGCTCAGCCGTTGTCGCGGATCAGCGCGTCCAGCCGGGGGGTCGCCGTGCCCTGGGCGTGCCCACGACGGCCGGCCGGGGTCGGGCCCTCGCCCTCGCCCTCGCTCTCGTCGTCGAGCAGCACCGGGCGCTGCTTGGGCTGCACGTCGAGGTTCTGCACCCGCTGCAGCTGCTCCTGGAGCAGGTTGGTGAAGGTGCCGCGGTACTCGGCCTCGAAGTCGCGCAGCTCGCGGACCGAGGCGCGCAGGGTGTCGCGCTCGGACTCCAGCTCGGTGAACAGCTGGGTGCGGCGCTCCTCCACCTGACGGGTGAGGTCGTCGGCCTTGGCGGTGGCCTCGTTGCGGACGCGCTCGGCGTTGACGCGGGCCTCCGACTCCACCCGCTCGGCCTTGGTGCGGGCGTCGGTGGTGATCTCGTGGGCCTCGCGCTTGGCGCCCTCGACGGTCTTCTTCGCCTCGTCGCGGGCGTCCTCGACGGTCTTCTTGGCCTCGGCCTGCGCCTCGGTGACCAGGCTCTCGGCCTGCTCGGTGGCCAGCTGGACCAGACGCACCACGGCCGGGCTGGCCTCGGCGCCGGTGGTCACGACGATCTTCTCGGTGCCGCTCTCGGCCACCGCGGTGACCTGCTCCGGCTTCTGCGCGGCGGGCTGCGGCGCCGGGGGCTGCGGCGCGGGAGCGGCCGGCTCGGGCTGCTTCTCCTTGGCCGGCGCCGGCTGGCGCAGGGTGTCCTCGCCGCCCTCGGCCGGGGAGGGAGCGCTCTGCGATGCCTTCAGCGTCTCGATCTGACGCTTGAGCATCTGGTTCTCCTCGACCAGCTGGGCGAAGGAGGCCTCCACGCGGTCGACGAAGAGGTCCACGTCCGTCACCTCATAACCCGCGCGCCGGGCCATGTGGAACTTGGTGTTACGGACTTCCTCCAGCGTCAGGGACATCTCTCACCTCTCGTCGATCGGGCGCGACTCCCGCCGACGATACCCAAGCCACCCGAGCCATGCACCCTCAACCGTGGAGCCGGGGTCGAGGCTCTGCGCTCGAGCCGGCGCTCGTGGTGCCGGGCGGTCGGGAGCGGCGCGGCTCAGCGCAGGAAGAGCGCGGCGTTGACCTGCACGAGGACGAGCACGAGCAGCCACAGCACCATGAAGGAGAGGTCCACCGCGACCTGGCCCACCCGCAGCGGCGGGATGAACCGGCGCAGGAAGCGCAGCGGCGGGTCGGTGACGGTGTAGACGCCCTCGGCCACCACCAGCACCGGTCCCTTGGGCGACCACTGGGGGCTGAACATCGGCACCCAGCTGAGCACCATGCGGGCGAGCAGGATGATCCAGTAGAGCCCGAGCAGCACGCTGATGACGGTTCCGATCAGGTACAACACGACGCGTGCGGCCTCTCTCCCGGACGAGGCCCGGGGTCAGTCGTCAGCTCTGGTTGTAGAACCCGCCGACGATGCGCTCCTTGTCCTCCGCCGTCACGTTGACGTTCTGGGGAGAGATCAGGAACACCTTGCTGGTGACACGTTCGATGGTGCCACGCAGGCCAAAGATCAGACCAGCCGCGAAGTCGACCAGGCGCTTGGCGTCGACGTCCTCCATCTCGGTGAGGTTCATGATCACCGGCACCCCGTCGCGGAAGTGCTCACCGATGGTGCGCGCCTCGTTGTAGGTGCGGGGGTGGACCGTGATGATCCGGGTCATCTCAGCCTCGCGGGGAGCAGGGTTGGGGGCCGGGGCGGTCGCCGTCGGGGTGGCCGTGGCGGCCGGGACGGTCTCGGCGCGGCTCGGCAGCCGGGTGGACAGGTCGGTCACCTTCGCCGACCCGGTCTCCGGGGTCTTCTCGGTGCGGGCGGCGGCCTCCCGTGCGTCGGGGACGTCGGCGGTGAGCTCGTCGTCGGCCCACTCCTCCTCGGCGTAGCGGTCGTTCGAGACCAGCCCCAGCCACTCGGCTGCCCCTCTGAGTCGCCCTGCCATC
This sequence comes from Desertihabitans aurantiacus, assembly GCF_003344635.1. Taxonomy (GTDB): domain Bacteria; phylum Actinomycetota; class Actinomycetes; order Propionibacteriales; family Propionibacteriaceae; genus Desertihabitans; species Desertihabitans aurantiacus. Next base: position 6,737 of record NZ_QPKK01000187.1, read on the forward strand.
GTCGTGCCTCCGTCCCGCGCGTCGTCGTGCACCGTGTGCGCGTCCCACACTAGTGCCCGGGAACACCCGCACGGCGCGGCGGACGCGCCGACACGCGGCACATCTCGCGCCCGGCGCGGCGCGGTCAGGCGAACCAGACCAGGGCAGCCTGCCGACCGCTTCCCGCGCCGTCGCGGCGGTGGCTGTGCAGCTCGTCGTCGGTGCGGGTGCAGCGACCGAGCGAGTGCACCGTCACCCCCTGCTGCTCCAGCTGGTCCCGGGCGGCGGCGCCCAGGTCGAGGGAGGGGGTGCCCCAGCTGGTGGTGGCCCGGATCCGCGGGTGCTGGCGGGCGGCGGCGTCCTGCATCTCGGTCGGCACCTCGTAGCAGTCACCGCAGACGTGGGGGCCGATGGTGGCGCTGATCCGCCGCGCACCCGCGCGCCGCATGGCGTCCACGGTGTTGGTCAGCACACCGGCCAGCAGGCCGACCCGCCCGGCGTGCGCGGCCCCGACCACACCGGCGTCGGGATCGGTCAGCACGACCGGGACGCAGTCGGCGACCCGGATCGCGAGCGCCACCCCGGTGCCGATGGCGTCGGTGGCCACCATGGCGTCGGCGACCGGCAGCCGGCTCTGGCCGGGCAGCGAGCTGCCCAGGTGGCCGTGCTCACCCCAGCCGGCGACCAGCTCGGGTGTGACCTCGAGCACGTCGGGGGTGTGCACCTGGCCCAGTGCGACGACGGTGTGCAGGTCGAGCGCGGAGCGGACCCGGTCGAAGTTCTCGCGGACCCCGTCGGGGTCGACGTCGCTGCGGCCGAGGTTGAGGCTGCCCATGGTGCCCCGCGTCACTCCGCCCGAGCGGTCGGTGAAGGCGACGCCGACGCCGTCGCGCACCTCGGTGGCGGCGAACACCTACTTGAGGAAGTCGGGGACGTCCAGGTCGTCCTCGCCGGCCGGCGGGTACGACGGCCGCGGGGTCGGCCGGGCCGGCTGGGTGGGCTGGCCCGAGGACTGCTGGCCCGGGGCGGGCTGGGCGCGGTTCGGGGCGGGCTGGCCGGCGGCGGCCTGCCCGGTAC
>NZ_QPKK01000188.1 GCF_003344635.1 Desertihabitans aurantiacus
AGCAGCGCGTCGCCCTGGCCACCGCCGCCGCACAGCGCCGCCACCGCCTGGCCGGCGCCGCGCCGGCGCAGCTCCAGCGCCAGGTGCAGCACCAGCCGCGCGCCGGAGGCGCCGATCGGGTGGCCCAGCGCGATGGCGCCGCCGTGCACGTTCAGCCGGTGCTCGATCTGCTCCTCGCTGAGCCCGAGCGCGCGGGCGCTGGCCAGCCCGACCGCGGCGAACGCCTCGTTGATCTCGAACAGGTCGATGTCACCCGGCTCGATCCCGGCCCGCCGGCAGACCGCCCGCACGGCCTCGGCCGGCTGCAGCTGCAGGCTCGAGTCGGGTCCGGCGACCTGCCCGTGGGCGACGACCTCGGCCCACGGCCGCAACCCGTGCCGCTCGGCGGCCTCCTCGCTCATCACGAGCACGGCGGCGGCGCCGTCGGAGATCGGGCTGGACGACCCGGCGGTGATGGTGCCGTCGGGGTGGAAGGCCGGACGCAACCGGGCCAGCGCGGCGGGGTCGGCGTCGGCCCGCACGCCCTCGTCGCGCTCGACCAGGACGTCCCCGCCCCGGCGCTGCGGCACCGGCACCGGCACCACCTCCGAGGCGAACACCCCGGCCTGGGTGGCGCGGGCGGCGAGGCGGTGCGAACGCGCGCTGAAGGCGTCCTGGTCCTCGCGGCTGACGTGCAGGTCGCCGGCGTTGCACGACTCGGTCAGCGCGCCCATCGCCTGGTCGGTGAAGACGTCGTGCAGCCCGTCCGCGGCCATGTGGTCGACCATCGTCACCGGCCCGTAGCGGGTACCGGTGCGCGAGCCGGGCAGCAGGTGCGGGGCCCGGCTCATCGACTCCATGCCGCCGGCGACCACCACGTCGACCTCGCCGGCGCGGATCAGCTGGTCGGCCAGCGCCACCGCGTTCAACCCGGACAGGCACACCTTGTTCACCGTCAGCGCCGGCACGCTCATCGGGATGCCGGCCCGCACCGCGGCCTGGCGGGCCGGGATCTGCCCGCTGCCGGCCTGCAGCACCTGGCCCATGATCACGTAGTCGACCGCCGCCGGATCCAGCCCGGCACGCTCCAGCGCGCACCGGATCGCCACCGCGCCGAGCTCGGTGGCGGGCACCTCGCCGAGCGCCCCCATCAGCTTGCCGAACGGGGTGCGCGCACCGCCGACGACCACCGACCCCATGTCCATGCCTCCTCGCACCCGGGAGCACCCCGGCCACCGCCGTGGTGACCCGCCCAGCCTAACCACGCCGGCCGGTTCCGCACCCGAGCGCGGCACGGGTGTGAGCGGGCTGCGGTCGACGGTGTGAGAGCGTGCCCCCGTGCAGCCCGACCAGCCCACGGCCCCCGACGTCCCCCCGCCGCTGGAGGCGTCCGGGCTGTTCGAGGGCATCGACCACGTCGGCTACGCCGTCGCCGACCTCGACGAGGCGATCCGGCTGCACACCGAGGTGCTGGGGTGGCGGCTGGAGCACCGCGAGGTGAACCCGGAGCAGGGCGTGGCCGAGGCGATGCTGGTGGCCGGCGACGGCCACCCGGACCGCCCGCGGGTGCAGCTGCTCGCCCCGCTCACCGAGGACTCCCCGGTCGGACGGTTCCTGGCCCGCTCCGGTCCCGGGGTGCAGCAGGTCGCCTACCGGGTGCGCGACATCGAGCAGGTCAGCAGGGTGCTGCGGGCCCGCGGGCTGACCCTCGTGCACGACCGTGCGGTGCGCGGCACCGGCGGCTCGCTGGTCAACTTCGTGCACCCGCGCAGCACCGGCGGGGTGCTGCTGGAGATCGTCCAGCCGGCGGAGCCACCGGCCGGGACGCGGCCCTCCTGACGCTGGTCGGCCCGGCTCGCGACCTTTCCCGCCCCGAGGACCCGCGGACGTCGGTCGCGCCCACTACTGTGGGCCCCGCAGCCGAGCCCGGAGGAGCCCCCACCATGACCGTCGAGCAGCCCGGCCAGGGCCTCGAGATGTTCTTCGACCAGTCCGACGCCACCCGCTTCCGCCAGGTCCGCTTCGGCGGCTACGACAAGGCCGAGGTCGACCAGTTCCTCGTCGAGACCGAGCGCCGGGTGCAGGCCCAGCAGCAGCGCATCCTGCGTCTGGAGGCGCAGCTGGCCGAGACCCAGCAGCAGGAGCAGACGGTCCCGCTGCCCGAGCCGCAGCAGGACATCGGCCACCGCGCCCAGGGCATCCTGCAGATGGCCGAGGAGGAGGGCCGCCAGCGCAAGGAGGCGGCCGCCCAGGAGGCGGAGAACATCCTGACCGAGGCCCGGCGCCAGGCCCGTGAGCTGCTCGAGCAGGCCGAGCGGGACGCCGAGGACGTCCGGCTCACCACCCAGGCCCACGCCGACACCCTGCGCGCCCGGCTGGAGCGCGAGACCGGTGACGTGGTCACCCGGGCCGGGGCGGAGGCCGCCCAGCTGCTCGAGCGGGCCCACCAGCAGGCGGCGATGCTCGAGCAGGAGGCCGCCACGCTGGCCGAGCGCACCCGGGAGGCTGCGCTCCGCGACGCCGACGTCACCCGGCAGGAGGCCCTCACCCAGGCCGCGCAGTGGCGGCTGGAGGCCGAGCAGACCCGCTCGCAGCTGCTGACCACCCTGCAGGCCGAGCACGAGGAGGCGCAGGCCGCGCTGCAGGCCAGCATGGCGGAGCGGGCGGCCGCCACCGAGCAGGCCAACCGCGAGCTGGCCGAGATGGTGGCCGAGGCGGCCCGGATCCGCAGCGCCGCCGTCACCGAGGCCGACGAGACCCGGGCCCGGATGCTGCGCGAGACCGAGCAGCAGATCACCGTGGCCCGTCAGCAGGCCCGGACCAGCATGGAGCGCAACACCGAGCGGCACAACCAGGCCATCGAGGCGCTGCGACGCGAGATCGCCTCGCTGCAGCAGCGCCGCCAGGCCATCGTCGACCAGCTGTCGAACCTGTCGGCGATGGTGACGGCGACGGCCGGGCAGTTCAGCGGTCCCGACCTCGACCTGGACGACGCCGCGACGCCGGTGCTCGCCGGGGCCGACGAGCCGACCACCCAGCTGCCGCCGGTGACGACCGCCGAGCTCGACGCGCCCGCGGCCGACGGCAGCGGTCCCGAGCCGCAGACCCCGGTGGACGCGCCGGTCGTCGAGGACGGGGCCGAACCGTCCGAGGGCGCCGACGAGCCGGCCGACGACGCTCCCGACGCGACCACGGTCGACCTCGAGCCCGTCGACGGCCACGAGGCGGGCACCGACGACGCCGAGGCCGTCGGCAGCGGCCAGGCCGGCGAGCGGCACGGTCCCCAGGCGCGCCCCGGCACCAGTCGGCCGGGCGGTCGTCAGCACCGTGGCGGTGGCGCCGGCCGGGCTCCCGGCAACGGCTCCTCCGATCGTTCTCCCGGCGCCGGTCGACCGGCCGGCACCCGTCCGGGTCGCTGAGCCGGTCCCGGATGAGCGAACGCCCGCCCGAACCCCGGCCCAAGGTGACCCCGGGCCACCGCGACGCGCTGGACCCGGCACGCCCGGACGGCGTCCGGGTGCTCCTCGCCACCCCCTACCGGGTCGGCTTCTTCGGCTGCCTGGGCGTGCTGACCGCCTACGTGCTCGTCGAGGCGGCGCAGCAGGTCTCCTCGATCCTGCTGATGGTGCTGGTGGCGCTGTTCCTCTCCGTCGGTCTCAACCCCCTGGTCGAGCTCATCACCCGCCGACGGGTGCCGCGGGTGGTGGCGGTGCTGCTGGTCTTCCTGCTGCTGGCGGCCGCGATGTCGCTGGTGGTGCTCGCGGTGGCCCCGGTCTTCAGCTCCCAGCTCGACGAGCTGCTGCTCAACGCCCCGCGCTGGCTGGCCCAGCTGCGGATGAACCCGGTGCTGGCCGAGCTCGACGCGCAGTACCAGGTGATCACCCGGATCAGCGAGTTCCTCTCCTCCGGCGACCTCATCCAGACCCTCTTCGGCGGGCTACTCGGCGCCGGCCAGTTCATCGCCAACGCCCTGGTCGCCACGCTGGTGACGCTGGTGCTGACGCTGTACTTCATGAGCTCGATGCCCTCGATCAAGCAGGTCGTCTACCAGCTCTCCCCCGCCAGCCAGCGGGCCCGCGTGCGCTACCTGGCCGACCAGATCTTCAACCGGGTCGGCTCCTACCTCACCGGCATGTTCATCGTGGTGGTCACCGCCGGCGCGCTGAGCTTCATCTTCCTCACCGTGATCGGGCTCGGCGAGTACGCGCTCGCGGTCGCGGCGGTGGTCTCGATCCTCAGCTTCATCCCGCTGGTCGGCTCGACCATGAGCCTGGTCCTCGTCACCCTGGTCTGCCTGACCAGCTCGGTGCCGCTGGGCATCGCCGGCCTGGTCTACTACCTCATCTACCAGCAGTTCGAGGCCTACGTGCTCTACCCGCGGGTGATGGCCACCTCGGTCAAGGTGCCCGGCCCGGTCACCGTGATCGCGGCCCTGGCCTTCGGCACCCTGCTCGGCATCGTCGGAGCGCTGATCGCGGTGCCCACCGCTGCCGCCCTGCTGATCCTCTACCGCGAGGTGCTGATCCCCCGGCTCGACCGCAGCTGAGCGGCCCGGCGGGACGGGGCGGTTCAGAAGAGGCGCTCGTCCGCCCGGTCCAGACCGCGCAGCGCGTCGTAGTCGACGGTGACGCAGGCGATCCCCCGGTCGGCGGCCAGCACCCGGGCCTGCGGCTTGATCTGCTGCGCGGCGAAGACGCCCTGGACGTCGCCGAGCAGCGGGTCGCGGCGCATCAGCTCCAGGTAGCGGGTCAGCTGCTCCACGCCGTCGATCTCGCCGCGGCGCTTGACCTCGACCGCGATGTGGCGGCCGTCGGCGGTGCGGCACAGCAGGTCCACCGGGCCGATCGCGGTCATGTACTCCCGACGCACCAGCTCCACCCCGGCGCCGAAGGTCTCGGGGTTCTCGGCGAGCAGCTCCTGCAGGTGCGCCTCCACCCCGTCCTTCTGCAGCCCGGGGTCGACGCCGAGGTCGTGCTCGGAGTCGTGCAGCACCTCCGCGATCGAGATCTGCAGGGTGTCGCCGTCCTTGCCGGTGACCTCCCACACCTGGGTCAGCCGCGGGTCGAGGGCGTCCGCGACGGCCTGCTCGTCGGGCTCGGGCTCGCGCACCTCGATGGTGCACGGCGGGCTCATCCAGTTCAGCGGCTTGTAGGCCCGGTCGTCGGCGTGGATGCTCACCGAGGAGTCCCGCTTGACCATGATCAGCCGGGTCGCCATCGGCAGGTGGGCGGTCAGCCGTCCCGCGTAGTCGACCTGGCAGCGGGCCACCAGGAGCCTCACCGCCGGTGCTCGCATCCGGGCTCGGCGACGCCGCGGGCCGGGTGCCCGGCCGCGTCGGGTGCTGGGTGCTCGCTGGGGCTCACGGGCGCCGAATCTAGCCCGGGCACCGCACCGCGCCCAAGCCGGCGGACGCCGCGACGGCCCGTGCTGCACCGACGGTACGTTGGGGCGCGTGCGGGAGGTGGTCTGAGTGGGGCGCGGCCGTCGGGCCAGCAAGCACGCGCGCCCGCACCGCCCGCTGACCTCGGCCCTCGGCTCGGAGCGGGTGGAGACCGGCGACGGCAGCTGGGTGGTGCGCACCGTGCCGGGCGGCACCTCCGACAAGAGCTACATCTGCCCGGGCTGCCAGCGCCCGGTCCCGGCCGGCACCGGGCACGTGGTGGCCTGGCCGACCGCGGGCCACTTCGGCACCGAGCTGGGCGTGGGGGCCCGGCGCCACTGGCACACCGCCTGCTGGCGACGACGCTGACGAGAGGACCCATGGCCGACCTGTTCACCACCACCCTCGGCGAGAGCGGCAGCCGGGTGGTCTTCTGCCACGGCCTGTTCGGCCAGGGCCGCAACTGGACCCAGGCCGGCAAGGCGCTGGCCGACGACCACCGGGTGCTGCTGGTCGACCTGCCGAACCACGGCCGCTCGGCCTGGACCGAACGGGTGGACCACCTCGAGATGGCCGACGCCGTCGCCGCCCTGCTGGACGCCGACGACCCGGTGACGCTGGTCGGGCACTCGATGGGCGGCAAGGTCGCGATGGCGCTGGCGCTGCGCCACCCCGAGCGGGTGGCCCGCCTCTGCGTGGTCGACACCGCCCCGGTGGACTACGGGCGCAGCGGACCGTTCTCCGGCTACGTCGCCGGGATGCGGGCCATCGACCTGCCCACCCTGGGCTCGCGCGCGGAGGCCGACGAGCGGCTGAAGGAGTCGGTGCCGGACCCGGTGGTGCGGGGGTTCCTGCTGCAGAACCTGCGCCGCGACGGCGACGGCTGGCGCTGGCAGATGAACCTCGACGTGCTGGGCGACCAGCTCGACGTCGTCAGCGGCTGGCCGGCCGATGCGCTGGCCGGTGCCCGCTACGAGGGCCCGACGCTGTGGGTGCGCGGGGAGCACTCCGACTACGTCACCGCCGAGCACGAGGACGCCGTCCGCCGCTGGTTCCCCCTCGCCCGCCAGGTGACGGTCAAGGGTGCCGGGCACTGGGTGCACTCCGAGCAGCCGGAGGTGTTCCTCTCCGTGCTGCGCCGCTTCCTCGACTGAGCCCTCCTCACTTCGCCTGGCCGTAGTGCTCCACCACCGCGACCTGCAGCGGGAACTCCACCGCGGTGGCGCCGAAGAGCAGCCCGGTGGCCTCGGCGGCGGCGTCGTGGACGGCGGCCACCACGGCCTCGGTCAGCTGCTCCGGCGCGTGCACCATCACCTCGTCGTGCAGGAAGTAGGCCAGCCGTGCCGGCGGCCCGTCGCCACCCAGCGCCGACAGCCGGGTGCGCAGCCCGGCCAGCCAGCACAGCGCCCACTCCGCCGCCGTGCCTTGGACGACGAAGTTGCGGGTGAACCGGCCCCAGTCGCGGGCCCGCCGGCGGGCGTCGGCACGGTCGGCCGCGTCCAGGTCGGCCGGACCCACCTCACCTCCGACGGCGGTCCAGTCCGCCTCCGACGGCGCCGGTGAGGAGCGTCCCAGCCAGGTGGTGACGCGCCCACCGGCCTCCCCGGTGCGGGCGGCCTGCTCGACCAGGGCCACGGCGCGCGGGTAGGCCCGCTGCAGCCGCGGCATCAGCCGCCCTGACTCCCCCGACGTGGCGCCGTACAGGGCGCCGAGCATCGCCACCTTGGCCTCCGCCCGGGTGGCCACCACGCCGTCGGCGACCAGCCCGGCGTAGAGGTCGGTCCCGGCCCCGGCACGGGCCATCGCGTCGTCGCCCGACATCGCCGCCAGGATCCGCGGCTCGAGCTGGGACGCGTCGGCCACCACCAGCCGGTGGCCGGGGTCGGCCACCACCGCGCGCCGGATCTGGCGGGGCAGCTGCAGCGCCCCGCCGCCGTTGGTGGCCCACCGTCCGGTGACCACCCCGGCGACCACGTAGTCGGGGCGGAACCGTCCGCGCGGGACGCCGGACGCGTCGGGCTCGGCGTGCACCCAGGTGTCGAGCCAGTGCCAGCCGTTGGCGGTGAGCAACCGCGACAGCTTCTTGTACTCCAGCAGCGGCGCCACCACCGGGTGGTCGACCTGCTCCAGCTCGTGCTGGCGGGTGCTCTGCACGCCCAGACCGGCGGCGCGCAGCGCCTGCAGCAGCTCGGGCTGGGAGTCGGGGTTGAGCCGCGGTGCGCGCAGCCGCTCGCGGATCTCGGCGACCAGCGCCTCCAGCCGCTCCGGGCGCGCCCCGAAGGCGCCGGGGGCGCCGAGCAGCCGGCGCAGCTCGGCGTCGTGCACCTCGCGGCTCCACGGCATCCCGTCGGCCTTGAGCTCCGCGGCGACCAGCGCCCCGGCCGACTCGGCGGCCAGCAGCAGCCGCAGCCGGCCC
>NZ_QPKK01000189.1 GCF_003344635.1 Desertihabitans aurantiacus
CGCGAGCGGCCGCAGGTGACGAGGATGCGCTGGCCGAACGGCTGCTGGCCCACCTCGAGCGGGCCCGGGAGCAGGGGCAGGACGTGCTGGCCCGCTGCTGGGAGCCGGGGCTGCCGGACGGGCAGTTCCTCGACCGTCCCGGCGCCCGGCCGACCGTGCGCGCCCAGTGCGACGCGATCGAGATCGCCGACCTCCTGATGGGCACCACGCCGCCGCAGCTGCCGGCCGCCGACCAGGGCGACCGGCTGGCCGGCTGGCAGGACCCGGCCACCGGGCTGGTCCCCGAGCTGGACGAGACCGGACGTCCGGGGCCGGCCGCGCGCGACTGGCACGACGGCCCCGCCGGCTACCACATCCTCAGCGTCGGGTACGCCCTGGACGTGCTGGGTCGCGGCTTCGAGCACCCGGTGCACGCGGTCAGCGGCCGCAGCCCTGCCGACCTCATCCAGGCGCTGGAGGATCAGCCGTGGAGCACCCGCGCCTGGGGTTCGGGCGCCTTCGCCGACCACCTCGGCACCGCCCTGCGCTGGGACGTCTCCCGCGGCGTCCCCGGCAGCACCGAGCTGCTGACCACGCTGACCGGCTGGCTGCACGTGCGGGCCGACCGACGCACCGGCATGTGGGGCACCAGCAGCGGGACCGACGGCATGCTGCAGGTGGTCAACGGCTTCTACCGCGCCTCGCGGGGCACCTACGCCCAGTTCGGGCTGGCGCTTCCCTACCCCGAGCGGGTGGTCGACACCACGCTGGCCCACGCCGCCGAGCCCCGGTTCTTCGCACCCGAGCGGCAGAACGCCTGCAACGTCCTCGACGTCGCCCACCCGCTGTGGCTCGCCGGCCAGCAGACCACGCACCGGCGCGAGGAGGTGGTCGCGCTGGCCTCCCGGCTCCTCGGCGACGCGCTCGGGCACTGGACCGACGGCCAGGGCTTCGGCTTCCAGGCCCCGGGCGCCCGCGGCGTCCCCGCCACCGTGCCGGGTCTGCAAGGCACCGAGATGTGGTCGGCGATCCTCTGGCTGCTGGCCGACCTCGTCGGTCTCTCCGCGCTGATGCCCCGCCGACCGCGCGCCGTGCACAAGCCCGAGCCGGCCGTCCTCCTGCCCCCGATCGGCTGAGGACCCGCCAAAAAGTGTCGATAGCGGACCATCAGGCCGTATAGGCGGCTGATGGTCCGCTATCGACATGAATCGGAACGGCGCGCGCTCGTCGCTCCTGTTGCGGTGCTGGACGGGTCGGCTGACCGGACCGAAGCGCGCTGAGCCTGTCGAAGCGCGAGCATGCCGGCGCCCTTCGACAGGCTCAGGGCCGACTCGGCGGACTAGTTGCCGTCGACGACGTCGAGCTCGATGCGGTCGCCGACGCCGTCGGGCCAGCGGATCTCGAGGAGGGTGCCGTCGAGGGACACCGCGGGTAGCGCGGGCTCGTGCTCGGCGAGCACGACGGCCACGGCGTGCACGGCTCCGGGGCGGACGTCGGCGGCAGCGGCCCAGGGCACCACCAGCCGGCGACCGAAGGGGTTCTCGGCGTCGTGCACCGAGGTGCCCGTGCGCAGGTCGCCCAGCAGCGGGTGCACCGCGCTCACCGCGGGCGCCCGGTGGACGTCCTCGGTGGGGGTCGCCCAGCCCGAGAGCACCAGCGTCAGCGGCAGCGGGTCCGCGCCCTCGGCGCGCAGCACCGCCACCCGGACCTCGACGGCGCCGCGCAGCACCGACCAGGTGTGCAGCACCTCTCCGGGACGCGGCTCCAGCCGGCCGTCGGCGTCCAGCAGCACGACGTCGTGCCGGCTCCCGGCGAGGGCGCCGGTGACGACCGTGGACGTCAGCGGGCGCCGCTGCGACCAGCGTCCCGCCGCGTCCCGCACGGCCACCAGGTTGTCCGGCACCGGTTCCAGGTCGTCGGGTGCGCCCGGAGTCGGTGCCGCTGCGGCGCCCGGGCTCACGGGCACCGGGGCGGTGGCGGTGGAGTAGGCGAACCGGCAGTACTGCGGGTCCTCCGGGCCGGGGGCGGCGCCGCTGTGGTCGACGCCGTGGTTGACCACCCGGACGATGCCGTCGGTGGGCGGGCCGACCAGCCAGCCGACCGGCTCGACCGCCAGCGTCGGCGGGGTGGCGTCCTCGACCGGCTCCGGCTCGCTCCACACGGGGTGGTCCTCCCCCAGCACCAGCCCGGCGAAGCCGAGGCTGGACCAGTACGGCGACCCCGGGCCGGAGTAGGGCTGGCGCATCGCCTCGTGCCGGCCGAGCCAGCCCAGGCTGAGCAGGTCGTGCTCGTCGTAGGCGTCGCGCTCGACGAACCAGCGCAGCGCGGCGCTGCCGACCCGGCGCACCTCCCCCGCCGGCACCGTGTCCAGGTCGAACACCGGGCCCGCCCACAGCGCGCCGGTGGTCGCGAACCGGTAGACCAGCGAGCGTCCCTGGTAGAGCGGGGCGCCGTCCGGTCCGAACAGCCGCACCAGCTGCGGCAGCAGCGCCGCCATCCGCGACCGGCTGGTCTCCAGCATCCCCGGCGCGGCGGCCTCGCCGGAGATCCGGCAGTACCACAGCGAGAACAGCTGCATCACCCACGGGTTGTACCAGTCGACGTTGCCCGCGCGGCCGTCCGGACGACCGTCGGTGTACCAGCCGTCGCCGAGGTAGCAGCCGTCGAGGAAGGCCAGGTTGTCGGCCACCTCCTGCTCGTCGACCGGCCCGCCGACCGAGCGCAGGAAGGCCTGCGTCACGTTCTGGAACCAGCGCCAGTTGCTGTTGCCGTAGTCGGCCCCGAGCGAGCCGGCCAGCCAGTCGACCAGCCGCTCCTGGACGCCGCCCTCCAGCCGGTCCCAGATCCAGGCCCGCGACTCGTGCAGGGCGATCGCCACCGCCGCCGCCTCCACCCGGGCCTGGCGCACCTCGTCCAGCCGCGGCCACCGGTCGACGGCGGACGGGTCGGCACCGGCCGCCAGCCCGGCGGCGTACCAGCCCGCGTGGTCGTGCGGGTCCTCCGACGACCCGGCCAGCCGGAACGCCGCGGCCAGGAACGAGCGGGCGAACGCCTCCAGCCCGTCGCTGGCCCGTCCCGCCACCGAGGCCGGGCCCGGCAGCTCGAACCGGGCCTTCCCGGGGCTGGCCCAGCGCCGCAGCGCCAGCAGGGAGAGGTCGGCCACCCGCTCGTGGTGGGCGCGGGTCCACCCCGTCGCCGGGGAGAGTGTGCGGTCCAGCGGCATCGCCGCCAGCTCGGCGGCGATCCCGCGCGGGGCGTCGGGCTCGGTCATGGGCGGTCCTCCTCGAACGCCCGGGCGGGCACGGGCCTGCTCGGCCCGCGCCCGCCCGGAGCACATCGGTCCGCGGTCACCCTCGGGTCAGCCGCGGAGGTGGTCGGTCAGCGCGGCGCGGAGCCGGACTGCAGCTGCTCCTGGTACTCGGTGCGCATCGCGTCACCGACCTCACGGCGCCAGGTGTCGACCAGGCTGGTCAGCGAGTCGGCGGGCTGGCGGCCCTGGACGATCTCGTTGACCCCGTCGAGGAACTTCTTGTCGGCGGTCGCGTTGTCGGTGGCGGCCGCGTTGGAGTACAGACCGATCGCCGGGTTGGTCTTCCCGGTGGGGATCTCCAGCGACTGGTAGGCGTGCTGGACGTCCGCGTCGTCCGGTCGGCCAGGCTGGTAGATCGTGTACGGGCTGTCGGCCAGGTAGCGGATCGGGATGACCGTGTTGGTCTGGCCCTGCTTGGTCAGCACCGGGTTGCCCTGGTCGTCCTTCTCGTGGTCGACACCCTCCTCGCCGTACAGCCGGTAGAGGTACTCCTCGGTGCCGAACGGGGCGGCCAGGTAGTTGAGCACCCGCAGCCGCTCGCGGATCTTCTCCGGGTCGTCGGCCTGGGTCAGCAGGGTGATCGAGAAGAAGCCGCTGCCGTAGGTCCACGGGGCGAGCCCGCTGCCGTCGCGCAGGTAGGACGGCATCAGGCCCAGCTCGAACTCCGGGTTGCCCGCGTTGTCGAGGATGTACTGGTTCCAGCCCGGGTAGCCGTCGTCGGTGATGGCGATGGTGCCCGCGTTGAACAGCTGCTTGAACGGGTTGGCCGGGTTGAAGGCGTCGGGGTGGATGACGCCGGCCTCCCACAGCTCGGTCATGTCGCGGACCGTCTGGGCGAACTCCTCGGTCTCGTAGCGGTGGGTGAAGGTGCCACCCTCCTCCTTCCAGACGTTCGGCTCGTCGTTCATCCGGCCGAGGATGACGCGCACCTGCCCGATGAGGCCGAACGCCCAGCGGCGACGGGCCGGGTCGGTCAGCGCCGTGGCGGCCTCGCGCAGCTCCTCATAACCCTTGAGCTCGGTGGGCGCGCCGACCTCGTCGAAGAGGTCCTTGCGGATGAACTGGTAGGCCCCGATGGCCCCGCGCGGGATCGGGATGCCGTAGATGCCGCCGTTGTAGACCGCCGACCGCCAGGACCGGGTCGGGATGTTGGCCAGGTTCGGGTACTCGTTGATGGCGTCCCCGGCCAGGTACTCGGTGAGGTCGGTGAAGCGCCGCTCGAGCAGCTGCGGCAGGTTCGGCACCGGCACCGGGCTGCCGTTCGGCGTCTGCACCAGGTCGGGCAGGTCGTTGCCGGCGATGGTGGTGGCGAAGCGCTGCTGGTAGTCGGCGGCGCTCACCATCTGCAGCTGCAGGTCGGTGTTCATCCGCTCGTTCAGCCCGCGCCAGTAGCTGTTGCTGTCCGGGCCCGGCGGCACCGCGAAGTAGATGTTGGCCAGGCCGGTGATCGTCGCGCCCGTCCCGGGCACCTCGGGCACCGACTTCGGGTTCTCGGCCGGGAAGGTGCGGAAGGCCGCGTCGACGCCCTGCTCGGTGCCCGGCAGGTCCGGCGTGACACCCGTGTAGGGGATGTAGGTGGGCAGCTGCACGGCGGTGTTGGCCGCGGCGGAGTTGCGCTCCTCGCTGCCCCCGCTGGAGCAGCCGGACAGGCCGAGGCCCATGAGGAGGGCGGAGCTGCCGGCGCCGGCGAGCAGCTGGCGGCGGGTGAAGGCTGCGGGTGACATGTGGATCCTCTCTGATCCGGTGTGTGGTGGGTTGGGTGGGCTTCGGTGTGGGGCGGGCCGGACGTCAGCTGGCGACGGGGTCCCTGGCCGGCGGGCTGGCGCGAGGGTCGGTTGGTCCCCGGTGGAACACCATCCGCACCCGCCCCTGCCGTGGGTCGTCGGTCGGTGTGAGCAGGAGCCGCCAGAGCCGCTCCCCCCACAGGAACCTCAGGTAGGGGTCGTCGAGGTCCCGGGTCTCGACGTCGACCCGCGCCCCCTCCACGTCCAGCACGAGCGCGCCGGTGGGGGTGCGGAGCCCGACCCGGCAGACGCGCTGGCCGTCCTCGACGTCGTCGACGTGGGGTTCGACGGCGATGGTCAGCGGGAGCACCAGCGAGCTCACGCCGGCGCCCTGCCAGGTGTCGGTGACCACCACCCGTCCGGCCGTACGGTCCAGGGTCGCGGTGCGGACGTAGGACTCCAGCCCGGCGCCGACCGGCCAGGCGGGGGCGAGGTCGGCGGTCAGACCGACGCAGCCGTCCGCCTCCACCAGCCGGACCGAGCGGGCCGCGTGCTCGCCACCGGGCTGCTGCACCGTGCCGTTGACGACCGGCAGGCAGTGCCAGTCGCTGTTCATCTCGAACAGCTCGTAGCGCCGCGGCCCGAAGGTCTGCCCGCTGTAGACGCCGACGGCCGGGTCGACGACGACGTGCTGGCCGTCGAGGGCGATCGACAGCCCACCGACGTCGTTGTGGTTGTGGTGCTCGGCGTTGTGGCCGGCCTTCATGCACAGCATCAGACCCTCGGCGCTCCCTCCGGCCTGGCGGGCGCTGAGCACCTGCAGGTCGGGGAACCACCGCTGCTGCGGGAGCGGTGGGTCGCAGGGCGGGGCGTCGGCGTACCCCGGCTCGAAGAGCTCCGACAGCCCGCGCCACAGGCTCGCCCTCGCCCTCTCGTGCCGTCCGCTCGGGAGGTCGCGGAGGTGGATGGCGAGCTGGCGGGCCTCCGGGTCGTCGAGCAGCCGGCCCGCCCGGTGCAGCACGGAGGCCTCGAGCAGCCACTGCCCGTGGCCGTCGGCGTGCTGGACCATCCTCCGCCCGCCGACGTGCATCGCGACCGGGTACCGCGACAGCGCGGCGACCTCCGGCACGCCGAACCCGTCGAGCCGGCCACCACTGGCCCCCCGCAGGGCGTCGAGGCAGTCGAGGAGCTTGGCCGGGCCGACCGCCCAGTACGACTGCCCCTCCGAACAGCCGCCGTCGGGCAGCAGCTGGGCGACGTAGGCGTCCAGGGAGGCGATCACCTTGCTGACGAGGACGGCGCGGCGGTCCGCGTCGGCCTCGGTGAGCAGGGCGGTCACGAGCAGGTTGGAGCAGATCCAGGGGGTCCAGTTGTTGGGGTTGCGGTCCTCCTTGGCCAGCCACTGCCAGTCGTCGCGCTCCAGCACCGGGGTGAGCAGGCGGCGGTCGATCTCGGCGACGACGCGCTCGTCGAAGGCCTCACCGCCGACCGCGACCAGCCGTTCCCCCATGACGTGGCGGGCCCAGGCCAGCTGGGCGCCGGACTCGGCCGCGAACAGGTCGACCACCGGCTCGTCGGTGGCCGGCAGCGGCAAGCGGGCGTGCCGTCGTGAGAAGGAGTGCGCCGGCAGACCCCAGAACGACTCCTCGCAGATGGACCAGATCGCGTCCATCACCGGGTCGTCGAAGCGGGCGTCGCCGGTCAGTCCCGCACCGAGGACCAGGTCGCGGAGCAGGCTGCGCCGCGCGAAGTGGCTCAGCTCGAACCGGGAGCGGTTGCCCTCGCGGTGGAACTCGGCGAACAACGAGGCGCGCAGCTCGGGCCAGGGGGTCGTCGACGCGGCCTCGGCCCGCTCCACCACCTCGCGCCGACGGGCGGCCGGCACGGCGTCCCAGACGGCGCGCTCGGCCACGGTCGGGAAGGGGTGCCAGGTCCCGAGGGCCTCCCGCACCAGCGCCGGCGGCATGATCGCCGTCAGCGGACCCCGCCCGTAGGGCAACGTCGGGTCAGCCGGCAGGTCGTAGGGGCGGACCTCGTCGACGGGCGAGGACGCCCCGAGGGTCGCCCTCACCGTCCCGGCTCCTTCGACCCCTGCCGGCGGGGCCCGTCCCAGCCCACGCGGCTGGACGGAGCCCCGGCACCGGCCGCGTCGACGCGACGCCCGGGCGTTGTGGATGGCACGGTGACTCCTTTCCGGTCGGTGGCGTGGGGGTGGGGCTCAGCCCTTGACGGCGCCGATCATCACGCCCTTGGCGAAGTGGCGCTGGATGAAGGGGTAGACGAGCAGGATCGGGACGACGGCGATGACGAGGATCGCCATCTGCAGCGACAGCTGCGGTGGCAGCGCCTCGGTCGCCCCGAGCTGGTCACCGCCGATGGAGGTCTGGTTGACCACGTAGGTGCGCAGCACCAGCGCCATCGGCCACTTGTCGGTGCTCTGGATGTAGAGCAGCGCGTTGAAGAAGGCGTTCCAGTAGGAGACGGCGTAGAACAGCCCGATCACCGCGAGCACGGCCTTGGACAGCGGCAGCACGATCCGGAACAGGATGGTCGCGCTCGAGGCGCCGTCGATGGCGGCGGACTCGAACAGCTCACGGGGCAGGTCCTGGAAGAAGGCCCGCATGACGATGACGTTGAACGCGTTGATCATCACCGGGAGGATCAGCGACCAGTAGGAGTCGATCAGCCCGAGCTGGCG
>NZ_QPKK01000019.1 GCF_003344635.1 Desertihabitans aurantiacus
CTCGCCTGGCGCGACGCCGCCGAGCACGGGGACGCCCGCGACCCCGACGCCCCGCTGCGGGCGCTGGACCGGCTGGGCTGAGCCGGCCCGGCACCCCCGGCCTCAGCCGGCCCGGCGGGCGGGTGCGGCGGGACTGGTCTGGTTGAGCCGGCTGTGCCGCCGGGACCAGGCGAAGTAGACGACGACCCCGATGAGGAGCCAGACCACGAACCGGATCCAGGTGTCGAGGTTGAGGTTGAGCATCAGGTAGAGGCAGATCAGCGCGGCCACGACCGGCAGCACCGGCACCAGCGGCACCGTGAACGCCCGGGGCAGGTCGGGACGGGTGCGGCGCAGCACGATGACGCCGATCGAGACCAGGATGAAGGCGGCCAGGGTGCCGATGTCGACCAGCTCGGCCAGGTGAAGCGGTAGGGCGTCCCGAACCGGGGGTGGGTCCTGGCCAGCCCGGAGGGCAGCAAGCCGTCGCGGGCCATCGCGAAAACCGACCCGGGTCTGGCCGAGGAAGAGGATCATGCAGACCACGACCAGCCCGATGCAGGCGCCGATCGCGATCAGGTCGGCCATCACCGGCAGGTCGACGGCGAGGAAGGCGTTGGCCAGCGGGGCGCCGTCGTCGGGGTCGATGTCGCGGAAGCTCTGCATGCCGGTGATGACGAGGCTGACCGCCATGTAGAGCACGGTGACGATGGCCAGCGCGCCGAGGATGCCGATCGGCAGGTCGCGCTGGGGGTTGCGGGCCTCCTCGGCGGTGGTGGCGACGACGTCGAAGCCGATGAAGGCGAGAAAGACCAGGGCGGCCGCGGCGAAGACGCCGCCGACGCCGAACACGTTCGGCTCCAGCCCGAAGAGCGATTGCACCAGCGGCTGGGTGAGGACCCCGCCGGACTCCGCGGACGGCGCCTCGGCCGGCGGCACGAACGGCACCCAGTTGGAGACCCGGACGAAGAAGGCGCCGACGACGACCACGGCCAGCACCACCAGCACCTTGAGCGCGGTGACCACCTGGTTGAGCCGGCTGGACAGCCGCACCCCGGTGACGAGGACGGCGGTGAGCCCGAGCACCAGCAGCCCGGCCGGCAGGTCGATCACGCCGGTCTCGGCCGAGGCGAGCGCCTCGGGCACCGCGAGCGGGGTGTCGGCCAGCACCAGCTGCAGGTAGTCGCTGAAGGAGGTCGTCAGGGCCGCCGAGCCGACGGTGAACTCCCTTCGTTGATCCCCTCGGCCTCGGTGCGGTTCGGGCCCCGGCAGGGCGCTCAGCCCTGCAGCTGGCGCTTCACCTCTGCGGCCACAGCGGCGCCGTCGGCCCGGCCCTTGGTGCGCGGGGTGAGCGCCCCCATCACCCGACCCATGGCCCGCATCCCCTGCTCGGCCGCGCCGGTCTCGGCGATCGCCTCGGCGACCAGCCCGGAGAGCTCCTGCTCGTCCAGCGCCGAGGGCAGGTAGCCGGCGAGCACCTCGGCCTCGGCCCGCTCGCGGGCGGCCAGCTCCTCGCGTCCGGACGCCTCGTAGGCCTCGATCGACTCCGCCCGCTTCTTCGCCTCGCGGACGATGACGTCCATCGTCTGCTCCTCGGTCAGCTCGACCGCCTCCGTCCCGGCCACCTCGGCCTGCTGGATGGCGGTCCACACCGAGCGCAGGGTGCGCGTGCGGTCCGCCTCGCGGGCCTTCATCGCCGCGGTCATGTCGGCGCGGATACGGGACTTCAGGGTGTCGGTCACGGGGTCAGTCTGCCATCGCCCCACCCTCCGGGCGCGGCCCGGACCGGCGCCGACGCAGCAGGTCGACCACGCCCAGGACGAGTGCCCCGGTGACCAGCCCGAGGGTGGCGCGCAGGCTGGCCGAGAGCGCCTTGCCGAGGTCGTCGGGGTGGGCGGCGGCGTAGGCGTAGAAGACGGCCAGCACCACCGCGACGCCGACCGCGCCGCCGACCCGCTGGGCGGTCTGCAGCAGCCCGCCGCCGACACCGGCCCGCACCGGGTCGACTTCGGCCAGGGTGAGGGTGACGTTGGGCGAGATCACCAGCCCGCCGCCGATGCCGGCGAGCAGCAGGAAGGGTGCGAACGCCCAGCCGGCCTGACCGGCGTCGAGCACCGGGGCGAGCAGGTCGACCGCGAGCAGGCCGGCCACGACCAGCACCAGACCGGTGACGACGAGCTTGCGGCCGAGCCGGCTGACCAGCCGGCCCGCCTGCCAGGCCGAGACCGCCGAGCCGACCGCGAACGGCATCTGGGTGAGCCCGGCCTGCAGCGGGGTGTAGCCCAGCCCGTCCTGCAGGTAGAGGGTGATCACCACGAAGACGGCGGTGAACCCGGCGAAGTAGAGGGTGCCCAGCCCCAGCCCGGAGAGGAAGTAGCTGTTGCGCAGCAGCGTCGGGTCGACCAGCGTCTCCTGCCCGCGCCGGCGCCATCGCCGCTCCCACAGCGCGAAGAGCACCAGCAGCACGGCGGCCACGGCCAGCAGCCACCACGGCCGCGACGTCAGCGAGCTCTGCTCGCCCTGCACCAGCGGCAGCAGCACGGTGAACATCGCGGCGGCGAAGAGCAGCACCCCGACCGGGTCGAGGGACTGTCGGCGTCCGTGCCCGGGTGCGGGCAGGTAGCGGTGGGCCAGCACCAGCAGCACCGCGCCGATGGGCACGTTGACGAAGAACACCAGGCGCCAACCGAGGTCGGGCCCGCCCAGGCCGACCAGCACGCCGCCGAGCATCGGCCCGATGGCGGTGGACACCCCGATGGTGGCGCCGAACAGGCCGAAGGCCCGTCCGCGCTCGGCCCCGCTGAACAGGGTCTGGATGAACCCCGACACCTGGGGAGCGATCATCCCGCCGCCCAGACCCTGGGCGACGCGGGCGGCGGCCAGCCAGCCCGGGCCTTGGGCGGCGCCGCAGAGCGCGCTGGCGATGGTGAAGAGGGCCACCCCGGTCATGAACACCGCGCGCCGGCTGCGGGCGTCGCCGAGCCGGCCGGCCGGCACCAGCAGGATGCCGAAGGCCAGCGAGTACCCGGCCACCACCCACTGCACCGTGCTCTCCCCGGCCCCCAGCCCGGTGCGGATGGAGGGGAGTGCGACGTTGACGATGCTGACGTCGAGCAGCGTCATCGCGCCGGCGACGAGGCAGACGAGCAGGGCGCTGCGGCGGTGGTCGGCATCGGGCACCCGCTCACGGTAGATGCCGGCTCCGACGGTGGGCGCAGAGGGACTCGAACCCCCGGCCTACTGCTTGTAAGGCAGTTGCTCTGACCAGCTGAGCTATGCGCCCGCGACCCTGCGGGTCATCGCAGATCCTAACGGCGCGGACGCCGGAGCGCGGTCAGGCCGGCTGCGGTGCCAGGCTGCCCCAGGCGGGCGCCTCACGCAGCGGTCCGTGGCCCGACAGCGCGAGCGCGACGGCCGCGGCCCCGAGCAGGCCGGCATTCTCCAGCTCGGCCGGCAGCACCCGCAGGTCGCGCACGTAGTGCAGGGTGGCGAAGTCGCGCAGGTGGCGGCGCAGCGGCTCGAAGACGACCTCGCCGGCCTTCGACACCCCGCCGCCGATGACGAAGGTGGTGACGTCGAGGTTGGTCGCCAGCTCGGCCACCCCGGCGGCCAGCGCCCGCATGCCCTGCTCGATGGCCTCGACCGCCACCGGGTCACCGGCCGCCGCGTCGAGGGTGAGGGCGCGGGCGTCCGGACCCTCCCAGCCGCCGGCCCGGGCGGCGTTGACCATGCCCGGCCCGCGGGCGTAGAACTCCACGCAGCCGTGGCAGCCGCAGACGCAGCGCGGGCCGAGGAAGTTGACGCTGGTGTGGCCGATGTGGACGGCGTTGCCCGAGGCGCCGGCGAAGAGCACGTTGTCGATCACCGCACCGCCGCCGACCCCGGTCGAGATGACCATCCCCACCATCGAGTCGACGTCGCGGCCGGCGCCGAGCCAGTGCTCGCCCATCGCGATGCAGTGCCCGTCGCCCACCAGCACCGCGGTGGCCGGACGGCCCAGCGCCCCGACGACCGTCCGCAGCACCCGGTCGCGCACCGGCCAGCGCCGCCAGGCCGGCACGTTGACCGGGCTGATCAGGCCCTCGGGCCCGTGCACCGGGCCGGCCGAGCCGATGCCGACCCGCACGTGCGGGCCGACGGCGTCCGCGGCCTGCTCGAGCAGGCCGCCGAGCATGGCGTGGATGGGCACGTAGAGCGCCTCGGGGTCGGGGTCGGTGAGGGTGGGGACGACGTCCTCGGCGAGCACCGTGCCGTCGCCGCCGACCACGGCCGCAGCCACCTTGGTGCCGCCGATGTCGACCGCCAGCACCGCCTCCTCGGCGCCGGCCGGCACCGGGTGCGACGGGGCGGTGGCGGAGGTGCTGCTCACAGGGGCTCCCTTCGGCGGTCAGCCGCGCCGGTGGCGCCGCTGGTCGTCACAGAGCCCCTGATCCTAGGCCCAGACGAACCGGCGACCAGCGGCGTCCACCGGCCCGGAGGCGTAGCATGTGACCTCGTGCCTGCTGATTTCCCTGCCGCCATCTCCGAGCTCGACCGGGCCCTGACCTCGATCGAGACCGTGCTCGACCCCGCCCGCAAGAAGCAGGAGATCGCCGAGCTCGAGCAGCAGGTCTCCGCGCCCGACCTCTGGAACGACCAGGAGAACGCGCAGCGGGTCACCGCGCGGCTGTCGGCGCTGCAGGCCGAGCAGGAGCGGCTGACCTCGCTGCGCAGCCGGCTGGACGACCTCGGCGTCCTGGTGGAGCTGGCCCAGGAGGAGGGTGACGCCGCCAGCCTGGCCGAAGCCGAGACCGAGCTGGCGTCGCTGCGGCGCTCCATCGACGCGCTCGAGGTGCGCACGCTGCTGTCGGGGGAGTACGACGAGCGCGAGGCGGTGGTGACCATCCGCGCCGAGGCCGGTGGGGTGGACGCCGCCGACTTCGCCTCGATGCTGCTGCGGATGTACCTGCGCTGGGCCGAGCGCCACGGCTACGGCACCGAGGTCTACGACGTCTCCTACGCCGAGGAGGCGGGGATCAAGTCGGCCACCTTCGCGGTCAAGACCCCCTTCGCCTACGGCACCCTCTCGGTGGAGCAGGGCACCCACCGGCTGGTGCGGATCTCGCCCTTCGACAACCAGGGACGCCGCCAGACCTCCTTCGCCGGGGTCGAGGTGCTGCCGGTCACGGAGGAGGCCGACCACATCGACATCCCCGAGAACGAGCTGCGGATCGACGTCTTCCGCTCCTCCGGCCCCGGTGGGCAGAGCGTCAACACCACCGACTCCGCGGTGCGGATCACCCACCTGCCCAGCGGCATCGTGGTGTCCTGCCAGAACGAGAAGTCCCAGCTGCAGAACAAGGCGGCGGCGCTGCGGGTGCTGCAGTCCCGGCTGCTCGAGCGGGCCCGCCAGGAGCGCGAGGCCGAGCTCAACGCGCTGCGCGGGGACGGCGGCAACAGCTGGGGCTCCCAGATGCGCTCCTACGTGCTGCACCCGTACCAGATGGTCAAGGACCTGCGCACCGAGCACGAGGAGAGCAACCCCGACGGCATCTTCGACGGCGAGATCGACGCCTTCCTCGACAGCGGCATCCGCTGGCGCCGGAGCGCGGAGCTGGCCGACGCCTGAGGCCCGGCGGCGGGGGAGTTGAGAGCGCGCTGAGAGCCTCTCAACCCGCCGAGCCCGGTCGAATGTGCGACCACGGGAGCAGCGCGACCTAGACTCCCGGTGGACCGGTCACCACCGGGCAGGGCTCTCAGACCCTCCTCGGTCTTCCCTGCGCCTACCCCCGGTCCGACCCTCACCGTGATCCGATTCGACGATGTCAGCAAGACCTACGACGGTCAGCGCCGCGCCGCGCTGAAGAACGTCGACCTCGAGATCGAGAAGGGCGAGTTCGTCTTCCTCGTCGGCCAGTCCGGCTCGGGCAAGTCGACCTTCCTGCGGCTGGTGCTGCGCGAGTACCGGCCCACCCGCGGCCGGATCTTCGTGGCCGGACGCGAGGTGAACCGGCTGCACAACTGGAAGATCCCGGGCCTGCGCCGCCAGATCGGCACGGTGTTCCAGGACTTCCGCCTGCTGCCGGGCAAGACCGTGCACGAGAACGTCGCCTTCGCGCTGCAGGTGATCGGGCGCTCGCGCAAGGACATCCGTCAGCTGGTGCCCGAGACGCTGGAGCTGGTCGGGCTCGAGGGCAAGGGCGACCGGCTGCCCGAGGAGCTGTCGGGCGGTGAGCAGCAGCGGGTGGCGATCGCCCGCGCCTTCGTCAACCGGCCCCGGATCCTCATCGCCGACGAGCCCACCGGCAACCTCGACCCGGCCACCAGCGTCGGGATCATGAAGCTGCTGGACCGGATCAACCGCACCGGCGCCACCGTGGTGATGGCCACCCACGACTCCTCGATCGTCGACCAGATGCGCAAGCGGGTCGTCCAGCTGGCCGACGGCGTCGTCGTCCGCGACCAGGTGAAGGGGGTGTACGGCTACCAGTGAGCACCCCCGACCGCCGTTCCCCCGTCCGCCCACTCGACCAGGACTGCTGACCCATGCGCCACATCTTCTCCGAGACCTGGTCCGGTCTCCGCCGCCACGTCACGATGGTGGTGGCCGTCGTCGTCACCACCTTCGTCTCGCTCACCCTCTTCGGAGCCGGTCTGCTCGTCTACCAGCAGGCCGACCTGCTCAAGGGCCGCTGGTACGACCGGGTCGAGATCTCGGTGTTCCTCTGCACCCAGGCGACCGCCGGTGACAACTGCACCCCCGGTGCTGATATCACCGACGCCGAACGCGAGCAGGTGCGCCAGACGCTGGAATCGAATTCCGAGGTCGCCGCGGTCGAGTTCGAGACCAAGGAACAGGCCTACGCCGAATTCCAGGAGGCATTCGACGGAAGTCCTGTCCAAGATTCTCTGACCGTCGACCAGATGCAGGAGTCGTTCCGGGTGAAGCTGGTCGACCCCGCCCAGTTCGAGGGGGTGGTCAGCGCGGTGGCCGGGCTGCCCGGGGTGCAGGCGGTGCAGGACATGCGCGAGTACCTGCAACCGCTGATCGGGGTGCTGCAGGCCCTGCAGATCGCCGCGATGGCCACCGGCGGCCTGCTGCTGCTGGCCGCCGCGCTGCAGATCGGCAACACCATCCGGATGGCGGCGGTGGCCCGACGGCGCGAGATCGGCATCATGCGGCTGGTCGGCGCCGGGAACCTCTACATCATGGCGCCGTTCCTGCTGGAGTCCTTGATCGCCGGTCTGCTGGGGATCGCGCTGGCCTGCGGGGCCATCGTCGCGATGATCCTGTTCCTCACCGCAAACCCTCAAGTCTCACTCCAGGCTGGAGCCTGGATCGGGTGGCCAGAAGGCATTTTCGCCATGGTGGGGGTTGCGATCGTCGGGATCGTGCTGTCTATAGTGCCGACGATCATCGCCACCCGGCGGTATCTACGAGTATGAGCGAATTCTCTCGGCGGTACCGTCGACGAAGGATTGGGGATCACTGATCGTGACACGGGATCTTCCTCACGCCATTCCCGGCGTTCCCGGACACACCACCTCCCAGACCCTGCGCACCACGCTCCGGCGGGTGCTGCTGTCGGTCGCCGCCGGTGCGGTCGGGCTGTCGCTGTGCCTGTCCACGGCGCAGGCCGACGAGCTCACCGACCGCCGCGACGAGCTGCAGCAGCAGGAGGCCCAGACCCAGCACCAGCTCAACGAGTCCACCGAGGGCCTGAACGACGCGGTCGCCGCCCTGCAGGCCGCCGAGGCCGACCTCAGCGCCGCCGAGGACCGGCTGGCCCAGACCCAGGTGGAGCTCGCGGCCGCTGAGCAGCTGGACGCGGAGATGCAGGAGAAGCTCGACCTGGCCCAGCAGGAGCTGGAGAAGGCCAAGGTCGCGGTGGCCGACAACCAGCTGGCGCTGGACGAGCAGAAGGCCACGGTCGGTGAGGTGGTGCGCGAGGAGTACCAGCAGCGCACCAACCTGATCGGGGTGGCGATGCTGCTGCAGACCGAGAGCCAGTCCGACCTGCAGACCAAGATGCAGTGGTCCACCACGATGTTCGACACCGCCGAGGCCGGCATGGACCGGCTGCGCACCCTGCAGCAGAAGCTGGAGGCCGCCGAGCAGCGCCGCACCGAGATCGAGGAGCAGGTGGCCGCCGACCGCGAGCAGGCGGCGGCGAACCTGGTCGTCAAGCAGAACCTCGAGGCGCAGGCCGAGACCCAGCGCGCGGAGGTGGCCGATCTGGTCGCCGCCTCCGACTCCGCCCGGCAGGCGGCCGAGGAGGAGGTGGCCGCCGACCAGCGCCGCTACGACGAGCTGGTGAGCGAGCGCCAGTCGGTCGAGCAGCGCATCGCGGAGCGGATCGCGGCGGAGAAGAAGGCCGAGGAGGAGCGCCGGGCGCGGGAGGCCCGTGAGGCGCGCGAGGCCGAGGAGCGGGCCGCCCGCGAGCGGGCCGAGTCGCAGCAGAAGTCGTCCTCGAAGAAGTCCTCCCCGTCGAAGAAGTCGGCCCCGAAGAAGTCCGCGCCGAAGAAGTCGGCGAACAAGGACACCAGCTTCAGCATGCCGGTGTCGGGCCCGATCACCTCCAAGTACGGGATGCGGCTGCACCCGGTGCTGGGCTACTGGAAGCTGCACGACGGTACCGACTTCGGCGCCGGCTGCGGGACGCCGATCAAGGCCCCCTACGACGGCCGGGTGAGCGAGCGCTACTTCAACGCCGGCTACGGCAACCGCCTGCTGATCGACCACGGCAAGGTCCGCGGCAGCTACATCACCACCGCGTTCAACCACGCCACCAAGTACACGGTCGGGGTGGGGGACCGGGTCAGCAAGGGCCAGGTGATCGGCTACGTCGGGTCGACCGGCTACTCCACCGGGTGCCACCTGCACCTGATGACGTGGAAGGACGGCACCATGATCAACCCGATGAGCTGGTTCTGAGGTGAGCACCCGGGACGTCCCGGAGCAGGTCGGTGACCTGCCCCGGGTGGGACGTCCCGCCACCAGCGCCCTGCTGGAGGAGGGCGTCACCAGCCTGGAGCAGGTGGCACGGTGGTCGAGGCGCGACCTGCTCGCCCTGCACGGTGTCGGCCCGCGGGCGGTGCGGCTGCTCGAGGAGGCCCTCTCCGAGCGCGGGCTGGCGCTGGCTGAGGAGCCGACCCGCTAGCAGCAGGGCCCAGCCGAGGGCGTCGACCTCGTCCCGAGCCCGGCTGGCTCCCGGTCCCGCCCGCTGTCGGTCGTCCCCGCCGGTGGGGGTGTGGTCGAAGCGTTGTCAGGCCTGCACCGCCATGAGGACGATGCAGCCCGTCAGGGCGCTGATCACGACCGCCTCGGTGAGTTGTCCCTGGCCGATGATGCCGGCCACGACGCGCAGCGAGAGCAGACCGCGCTCACCGACAGCGCCAGGTAGACCCGGTGCTGGGCGCGGGCCCGTCGCGGCGGACCCGCGGTGGCCCGCGACGTGGTGCGGGTGTCCAGGAAGAGCGCGATCACCAGGACGGGGACGACCTGCAGGGTGATCTCGTGGAGGGTCACCGGTCGGACTCCTACCTCGGTCGCGAGTCAGGACCGTGTGCCGACCACCGGGTCAAGCCGGGCTCAGCCGAGTGCGTCCACCACGACCCGGGTGGCCTCGGCGACCAGGGCGTCGTCGTGCTCGGCGTCCACCTCGTCCCGGCTCGACAGGACCGCCAGCACGAGCGGCGCGCGCCCCGGCGGGTGCACCACCGCGATGTCGTTGCGGGTGCCGTAGCCGGCCGTCCCGGTCTTGTCCCCGACCAACCAGCCGCCCGGGACCCCGGCCCGGACGAGCGCGTCCCCGGTGGTGTTGCGCTGCAGCCAGTCGTTGAGCACCTCCCGGTCGCCCGCCGGCAGCGCCTCCTCGACGGCGTAGGCCCGCAGGCTGGTGGCCAGCGCGCGGGGGGTGCTGGTGTCACGCGGGTCGCCCGGCACGGCCGTGTTGAGCTCGGGCTCCAGCCGGTCCACCTGGGTGACCAGGTCGCCGACCTCCTCCAGGGCGGCGTCGAAGCCGGCCGGGCCACCGAGCTCGTCGAGCAGCAGGTTGCCCGCGGTGTTGTCGCTGTAGCGGACCGCGGCGTCGGCCAGCTCGCGCAGGCTCATCCCCTCGGCGAGCCGCTCCTCGGTGACGGGGGAGTACTCGACCAGGTCGTCGGCGTCGAAGCGGACCAGCCGGTCGAGCTCCTCATCGGTGGTCTGCTCGAGCACGGCTGCGGCCGAGAGCGCCTTGTGGGTGGAGGCGTAGGCGAACCGCTCGTCGGCGCGGTGCTCGACGACACGTCCGGAGCCGGTGTCGACGGCGAAGACGCCGAGCCGGGCGTCCCAGCGTGCCTCGAGCTCGGCGAACGCGACGCCGGCGTCGACCGGCGGTGATGCGGGTGCGGGCGCCGGGGTCGTCGCCGTCGCGGGTGGGGCGGGCGGCGGGGCCGGGGGAGGCGTGCAGGCGACGGTCGCCGCCAGGACGGCCGGGACGACGGCCCAGAGCACGGCGCGCAGCGGAGGGGAGGACGGGGCAGGGGTGGTCACCCGGACGATCCTGCGGGGCCACCCGGGTGCCGGACAAAGCCGCGATCCGGCGCCGCCCATGCCGTCCACGCATGGGTCGCGCCGGCGGCCACCGGACCGGGTCGGCGGTCCTCACCGCCGTGCGGGCGGCCGCGGTAGGCTCGTGCGTCCGGCGTCGGCGGTGATGCACCCGTCACGCCGAGCAGGAGAGGACGGACGATGCCGAAGGAGAAGGGCCGCGTGATGGTGGCCCAGAACAAGAAGGCCCGCTTCGACTACCACATCGGCGACACCTACGAGGCCGGTGTGGTGCTGGCCGGCACCGAGGTGAAGTCACTGCGGGCGGGTCGGGCGAACCTGACCGACGCCTTCGTGACCGTCGACGACGGGGAGGCGTGGCTGCGCAACGCCCACGTGCCCGAGTACAGCCACGGCACCTGGACCAACCACACCGCGCGCCGCACCCGCAAGCTGCTGCTGCACCGGCGCGAGATCGAGAAGATCGAGCGCTCGCTCAGCCGCTCCGGCGCGACCGTGGTGCCGCTGTCGCTGTACTTCAGCGACGGCTACGCCAAGGTCGAGATCGCCGTCGCGACCGGTAAGAAGGAGTACGACAAGCGTCAGGCCATCGCCGAGCGCGACTCCAAGCGGGAGGCGGAGAAGGCCCTCGCCGCGCGCAACAAGATCACCGCGCGCAACAAGGGCGTCCGCACCCGCTGAGCCGGCTCAGCGCACCGCGACCAGGTCGCAGACGAAGATGAGGGTCTCGCCCGGGCCGATCACGCCACCGGCGCCGCGCTCGCCGTAGGCCAGGTGCGGGGGGATCACCAGCTGGCGGCGTCCGCCCACCCGCATGCCGGCCACGCCGTCGTCCCAGCCCTTGATGACCATGCCGGAGCCGAGCCGGAAGTCCAGCGGGGCGCCGCGGTTGTAGGAGGCGTCGAACTCCTCGCCACTGCTGTGGGCCACGCCGACGTAGTGCACGCTCACCGTGCTGCCGGGCGTCGCCTCCGGGCCCTCGCCGACGGTGAGGTCGGTGATCTGGAGCTCGGTCGGGGCCGGGCCCTCGGGGAAGTCGACCTCGGGCTTCTCGGGCGTGCTGTTCGTCATGGCCGCGACCCTACCCCGGGCCGCGGGCCCCCGGCCCGGGGCAGGGTGCGTCCAGGGTCACGCCCGATGGAGCGGCCAGGAGCCGCGACGCACAGTGGGAGCATGAACACCATGCACGAGCACCCCAGCCTCAACGAGGCGGTGACCGAGGAGCAGCGCGACCGCGCCGAGGCCTGGTTGGCCGACGCCTACGCCGACGGGCGGATCACCGAGCACGAGTTCGACCGCCGGATCGGCCAGGTGATCTCCGCCGTCACCCGCCGCGACCTCAACCTCGCCTTCTACGGGCTGGTGGAGGTGCCGCGCACCTCCCGGGCGCTCGGGGTGCACCCGGCCTACCAGCCGACCAACGCGGTGGTCGCCCGCGCCGGGACGCAGGTGGGCAAGGGCGCGGCGGCGCTGGGGCACTTCTCCGGCATGTTCAGCAGCTTCTTCGGCCCCGGCCTGGTGTTCCTGCTCTCGCCCGAGGGCAGCTACCCGCGCAAGGAGTCGGCCAAGGCCTTCAACTTCCAGCTGCTCAGCCTGATCTCGCTGATCGTCTCCGGCGTGCTCGCCGGGCCGCTGCCCGACCCGTTCGAGGGCGTGCTGCCGACCATCGTCACCGTGGTGTGGTTCCTCGGCACCATCGTCGGCGGCGCGAAGGCCGCCCAGGGTGACGACTGGCAGAACCCGGCCACCAAGGTCGCCAGGCTGCAGGTGCTGCGGGAGAAGTGATCGGGCAGGGGAATACCGCGCGGTGCTCCGCGGTTGACCCCCCGAAGCCCGAGGGTGCGTGCGAGGCATGGTGCGGAGCGCGTATGGTGGGCGGACAACTTCACAGGGGGTGATCGGTTTCGACTTGGGACAGTAGTCCCAGGGGAAGCGGGCCGAGGATCCAAGGTCAACTCGTTGATGCTCCTTGGAAACCAACAAGTGCCGACTCTAAGCGCACTGACTTCGCTCTCGCTGCCTGAGCAGTGACCGAAGGGTCAGACCGGGTGCCGTCTCCGACCCGGACCCTGGCCTCATCTAGGAGACTTGCTCGTCGCGCTAGGTCCTAGGGCGCGACGGGGACTTCACTAGGGCTGGGCCTGTCCACGACGTGCTGGTGCGAGCGTGGGGGCCGAGAAAACGACTAGCCAGCTGCGCCCGGAGAAGCCCTGGTTCACTTTCCGAGGACGCGGGTTCGATTCCCGCCACCTCCACCCCGTGAGTGCGCGAGGCCGCGCCCGCCGTCGAAGGTGGGCGCGGCCTCGTCGCGTCTGCTCAGCGCTCGACCAGCGTGAAGAAGGTGCTGTCCTCCCCGCTGGCCTTCTCCTCCTGGTAGAGCATCGCCAGGTCGTTCTCGTCGGACGTGGCGAACCACTCGTCCCATTGATGTGCTCCAGCGCGTCCTCCCCCCGTGCCGCCGGACACCCGCCTCCTCCCCCGCGGGTGCCGGCCGTGCGCGCCGGGTGGGGCGTGCGTCGGGGGGCTCCAGCGGGGTACGGGGGAGGGGACAACCGCGATCGGAAGGAGCACGAGATGGGCATCTTCGACAAGATCAAGGACGCCGTCACCGGCGAGGGGGACGAGACCGGCCCCGACACCACCACCGAGCAGGAGGTGGCCAGCACCAGCACCGACAACGGACGCTGGGGTGACGACCACGTCGACGGGGCCGCCGCGCCCGCGGGCGGGACGGTCGGTCCCGGCGACGCCACCTGGGGCGAGCAGATGCCGGCTCCCTCCTCCGCCGAGCCCGGCGCCGAGGTGTCCGGCAGCGGGATGCCGGCCGGTGACACCGGCGGAGCGGTTCCGCAGGACGACACCGCGGCCCCCGCGCCCGACGACCGGGTCTGAGGGCCGTCGATGAGCACTCCCGGCAGCACCGACGAGCCCGACGACACCGGGGACCTGACCACCGAGGCCGGCGGCACCGAGATGGGCCTGCCCGACCCCGACGGCAGCTGGGGCGGCGAGGGCGGCCTGCCGAGCGCCAGCCCCGGGCTGCAGGTGAACGAGGACGACCTCGACCCCGGCCAGCCCGGGTACTCCGGCTCCGGCGGCTACGGCACCAGCGACCCCGACCCGGAAGGCGAGGGCGAGCCGCAGGACTGAGCCCCGCCTCGACTCCTCCTGCACCCCCGGGTCGCTAGCCCGGAGGTGCGGTGCGTCCGGGTCCGGTCCAGACCATTGACAGCGCACGCCGCAGCGGCGAGGGTCGTCGGAACGCCCGCTCACCGACGAGAGGCCACCCCCGTGCCCGACCTGCCCCCGCTGTCCCGTCGCCTGGTCCTGGGTGGAGCCCTGGCCGGCACCGCCGCCGCCACCGGCACCGTCACGACCGCCCTGCCCGCCGCCGCCGAGGTGGTTCCGCAGCCGTCCCCGCCGCGTCCGCGCGGCCAGCAGAGCATGATCGGCGTCCCGTTCGAGCCGCGCGACGTCGTCCGGATCGGTCTGATCGGTCTGGGCAACCGTGGCATGGGGATGCTGCCGGCCTGGGTGGACGTCCCCGGCGCCCAGGTCGTCGCGGTCTGCGACGTCCGCGCCGACCGCACCCGCCGCGCCGCCGACCAGGTGGCCGCGAAGGGGAAGCCCCGTCCCACCGAGTACAGCCGCGGCCGCACCGGTTACCAGCTGATGCTCGTGCGTGAGGAGCTCGACCTCGTCTACATCGCGACCCCGTGGGAGTTCCACCACGAGCAGGGCGTGGCCGCGCTGCGCACCGGCGCCCACGTCGGTGTGGAGCTGCCGGTGGCCACCGAGCTCGACGAGCTGTGGGACCTCGTCGACACCTCGGAGAAGACGCGGCGCCACCTGTGGCTGATGGAGAACTGCAGCTACGGCCGCAACGAGCTGGCGATGCTGCGGATGGCCCACGACGGCGTGTTCGGCGACATCACGAACGGTCACGGCGGCTACCTGCACGACCTGCGCGAGCTGCTCTTCGCCGACGGCTACTACACCGACGACTGGCGCCGGCTCTGGCACACCCGCAGCCGGGCCAGCTTCTACCCGATGCACGGGCTCGCCCCGATCGCGGCCGCGATGGACATCAACCGCGGCGACCGGATGGTCACCCTGCAGGCCACCGACACCCCGGCGAGGGGGCTGGCCGACTACCGCGAGCGGTTCGTGCCACGCGACCACCGCTCCTGGGACGAGACCTACGTCAACGGCGACCTCGTCACCTGCCTCATCGGCACCGAGCAGGGCCGCGTCATCCGCGCCGAGCACGACGTCAGCTCACCGCGGCCCTACAGCCGGATCAACACCCTGGCCGGCTCCCGCGGCATCCTCGAGGACTACGCCGGCACCGACGAGACCGGTGCGCGGGTCTACCTCGAGCCGCACCACGACGGGCACGCCTGGCGCGGCTTCGCCGAGGTGCGCGCCGAGTACGACCACTGGCTGTGGAAGAAGCTGGGCGACGAGGCGGCCAACGGCGGTCACGGCGGGATGGACTACCTGCTCCAGTGGCGGGTGGTGCAGCAGATGCGGGCCGGGCTGGTCCCCGACATCGACGTCTACGACGCCGCCGCCTGGTGCTCCCCGGTGCCGCTCAGCGTCGCCTCGCTGGAGGCCGACGGGGCGCCGGTCGAGGTGCCGGACTTCACCCGCGGGCAGTGGCAGGAGCCGCGTCCGGGGCTGGACTCGGACGAGACGGACATGCCTGACTGACGCCGGTCGGCTCAGCCCTCGCCGCCGAGGGTGCCGCTGAGCCGGCCGTGGCGGGCGGCGCTGGCCTCGTTCAGCCCGACGATCTGCACCTGCTTGTCGTGGCGCTCGTACTTGGTGACGACGGCGTCCAGCGCGGCCACCGTGGAGGCGTCCCAGATGTGGCTGTCGCGCATGTCGACGACCACCCGGGCCGGGTCGGCGACGTAGTCGAACTGGGTGGTGAGGTCGTTGCTGGAGGCGAAGAACAGCTCGCCGTCGACGTGGTAGTGCGCCACCGGCCCGTCCTCGCCCTCGCGCAGCGTCCGCGTCACGGTGGCGAAGTGGGCCACCCGCCGGGCGAAGACCACCATCGCGGTCAGCACCCCGACGCCGACCCCGATGGCCAGGTTGTGGGTGGCCACCACGACGGCCACCGTCACCACCATCACCGCGGTCTCGCCCAGCGGCATCCGGCGCAGGGTGGAGGGGCGGACGCTGTGCCAGTCGAAGGTCGCCACCGAGACCATCACCATCACCGCGACCAGCGCCGCCATCGGCATCAGCGCCACCACGTCGCCCAGCACCACCACCAGCACCAGCAGGAAGGCCCCGGCCTGGAAGGTGGAGATCCGCGTGCGGGCCCCGGAGACCTTCACGTTGATCATGGTCTGGCCGATCATCGCGCAGCCGCCCATCCCGCCGAGCAGGCCCGAGGCGATGTTGGCCACGCCCTGCCCCCACGACTCCCGGGTCTTGTCCGAGCCGGAGTCGGTGATGTCGTCGACCAGCTTGGCCGTCATCAGCGACTCCAGCAGCCCGACCATCGCCATCGCCAGCGCGGTCGGGCCGATGATCTGCAAGGTGTCCAGCGTCAGCGGCACCTGCGGCAGGAAGAAGGCGGGAAGGCTGTCGGGCAGGGCGCCCTGGTCGCCGACGTCGGGCAGCGAGAGCCCGGCCACCAGGGTCACCACGGTGAGCAGCACGATCGCCACCAGCGGTGCCGGCACCACCTTGGTGAGGCGGGGGAAGAGCACGATGATCGCAATCCCGACCCCCACCATCGGGTAGACCAGCCAGGGCACCGACCGGGGGTCGAGGTGGGGCAGCTGCGCGAGGAAGATGAGGATCGCCAGCGCGTTGACGAAGCCGACCATCACGCTGCGCGGGATGAAGCGCATCAGCCTCGCCACCCCGAGCAGGCCGAGGACGATCTGCAGGACCCCGGCGAGCAGCACGGTGGCGATGAAGTAGTCGAAGCCGTGGTCGCGCATCATCGGGGCGATCACCAGCGCGACCGCACCGGTGGCGGCGCTGATCATGGCCGGGCGTCCGCCGACGAAGGCGATGGTCACCGCCATCACGAAGGAGGAGAACAGCCCCACCCGCGGGTCCACGCCGGCGATGATCGAGAAGGAGATGGCCTCGGGGATCAGCGCGAGCGCCACCACCAGCCCCGCGAGCACCTCCCGCAGCAGCACCCGCGGCGTGCGCAGCGCGGTCAGCACGGTCGGGTTGGTGCTGGTCCGCGCGCTCGGCGCAGGCGGCGGGACGGTGTCGGCGGACATGCGGTCTCCCAGCGGCGTTTCGGGACGGGGGACGGCGACGCTGCCGCCGGAGGGTCGGGTGCGGGCGCTACGGTGTCGGCCTGCCGGACGGCACCGGCCACCCGCTCCGCGGGCAGGAAATCTACCACCACGTGAGGGTTGCATGCGACAGGCGTCCGACGGCCGGAAACCCGAAGGTCGTGCTGCCCGGACCATGCACATCGGTGAGCTCGCCGAACGCACCGGGCTCTCGTTGCGCACCATCCGCCACTACGACGAGGTGGACCTGCTCAAGCCGTCCGGCCGCACCGACGGCGGGTTCCGGCTCTACACCGAGGACGACCTGGACCGGCTGCTGCTGATCCGCCGGATGAAGCCGCTGGGCTACAGCCTGGAGGAGATGGCGGCGTTGCTGCGCGTCATCGACGCCCTGTCCGACGGCCGGGCCGGGACTGAGGAGCGGGCCCGGCTGAGCGACCTGGTGGCCGAGACCGAGCGCCGGCGCGACCGGTTGGCCCAGCAGGTGGCGTGGGCCGAGGAGTTCCTGGCGCTGCTGCGCTCCCACGTCCCCGGCGACTGACCCCGCACCACCGCCTCCACGGGCGGCCTGGAGATACTGGGGCATGAGCGTCGACGAGGACGGCGACGACCGGGTCGACCACCTCGACCCCGACCCGCCGGGCCCGGCCGGTCGGCGGCTGCTGCTGGCCGGCACCGCCGTGGTGGTCGCGGTGGCCCTGGCGGTGGCGGTGGCACTGGCCCGTCCGGAGGAGCAGAGCGCGCCGGCACCCAGCCCACAGCCGACCTCCACCGAGGGCCCGCCCTCGTCACCGACCCCGCGCCGGCCGTCCGGCGAGGACGCCCCGCCGGTTCCGGACAGCCTCGGCCGTCCGCTGCTGGCCGACGCGGACCCGGGCTGGGAGCTGTTCGCCCAGACCGCCACCGACCTGTTCCGGATCCAGCTCGCCACCGGTGACCTCACCCGCACCGCGACCCGGATCGCCGGCGCGCCCGGGCGCTCGGCGGTGGTCGCGGTGGGGGAGCGGGAGGTGCTCATCCACGCCGCCGAGTCCGGGACGAGCGACCTGGTCCGCGACGGTGAGCCGGCGCGCCGGGTGCGGTTCGAGGAGACGATGCGTGGCGCCCAGCTGGTGCCCGGTCCGACGGGGACGGTGTGGCAGGTCAGCGGGGCGGGCGGGGGAGAGATCACGGTCGGCCGGTGGAGCCTCGCCGGCGAGCCGGTCACCCCGACCGACCGGCTCCCCGGTCTGCTGGGGTGGGGCGCGAGCACCGGCGACGGCGCCGGCGGGCTGCTGCTCTCGGGGGTGGGCGGGGTCTGGCTGCTCGACGCCGAACAGCCGCCGCGGCGGGTGACCCGCGGCCGGGTGCTGGCGGCCGGTCCCCGGGTGCTGCTCACCGTCGACTGCGACGACCGACTGCGCTGCCAGCGGATCGTCCACGACCGGCGGACCGGCACCGACCGGGTGCTCGGCCCGGCCCGTCCCGACGACGCCGGTCGCTACCCGGGGTCCGCCTCCACCTCCCCCGACGGCCGCTGGTTGGTCGAGCCCGGCAGCTTCGCCCGCGGCGGCTACCGGGTGGTCGACCTCGCGACGAACCGGGAGGTCGCCGCGCTGGAGGCCGAGCTGGGGTTCGCCGATCCGGCCGGTTCGGCCGTCTGGACGCCGGACAACCGGCTGCTGCTCGTGGCCGAGGGCCGCCTCGTCGTGGTCGACCCGGTCGCCGGCCGCTCCGTCACCCCCGACGTCCCGCTGGCGGGGGTGCGACGGATCGCGCTGCGGGCCTGACGTCCGCGAGCGGTGCCGGCAGCCGCCGGTCTCCCAGCAGGACCAGCGCGAGGACGACCAGGAAGGCGACGGCGATGCCGAGGCAGGCCAGCGCCACCGCGCCGGTGCCGTTGCGCTGCACGTCGAGGAAGGGGTACGGGTACCAGCCCGTGCCGAGGCCGACGAGGAGGGTGCAGAGCGTCCACAGCACCGGCCAGACCAGCACGGCGCCGGCCATCCCGACCGACGCCTGACCACGGGGGCCGACCAGCAGCCAGCCCAGCACCGCGAGCACCGGCACCACGATGTGGAGCAGGGTGTCGGTCACGGCGCGCCAGCCCTCGAGGTCGAGCAGCGGCCGCAGCAGGAACCAGTGCACCACCCCGGTGACGCTGATGCCCATCAGCGAGGCGAGCCGGATCCAGCGCAGCAGGCGGACCGCCCGGGGGTCCGGGTCGGCGCGGAGGGCGGCGAGCCACAGGCAGCCGACCGCCACCAGGACGTTGGACTGGATGGTGAAGTAGCTGACCAGCCGGACCAGGGCCAGCCAGGTCGGCGGCGGGGTGCCGTCGGGCAGCAGCGCCGCCTGTCCCGCCAGGACGAGGACCAGCTGCACCACCAGGGCGACCACCGCCACCGCGCCGGTCAGCCCCAGCACCAGCCGCGGCAGCGGACGCAGCACGAGGTCCTCGCTCACCCGAGAACCGTGGCAGCCGCGACCCGCCGCGGCAAGGGGGTGCGGCCGGTGTGGTGGGATGACGCCGTGCCCAGCGACGTCCCCGACCCCCGCCACCCGGTGCTGCACACACCGCGGCGCCGGTTCGGCCGTCGCGAGGTCGACCTCGGCGCCCGGGTCGCGGTGATGGCGATCGTCAACCGCACCCGCGACTCCTTCTTCGACCGCGGCCGCACCTTCTCCCTGGACGCCGCCACCGAGGCCTGCCTGCGCGCCGCCGAGCAGGGCGCGGACCTGGTCGACATCGGCGGGGTGCCGTTCTCCCCCGACGCCGAGCCGGTCGGCCCGGCCGAGGAGCTGGACCGGGTGCTGCCGCTGGTGGAGGCGGTCACCGCGCGCAGCGACGTCGGGGTCTCGGTCGACACCACGCGCGCCGAGGTGGCCGAGGCGGTGGTGGCCGCCGGGGCCGCGGTGATCAACGACACCTCCGGGCTGCACGACCCGCGGATGGCCGAGGTGGCCGCGGCCAGCGGGGCCCAGCTGGTGCTCACCCACTCCCTGGCCGAACCGGGCCGGCACCTGTCCCGCCCACCCCGCTACGACGACGTCGTCGCCGAGGTGCTGGCCCACCTCGAGCAGCGGGTGACCACCGCGGTGGCCGCCGGGGTGGGCCTGGACCAGCTGGTCGTCGACCCCGGACCGGACCTCAACAAGAACACCCGGCACACGCTCGCCCTGGTGGCCGGGTTCGCCCGGTTCACCACCCTCGGACTGCCGACGCTGGTCGCGGTGTCGAACAAGGACTTCATCGGCGAGACGCTGGACCGGGAGAAGCCCGGACGCCTGCCCGGCACGCTGGCCGCCACGGTGGCCTGCGTGCTCGCCGGCGGACGGGTGGTGCGCGCCCACGACGTGGTCGCCACCGTCGACGCGGTGCGGATGGTGGAGGCCGTCCTCGGGCTGCGC
Organism: Desertihabitans aurantiacus; assembly: GCF_003344635.1. GTDB lineage: Bacteria > Actinomycetota > Actinomycetes > Propionibacteriales > Propionibacteriaceae > Desertihabitans > Desertihabitans aurantiacus. The sequence goes on from NZ_QPKK01000019.1 coordinate 20,179, forward strand.
GAACCGGCCTTCCTGCGGCACAACGTGTGACCGGGCACACGACGACCGGCGTGCCCGCCACCGGCGGGGACGCGTGAGAGCATGGCCGACGTGACCTCACCGCGTACCCGGGCCCTCTCGGTGGCCTACTCCATCACCGTCCGCATCCTCGCCCCCGCCGGCGGGCAGGCCGTCAGCCAGCTCACCCGCACGGTGGAGGCCGCCGGTGGCGCGGTGACGGCCCTCGACGTCTCGGACTCCGGGCAGGCCCAGGTCCAGATCGACGTCACCATCGGCGCCAGCTCCACCGAGCACTCGGCGGAGGTGGTGGAGGCCCTCGGCCAGATCGAGGGCGTCACCGTCAGCCGGGTCTCCGACCGCACCTTTCTCATGCACCTGGGCGGCAAGCTGGAGACCGCGCCGCGGCACCAGATCCGCACCCGTGACGACCTGTCGATGATCTACACCCCCGGGGTGGCCCGGGTCTGCATGGCCATCGCGGAGAACCCCGAGGACGCCCGCCGGCTCACCATCAAGCGCAACTCGGTCGCCGTCATCACCGACGGGACGGCCGTGCTCGGTCTGGGCGACATCGGCCCCAAGGCCGCCATGCCGGTGATGGAGGGCAAGGCGGTGCTGTTCAAGCGGTTCGCCGACATCGACGCCTGGCCGCTGTGCCTGGACACCACCGACCCCGACGAGATCGTCAGCGTGGTCAAGGCGGTGGCGCCCGGGTTCGCCGGGATCAACCTCGAGGACATCTCCGCCCCGCGCTGCTTCGAGATCGAGGCCCGGCTGCGCGAGGCCCTCGACATCCCCGTCTTCCACGACGACCAGCACGGCACCGCGATCGTGGTGCTGGCCGCGCTCTACAACGCGCTGCGGGTGGTGCAGAAGGAGCTCGGCGACGTCCGGATCGTCATGTCCGGCGCCGGGGCGGCCGGCACCGCGATCCTCAAGGTGCTGCTGGCCGCCGGCGCCCGGCACGTGGTGGTCGCCGACATCAACGGCGTGGTCCACCGCGACCGCGGCGGGCTGAACGACAACCTGCGCTGGATCGCCGAGCACACCAACGCCGAGGGCTTCACCGGCACCCTCAAGCAGGCGCTGGCCGGGGCCGACGTGTTCGTCGGCGTCTCCGCGCCCGGGGTCATCGACGCCGACGACGTGGAGACCATGGCCGACCGCTCGGTGGTGTTCGCGCTGGCCAACCCGACCCCCGAGATCGACCCGGCCGAGGCGTCCCTGCACGCCGAGGTGGTGGCCACCGGGCGCTCGGACTTCCCCAACCAGATCAACAACGTGCTGGCCTTCCCCGGTGTCTTCCGGGGTCTGCTGGACGCCCGCAGCCACAACATCTCGATGTCGCTGCTGATCGCGGCCGCCCGCGCCCTGGCCGGGGTGGTGGCCGACGACCAGCTCAACGCCAGCTACATCATGCCCAGCGTCTTCCACCCCGACGTGCACGACCACGTCGCCGCCGCGGTGCGCGAGGCCGCCGGCGGTGCTGCCGAGCTGCCGGAGGTGTCCGGCGACGCCGTCCTGTGAGGACGCTGCGGTGAGCGCCCGCGACCCGCGACCCGGTGACCTGCTGGTCGCCGCCATCGGGCCCGGCGACCCCGTCTTCGAACGGACGGTGGTGCTCATCCTGGACGCCGACGGCGACGGCGCCCTCGGGGTGGTGCTCAACCAGCTGGCCGACCTGCCGCTGAGCGCGGTGCTGCCGGACTGGGTGGAGCGGGTCAGCGAGCCCCAGGTGCTCTTCCGCGGCGGCCCGGTCTCCCCGAACGGGGCGATCTGCGTCGCCGCGCTGGCCAACCGCTCCGAGGAGCCGCCGGGGTTCCGGCCGCTGTTCGGCACCATCGGGCTGCTGCACCTGGACACCCCGCTGGAGATCGTCACCGGCGCCTACGACGACATGCGGATCTTCGCCGGCTACGCCGGGTGGAGCCCCGGGCAGCTGGAGTCCGAGCTCGCCGACCGGCACTGGTACGTCGTCCCGTCGCGCTACGACGACGTCTTCGGCCCCGACCCGACCACCCTGTGGCGCCGGGTGCTGCGCCGCCAGCCCAACCGCCTGGCCTTCCTCAGCAGCTGGACCGAGGACCCCGAGCTCAACTGATCGCCACCCCCGCTCCGGGCGCGCCCGGCGGCCCTCACACACGTTCGCGGGACGCCACCCACGCTGCAGCCGGTGTGCCGGTGCGCGAAGGTGTGTGAAGGTCCGGGGCGGCGCGCGTCCGGCGGCCCCTCACACACCTTGGCGGGACGGCACCCATGCTGCAGCCGTGTGTGCCGGTGCGCGAAGGGGTGTGTGGGCTCAGACCTGGCCGGTGCGGCGCAGGGCGAGGTAGTGGTCGGCGACCTCGGGGGCGAAGCGGTCCGGCGGGGCGGAGACCACGCTGATCCCAGCGCGTCGCAGCCGGGCGGCGGTGCGTTCGCGACGGTCCAGCTCGCCCTGGGCGGCCGCGGCGGCGTAGGCGTCGGCGGGGCTGTCGCGGGCGGCCAGCAGCTCCTCGGTGCGCGGGTCGGAGACCGAGGCCACCACCAGCCGGTGCCGGCGCAGCAGCGGGGCGAGCGCCGGCAGCAGCCCCTCGCCGACCGTCGCCTCGTCCAGGGCGGTCAGCAGCACCACCAGGGAGCGCTGCCCGACCCGGGCACCGATCTCGCCGACCAGGGAGCGGTGCGCGGTCTCGGTCAGCACCGGCTCGACGTCGGCCATCGCCTGCACCATCGCCGAGAGCAGCTCACCCGTGCCGACCCGGCGGACGTCGGCGCGCACCCGCCGGTCGGCGGCCAGCAGGTCCACCCGGTCCCCGGCACGGCTGGCCAGCGCGGCCAGCAGCAGCGCGGCGTCCATCGCGTGGTCGAGCCGCGGCTGGTCGCCGACCCGCGCGGCCGAGGTGCGACCGGAGTCGAGGACGACCAGCACGTGCCGGTCCCGCTCGGGCCGCCAGGTGCGCACCACCACGGTGGCCGAGCGCGCGGTGCCGCGCCAGTCGATGGAGCGGACGTCGTCACCGGGCACGTACTCGCGCAGGCTGTCGAACTCGGTGCCCTGCCCGCGCTGCAGCAGGCTGGTCCGCCCGTCCAGCTCGCGCAGCCGCGACAGCCGGCTCGGCAGGTGCCGACGGCTGCTGAACGGTGGCAGCACCCGCACCGTCCAGGGCGCCTCGTGGTCGGCCTGCCGGCCGGCGAAGCCGAGCGGCCCCAGCACCCGCACCGTCACCGGCCCGGCGCGCCGGTCCCCGCGCCGGGTGGGGTGCAGCACGGTGGTGTGGCGGCGCCGCTGCCCGG
>NZ_QPKK01000190.1 GCF_003344635.1 Desertihabitans aurantiacus
CGTCCCGGAGTCCAGGCCGGCGAGCACGGCGTCGCGGACGGCGACGGCCCGGCGCGGGTCGCGGTCGCCGGAGACGGCCACCGTCAGCCCCTCCGCCGGGCTGCCCTCCGCACCGCGGGCGACCGACGGTCGGTGCACCGGGGAGGCGTCGGCGTCGTCGGCGCGCAGGCACCACACCCGCTCGCGCTCGCAGGCGGCGGCCACCGCGGCGTCGACCGTCCCGGTGGCGGTGAGCACGAACCAGGCCGGGGTCGGACGCAGCAGGTCGTCCTCGGTGAACGGCCGGCGGTGCAGGACGAGCCGTCCCTCCGCGGCCAGGGACACCAGCCGCTCGCTCGGCCCCGGCGCCACCACCTCGACCTGGGCGCCCTCGGCCAGCAGGTCGTCGACCCGCCGGGTGGCGACGGCGCCGCCGCCGACCACGAGGACGCGGCGGTCGCGCAGGCGGAGGCTCACCGGGTACATGGTCGCCTCAGCCCACCCGGAGGGCCGGGCGCAGGGCACCCGTCGACCGGGCGGCGGATCGCCCTTCGACAGGCTCAGGGCGCTCGGGTCGGGGGCGGTGCGCAGCCGACGGTCCCGCGAGGGGTCGCCCTTCGACAGGCTCAGGGCGCTGGGCGTCGGGCCGGTGCGCAGCCGACGGGCCCGCGGCGGTTCGGGGGCGGCGCGCGGTCAGATCAGCCACGAGTCGGCGTCGACGAGGTCGCCGGTGAGCTGCACCATGCCGGCGGCCAGGGTGGCGCCGTCGTCGGGGCTGATCAGCAGGAAGGAGCCGGTGCGGCGGGCGGCGGCGTAGTCGTCCACCGCGACCGGGCGTCCCAGCCGCAGCCGGATGGTGCCGATCCCGTTGAGCGGCAGCTCCGAGGGGGCCGGGCCGCGCTCCAGGGTGGTCATGTCGAGGGTGTCGACGAGGTCGGTCACCAGCCCCTTGACCGTGGCCGTCCCGACCCGGACGTAGACCATGTCGCGGTGGCGGAGCGGACGGCTGGAGAGCACCGCCACGGTGGCCTCCAGGTCCTTGACCTCCGTGGCCGGACGGGCGGCCTCGCTGATCAGGTCACCGCGGGAGATGTCGAGGTCGTCGGCCAGCCGCAGCACCACCGACTGCGGGGCGTGGGCCCGTTCGCGCTCGACCGGCTCCCCCGGACGTCCCACCCGGTCGATGCCGACCACGGTGGTGGTGAAGCCCTCGGGCTGCACCTGGATCCGGGTGCCCACCTCGACCACGCCGCTGGTGATCCGGCCGGCGTAGCCACGGTAGTCGGGGTGCTCGGCGCTCTGCGGGCGGATGACGTACTGCACCGGCATCCGGAAGGCCTCGTCCTGCGGGGACGCGCCGACCTCCACGGTCTCCAGGTGCTCGAGCATGGTCGGCCCGTCGTACCAGGGGGTGTGCGCCGACCGGGTCACCACGTTGTCCCCGAGCAGGGCCGAGACCGGGACGGCCGTGACCGCGTCGATGCCGACGTGGCCGGCCAGCCGCTGCAGCTCCGCCACGATGCCGGTGAAGACCGACTCGGAGAAGTCGACGAGGTCCATCTTGTTCACCGCGACCGCGACGTGGCGGATACCGAGCAGCCCGGTGACGGCCAGGTGGCGGCGGGTCTGCTCCAGCACACCGTGCCGGGCGTCGACGAGGATCAGCGCCAGCTCGGCCGTGGAGGCCCCGGTGACCATGTTGCGGGTGTACTGCACGTGGCCGGGGGTGTCGGCCAGGATGTAGGACCGGGTCGGGGTGGAGAAGTAGCGGTAGGCCACGTCGATGGTGATGCCCTGCTCGCGCTCGGCGCGCAGGCCGTCGGTGAGCAGCGCCAGGTCCGGGTGCTGCAGCCCGCGCTCGCGGCTGACCCGCTCCACGGCGTCCAGCTGGTCGGCCAGCACCGACTTGGTGTCGAACAGCAGCCGGCCCACCAGGGTGGACTTGCCGTCGTCGACGCTGCCGGCGGTGGCCAGCCGGAGCAGGTCACGGCTGGCCTCGGGGTCGACCAGCATCCGGTCGGACTCGCTCAGGGCATCGGGGTCGATCGTCTCGGTGGCCATCAGAAGTAGCCCTCCTTCTTGCGGTCCTCCATGGCGGCCTCGCTGAGCCGGTCGTCGGCGCGGGTGGCGCCGCGCTCGGTGAGCCGGCTGCCGGCCACCTCGAGGATGACGGCCTCGACGTCGGTGGCCGTCGACTCCACCGCGCCGGTGCACGACATGTCGCCGACGGTGCGGTAGCGGACGGTGCGGGTCTCGACGTCCTCGCCCTGGCGCGGGCCGCCCCAGTCCCCGGCGCACAGCCACATCCCGTCCCGGCGGAACACCTCGCGGGAGTGGGCGTAGTACAGGCTCGGCAGCTCGATCTGCTCCCGCGCGATGTAGCGCCAGACGTCCAGCTCGGTCCAGTTCGACAGCGGGAACACCCGGACGTGCTCACCCGGGGCGTGCCGGCCGTTGTACAGCTCCCACAGCTCGGGGCGCTGCCGGCGCGGGTCCCAGGCACCGAAGGAGTCACGCAGGCTGAACACCCGCTCCTTCGCGCGGGCCTTCTCCTCGTCGCGCCGGCCGCCGCCGAAGACGGCGTCGAACTTGTGCTCGACGATGCCGTCGAGCAGCGGACGGGTCTGCAGCGGGTTGCGGGTGCCGTCGGGACGCTCGACCAGCCGGCCGTCGTCGATGTAGTCCTGCACCTTCTGCACCACCAGCCGCAGCCCGAGTCGCTCGACGGTCTCGTCGCGGAAGGTCAGCACCTCGGGGAAGTTGTGGCCGGTGTCCACGTGCATCAGCGTGAACGGCGGCTTGGCCGGCGCGAACGCCTTCACCGCCAGGTGCAGCATCAGCACCGAGTCCTTGCCGCCGGAGAACAGCAGCACGGGACGCTCGAACTCCCCGGCCACCTCCCGGAAGATGTGGATGGACTCGGCCTCGAGGTCGTCGAGGTGGTCGAGCCGGAGGTCGGCGGCGGCGCTGCTGGCCACGCTGGCGCGGTCGATCGTCGTCACGGTTCCTGCCTGGTCGATGGGGCTCACGTGTGCAACCCGCACTCGGTCTTGGCCTGACCGGCCCAGCGGCCGGCGCGGGCGTCCTCACCGGGGAGGACGGGTCGGGTGCAGGGGGCGCAGCCGATGGAGGCGTAGCCCTGCTCCCGCAGCGGGTTGAGGTGGACGTCGTAGTGGAAGACGTAGGTCTCGAGGTCCTCGTCGGTCCAGGCGGCCAGCGGGTTGATCTTGACCATCCGGCGCTTCTCGTCGAAGGAGACGACCTCGATGTCGGTGCGGGTGGGGGCGTCGACCCGGCGCATCCCGGTCACCCAGGCGTTGCGCCCGGCCACGGCCTGGTTGAGCTGCTCCACCTTGCGCGTCCCGCAGCAGCGCTCCGGCGACCAGTCGCGCAGGGCGGCCTCCCGCTCCTCCAGGCTCTGCAGCGGCAGGATGGTGCGGATGCTCACCGGGGTGTTCTCGGCGTAGTGGTCGCGGGTCGCCAGCGTCTCGGGGAAGTGGTAGCCGGTGTCGAGGAAGAACACGTCGGCCCCGGGCAGGGTGCGCCCGACCAGGTCGACCAGCGCCTCGTCCCCCATCGAGGAGGCGGTGGTGAGGCCGTCGCCGAAGGTGTTGTGCGCCCAGCGCAGCACGGCCTCGCTGAGCTCGACCTTGCGCAGGTAGTCCTCGCCCTCGCCGTGGGCCGCGACCAGGGCGGCCCCGTCCCGGACCGCCTCGCGCAGGCGTGGCTCGTCCCAGGTGATCGTGCTCATCGCGGTCCTCCCGAGGTGCGTGAGTGGTTGACGTCGTGCAGGGTGACGCTGAACAGCCGGTCGCAGCTACGGCAGTGCCAGCCCCCGACGGTGTCGTCGGCGTAACGCTCGGCGGGCACCAGGTCTTCCTCCCCGCAGAAGGGGCAGTGGAAGACCGGGCTGCGCAGGTTGCTCACCGCAGGTCGTCCTCGTCGGCGCGGCGCGCCCAGCGGGCGAAGGTCTCGCCGTCGGTGCGCTGCTCCAGGTAGCGCCCGGTGACGCGGGCGACGTACTCCCCCAGCTCGTCGGCGGTGACCTTGAGGTTGCGGGTCTTGCGGGCCAGCCCGGCGTCCACCCCGAGGCTGCCGCCCAGGTGCACCTGGAAGCCCTCGACCTGCTCGCCGTCCGGGCCGGGGACGAGCATCCCCTTGAGCCCGATGTCGGCGACCTGGGTGCGGGCGCAGGCGTTCGGGCAGCCGTTGACGTGCAGGGTCAGCGGGGAGTCGAAGTCGGGCAGCCGCTCCTCCAGCTCGACGACCACGGACGCGGCGCGGGCCTTGGTCTCGACGATGGCGAGCTTGCAGTACTCGATGCCGGTGCAGGCCATCACGCCGCGGCGGAACTCGCTCGGCCGGGCGGTCAGCCCGAGGGCCTCCAGCGCGGTGACGGCGGCCTCGACCTGCTCGTCGGGGACGTCGAGGACGAGCAGCTTCTGGTGCGGGGTGAGCCGCACCCGGCCCGAGCCGTGCTGCTCGGCCACCGCGCCCACGGCGTTGAGCACGTCACCGCTGACCCGGCCGGCGATCGGCGCGACGCCGACCCAGTTGCGCCCGTCCTTCTGCCGGTGCACGCCGACGTGGTCGACCCGGCGCTCGGACAGCTCGATCGCGGGGCCGTCGACCAGCGGGCGTCCGAGGTAGTCCTGCTCGAGCACCTCGCGGAACTTCTGCGGCCCCCAGTCGGCCATCAGGAACTTGAGCCGGGCCTTGTTGCGCAGCCGGCGGTAGCCGTGGTCGCGGAAGATGCCGACCACCCCGGCCCACACGTCCGGGACGTCCTCCAGCGGTACCCAGACGCCGAGCCGCTGGGCCAGCATCGGGTTGGTGCTCAGCCCGCCGCCGACCCACAGGTCGAAACCGGGGCCGTGCTCGAGGTGCACCACGCCGACGAAGGAGATGTCGTTGATCTCGTGCGCGATGTCGGGCAGCCCGGAGATGGCGGACTTGAACTTGCGCGGCAGGTTCGAGAACCGGGGGTCGCCGATGTACTTCTCGACGATGGCCTCGATCGCGGGGGTGCCGTCGATCACCTCGTCGGCGGCGATCCCGGCCACCGGGGAGCCGAGCACCACCCGCGGGCAGTCGCCGCAGGCCTCGGTGGTGCGCAGCCCGACGGCCTCGAGCCGGCGCCAGATCTCGGGCACCGACTCGATCTCGACCCAGTGCAGCTGGATGTTCTGCCGGTCGGAGATGTCGGCGGTGCCGCGGGCGAAGTCGTTGCTGATCGAGGCGATGGTGTTGAGCTGCTCCAGGCTGAGCGCGCCGCCGTCGGAGCGGACCCGCAGCATGAAGTAGGAGTCCTCGAGCTCCTCCGGCTCCAGGGTGGCGGTCTTGCCGCCGTCGATGCCCTGCTTGCGCTGGGTGTAGAGGCCCCACCAGCGCATCCGACCCCGCAGGTCGTCCCCGGGGATGGAGTCGAAGCCCTCCTTGGCGTAGGTGCTCTCGATCCGGGCACGGACGTTGAGGGCGTCGTCGGCCTGCTTGAACTCCTCGTTGTGGTTGAGCGGAGTCCGGTCGCCCTCGGCCCACTGGCCGTGCGACTTCTGGGGGCGGGCGGACTTCGCGCGAGGAGGCGCGGTCGGGCTCTGGGTCACGGTCGACCTTCCGTCGAGGCTGCAGATGGGGGAGTCGGGGCGGAGGCTGCGCGGGTCAACGCCGTCGGCGGCGCGTCTGTTCCCGCTCCCCTGCCGGGCGTCGCCGGCGGCGCGCGCGGTCAGGGACGCAGACCGGTCAGGAACACAGGGCGCTGCTGGTGCGCAGCAGGTCCACGTGGTGGCGCACGGTGAGGCCACCGGCGGCAGGGTCGACTCCGGTCACCGGTGCAGTCTCGGGGACGGAGCGCGGGTCAGGTGCCTCAGTCCAGGTACTGGACGCCGGCCGCGGGCGGGGGTCGACGGCTCCGGTCGAGCCGGACCTCCCTGCCGCCTCCAGGTTAACGCCGGCCGGGGGGCTTGCGGCAAGACCCCGACCAGGCCCCATCCTGGGCCGCCGGACGTCGATTCGAGGGACGGGGAGGTCCAGATCGTGCGGGTGGTGCTGACGACGGTGGGGTCGCGGGGTGACGTCGAACCGGTGGCGGGGCTGGCGGCTGCGCTGCTGGAGCAGGGGGCGCAGGTGCGGGTGTGCGCGCCGCCGGACGAGGACGTCGTGGCGGTGGTGCACCGGGCCGGGGCCGAGCACGTCCCCCTGGGCCGCTCGGTGCGCTCGGTGGTGGCCGGGGACCGGCCGCCGACGGTCGAGGACGCCTACCGGTTCGCCGCCGAGCTGGTGGACGCGCGGTTCGAGGTGCTCACCGCCGCGGCCGAGGGGGCCGACGTGCTGCTGGCCACCGGGTTGCTGCCGGCCGGGGTGCGGACGGTCGCCGAGACGCTGGGGGTGCGCTACGTCTTCGCCGCCTTCGCGGTCTACGGGCTGCCGTCGCGGCACTTCCCGCCGGGACGTCGGCCGGGCCCCCCTCCTCCGGCGGACCAGGACGACCTGCGCGAGCTGTGGCGCCACGACACCGAACGGGTCGACGCCCTGTACGCCGGGCCGCTGAACCGCCACCACGCCCGGCTGGGTCTGCCCCCGGTGGTCGACGTCCACTCCCACGTGCTCGGCGGCGGGCCGGGTCTGCTGGCCGCCGACCTGGTGCTCTGCCCGTGGCGGCGGCTGGTCGAGGTCGGGTTGCGGCAGACCGGGGCGTGGATCCTGCCCGACCGGAGACCGCTGGCCGAGGAGCTCGTGGACTTCCTGGACGCCGGCGAGCCCCCGGTCTACGTCGGCTTCGGCAGCATGGGCCTGCACGGGCGGGACGACCTGGCGGAGATCGCGGTCGAGTCGGCCCGGGCGCTGGGACGCCGGGTGGTGCTGGCGGGTGGTTGGGCGGGGTTGACCCCGCCGGACGGCACCGGGGACTGCCTGGTCATCGGCGAGGTGAACCAGCAGGCCCTGTTCGCCCGGGTGGCCGCCGTGGTGCACCACGGCGGCGCGGGCACCACCACCACGGCCACCCGGGCCGGTGTCCCCCAGGTGGTGGTGCCCCAGCTGGCCGACCAGCCGTCGTGGGCCGAGCGGGTGGACGACCTCGGCGTCGGCGTCGCCCACCCGGGCCCGGCGCCGACCGTCGAGTCGCTGACGGCCGCGCTGCGGACCGCACTGGAGCCGACGACGGCGCAGCGGGCCCGGGCCGTCGGCGGTGCCATCCGCACCGACGGCGCGCACGAGGCCGCCCGGTTCCTGCTGGCCGGCTGAGCGGCCGGCTAGGCCGACGGCCTCAGCGGCCGCCGAGCACGCCCTCCTCGATGGCCTTGCGGACGGCGTCGGCCTCCGCCTGGGTGAGGGTGCCGTCCTCGACCGCCCGGGTCAGCCGCTCCTCGACACGCGCGGCGCGCTCGGCCTGCCGCTCGCTGCGCAGCTCCTCCACCGCGTCGGTCACGACCGACTCCTCGATGCCGAGCTTCTCGGCCAAGGCGGAGGCGAGCTCGGCGATGCGCTCGTCCGGCGCGGGACGCTCGCCGTCGGCGGACTCGCGGGCCTGGCGCTGCTCCTCGCGCAGCTCCTGCAGCGCCGTGACCAGCGCCTCCTCCTCCACCCCGAGCCGCTCGGCCAGCGCGGCGGTGTCGAACCCGCCGGGGCCGTGCCCACCCCCGCGGGGGCCGCGCTCGCCGTCGGCAGGGGCCTGCTCCTCGCCGGGGCCCGGGCTGGCCGGGGCGCTCGGGCTG
>NZ_QPKK01000191.1 GCF_003344635.1 Desertihabitans aurantiacus
CGCGGCGGCTGAGGGCGCGGTGGTCGTGGTCATGGACGTCCAGGGGGACGAGCACGGGGATCCTCCTCGGATGGGTGGGGGCTCAGGGTTCGGCGGGGAAGCCGCGGGCGAAGACGAGGACGGGTTCGCGCTGCCGGCGGTCGTCGGGGAGCTCGCGGCTGGACCACCGCTCGAACAGCGCGATCAGCTCCTCGCCGAACGTGGCGAGCTCGTCGTCGGTCATCCGGAGCCAGGTCTGGATGGCGAAGCTGGTGTCGTGCTCCCAGCTACCGGGGGTGACCGGGTGGTCCTGCCGGCTCTGGGCCCGTTCGAACTGACGCGCCAGCTGCAGGTTCTCCGCGGCGAGGGCGGCGTCGACGGCGTCCGGGTCCGACATCTGGTCGCGCGACCAGCGGGTCCGCCGCCCGGCCCGTCGCCACCAGCGCTCGCGGCGGTCGCGGGCCAGCTCGGGCGCCTCCTCGACCAGGTTCGCCTCGGCGAGCACCTTGAGGTGGTGGCTGATGCTGCCCACCGCCTGGTCGAGCCGGTCGGCCAGCATCGACGCGGTGCTCGGGCCGTCGACCCTGAGCGCGTCCAGGATGCGGCTGCGGACCGGGCTGGCCAGGGCGGCCAGCGCCCGGGCCTCGGTGAGCAGGTGGTCCTGCGGCTCCGGTGTCATGGTTCAACAGTACTTGCACAAGACTTCTTGCACAATATCTCTTGTCCAATGGTCGACGGGCATGACGAAGGCTCCTGCCCCGGAGGACAGGAGCCTGGTCGGCTGGACGTCGTCGCGGGACGTCCGGGGCCCGCGTCAGCGGGTCTTCAGCTCAGCGCAGACCCATCGGGGACTGGCGCTGGGCGGCCAGCAGCAGCTCGTTGCGCATCGACGGGTCGGCCCCGGCGATGGCCTTGTCGAGCGAACGGGCGTGGCGGGCGGCGACTCGACGGGCACGCGCCAGCTCACGACGGTTGCGAGCGGCACTCACGAACGACATGACGGACTTCCTCTTCCTCCTCGTACGGACGCGGGGCGACGGCCCCGCACGGGGTGTAACTGTACTCCCTGGTGCAGTTATTCCGCACGCGGATCCCTGGTGACCTCCGTCTCAGCCGGCGTCGCAAACCGGTGGTCGCAGGGGGTGGGGACGGGAGAGGCTGGGGCCCGTGCCCCGACTCGTCACGTTCACCGGCCCCCTCGCCGCGGGGAAGAGCACCGTCGCCGCCCTGGTCGCCGCCCGCCGTGCCGCGGACGGTGGACGGGTGGTGCTGGTCGACGTGGACGACGTCGCCGCGACGGTGCAGGGAGCCGGGGTGGGCCCGCTCGGGCTGTGGCCGGCCGCGCACGTCGCCCACGCCGCCCTGGTGGCGGGCTGGCTGCAGAGCGAGGTCGACCTCGTGGTCAGCGACGGGCCCGGGTTCGAGCCGGCGGAGCAGCAGACGCTGGCCGACGCGCTGGCGCCCGGCACGGACGTGCTGCGGGTGCTGGTCGACGCCCCGGTCGCCGTCACCTGGCCACGGGCGCAGGCCGACCCGACCCGGGGCATCTCGCGCGAGCACGGTTTCCACCACCGGCTGCACGAGCGCTACCGCAGCGTCGTCGACCAGATCCCGGTCGACCTCCGCCTCGACGCCAGCCGGCTCAGCGCCGACCAGATGGCCGACGCCGTGCTCGCCGCGCTCTGACGCCGACGCCGACGACAGGGGCGGCCGGGCCCCCGCCGACCGCCCCTCCCCCGGTGCCCGGGCGCGTCCTCAGCGGGCGGTGAGCAGGTCCTCCAGCCCGACCCGTCGGTAGAACTCGGCGCGGACGCGGTCGCCGACGGCGTTGACCACCTCGGCACCGTCGTCGGCCGGGTCGACGTGCACCCGGAACGGGCGCCGGCCCTTCTCCGCCCCGACCAGCGCGACCACGGCCCGCGCCACCTCCTGCGGGTCCTGGTCGTCAGGGGCGAGCTCGGCCAGCCGGGCGGCGACCTGGCCCATCAACCCCGCGTACTCGGTCTCGTAGGCCGCAGCCACCGTCGCGTCGGCGGCGTGGCCGGCGTTGGTGAAGTGGTTGGTCCCGACGGTGAAGGAGCCGGGCACCACGATCGAGGTGTCGACCCCGAAGCGGGCGAGCTCGGCGGCATAGCTGACCGCGAGCGAGTCCATCCCCGCCTTGGCCGCGAAGTACGGGGCGAGGTAGGGCGGCGTCCCGCCGCGGGTGCTGGAGGAGCCGATCCACACCACGAGGCCGTCGCGCTGGGCCCGCAGGTGCGGCAGCACGGCACGGTTGACCCGCTGGGTGGAGAGCACGTTGACGTCGTAGACCTCGGCCAGCTGCTCCGGGGTGAAGGCCTCGGTGGGCCCGAGCACCATGTGCCCGGCGTTGTGGACGACGACGTCGAGCCGGCCCGAGCGCTCGAGCACGGTGGCGACGGCGGCGTCCACCGAAGCCTGGTCGACGACGTCCATCTCGACCGGGTGCAGCGCGACGCCGTGCCGGGCCGCGTAGGCCGCGGCGTCGGCGGCGGCGCGCTGGTTGCGACCGGCGAGGTCGCGCATCCCGGCGTGGACGGTGTGGCCGGCGTCGGCCAGGGCGCGGACGGTCATGGCCCCGAAGCCGCTGGAGGCGCCGGTGACGAGCACGGTGCGCGGGGTCGGGGCGGAGACGGTGGTGGCGGTGTCCATGTCGATTCCTTTCGCGTGCTGGGTGGAGGAGCGGTACCGCTCAGGCGATGCCGCCGTTGACGTAGAGGACCTGACCGTTGACCCAGCGGGCCGGTCCGGCGAGGAAGGCGACCGCCTCGGCGATGTCGGCGGGCTCCCCGAGGCGCTCCAGCGGCGGCTGGGCGGCGAGCCGGTCGACCACCTCCTGCGGCTTGTCCTCGAGGAACAGCGGGGTGGCGGTCGGGCCGGGCGCGACGGCGTTGACGGTGATGTCGCGGCCCCGCAGCTCGCGGGCCAGCACCATGACCAGCGCATCCACCCCGCCCTTGGTGGCGGCGTAGGCGCCGTAGGTCGGCAGCGCCAGCTTCACCACGCTGCTGGAGAACGCGATCACCGCGCCGCCGCGGCGCACCCGGCGGGCGGCCTCGCGGGCCACCACGAAGGTGCCGCGGAGGTTGGTGCGGTGCATCCGGTCGAACTCGTCGAGGTCGAGGTCGACCACCGACGACAGCCGCATCGAGCCCGCGCTGTGCACCACGACGTCGACGCCGCCGAGCGCGCACTCCACCTCGTCGAACATCGCGGCGACCTCTGTCTCGTCGGCGACATCGGCACCGACGGCGAGGGCGGTGCCGCCACGGTCGCGGACCGTGCCGACAAGCTGCTCGGCACGGTCCCGGTTGCCGGCGTAGTGGACGGCCACGGCGAGACCGTCGGCAGCGAGCCGCTCGGCCGAGGCCGCACCGATGCCGCCGGAGCCGCCGGTGATGAGGGCGACGCGGGGGCCGTGCTGGGGGTCGGAGGTCGTGCTCATGGGAGTTCTCCTCTCGTATTTGTGTACGCTGAGTTCATATAAGCAGATATGTACGCAGCGTTCAATAGGAGGACGGCGACGATGGCGCGTGGGCGACGACCGACCGAGGAGGTCAGGGAGGACGTGCTGGCGGCAGCGGGGGCGCTGCTGCTGCGGGAGGGCATGGCCGGGTTCACGATCGAGCGCGTGGCGGCCGAGAGCGGGGCCAGCAAGGTGACCATCTACAAGCTGTGGCCGTCGAAGGGCGCCCTCGCCCTCGAGGGCTACTTCCGCACGGTGGAGCCGGTACTGGCGTTCCCCGACACCGGCGACCTCGCCCGCGACCTGAGCGAGCAGCTGCACGCCTTCGTCCGGCTGGTGACGGACACCCCGGCCGGGCCGGTGGTCCGTGGGCTGATCGCCGAGGCGCAGCGCGACCCCGTCCTGCTGGCGGCCTACCTCGAGCACTACTCCGGGCCGCGGCGCCGGCTGGCCGTCGACCGGATCGAGGCCGGTCGGCGGGCGGGGCAGGTCCGCGCCGACGTGGACGCCGAGTCCGTGGTCGACCAGCTGTGGGGTGCGTGCTACCACCGCCTGCTGCTGCCGGACCAGCCGCTGGACGGCACCTTCGCCGACCAGCTGCTGGGCAACGTGCTGCGGGGCATCACCCCGCGCTGAGCACGATCAGCGGACGGTGACGTGCACGTGGTCGCGGTGGTTGGCGGTGGCGCCGCCGCGGTTGCCCATCGTGCGCCAGCCCTCCCCGGAGCGCTGGGTGGTCCAGATCTTCTGGTCGAAGATCACCTCGGTCACGCCCAGCTCGGAGGCGTGCGCACGCACGTAGCGGGCGACCTCCCAGCCGAGGGCGTTGCCGCTGCCGGAGGAGTAGTTCGGGATCATCGCGTCCACCGCACGCCCCTCGGGGTGGCCGGGGATCGAGTCCGAGCGCACCCCGCCGAAGCTGGTGATGCTGGGGAACTGGTGGCAGATGGCCCGGTGCACGGCGACCGCGTTGGGCTGCAGCCCCGACTCCACGCCCGACCCGCTCGGGCAGGCCCCGCCGGACGGGCTGCCCGACCCGCCGGACGAGCCGCCGGACGACCCGCGGGTCTCGGGCCGGTCCTTGGTCAGGTACTCCTCCGAGACCCAGCCGGCGCGCCCCTCCCGGTCGATCTGGCGGAAGCCGGCGGAGGTGCGCTCGGTGATGGTCACCTCGGTGCCGGTCTCGAGGACGTCGACCACCTGGCTCGTGGCGCTGGGCGAGGAGCGGACGTTGAGACCGGTGCTGGCGTAGCGCTGGCCGGCCTCCGCACCGAGGTCGGCGGGGTCGAGCCCGGGGCGGGCGGCGTCCCGGCTGGCGCGGTCGTCGCGGGCCGCAGCCACCTCCGCCGCCTCCTCGGCCTTCTTCGCCTCGTCAGCCTTCTTGGCCTCGGCCGCCTTCTTGGCCTCCTCGGCCTTCTTGGCCTCGGCCGCCTCCTTCTCGGCGGCAGCCTCCTCGGCGGCGCGCTTCTCCGCGGCAGCCTCGCGCACCTGGCGCTGCTCGTCGCGGAGCCGGTCGGGCGCCGGCTGGGCGCGCACCACCGGAGCGACGGTGGTGGCCGGGACGGCCTCCAGCCCGGCGTCGGCCGACGGCTGGGCCGCCGCCCCGACGACGCTGCCCACCAGCGCGAGACTGGCCAGCCCGGCACTCAGCTGGGGGAGCCTGCGCCGCACCTGCTGCGGCCACGGCTCTCGAATCGCGCGGCGTGGTCGACCCACCTGTAGTCACTCCCCGAAGACGAACCTGAACAAAACGTGAGGAATCCTAAGGGAGTGGGGGCCGAGCACCAAACCCGCCGCGATCCGGTGCACCCGGCGGTACTAGCGTGCGGGCCATGAGCCTCGAGCGACCCGTCGCCCCCGACCCCTACAGCCTGCTGCCGGCCACCGGCTCGTTCCCGGTGTCGAGCTCCTCCTTCGCCGACGGCGAGACGATGGGTGAGCGGCACGCCCAGACGGGTGAGAACGTCGCCCCCGACCTGCGCTGGGAGGGCGTCCCCGGGGGCACCCGCTCCTTCGTCGTCAGCTGCTTCGACCCCGACGCCCCCACCCCGAGCGGGTTCTGGCACTGGGTGCTCGTCGGCGTCCCGGGAGACGTCCGCTCCCTCGAGCCCGGTGAGGTGCCGCCGGGAGCCTTCACCGTCCGCAACGACGCCGGCACCGACGGGTTCGTCGGCGCCGCGCCGCCGCCCGGCGACCACCCGCACCGCTACCTGTTCGCCGTCACCGCCCTCGACACCGACGACCTCGGCCTCGACCCCTCGGCGTCGCCGGCGGTGGTGCACTTCACGATGCTGCCCCACATCCTGGCTCGCGGCGTGCTCACCGGGACGTACCAGATCCCGGCCTGATGCACTTCTACGAGCCGCGGGAGGGCCACGGGCTGCCCCACGACCCGTTCAACGCGCTGGTGGCCCCGCGGCCGATCGGCTGGGTGTCCTCCCGCGGCCCGGACGGCCGGCTGAACCTCGCGCCGTACAGCTTCTTCAACGCCTTCTGCTACACCCCGCCGATCATCGGCTTCAGCAGCACCAGCCGGAAGGACTCCGCGCGCAACATCGAGGCCGGGGGCGAGTTCGTGTGGAACCTCGTCACCCGCGCGCTGCTCGAGCCGATGAACCAGACCTCGACCACCCGCCGGGTGGACGAGTTCGCGGTCGCCGGGCTGACCCCGGAGCCGTCGCGGGTGGTCGGGGTGCCCCGGGTGGCGGAGTCACCGGTGGCGATGGAGTGCCGGCTCAGCCAGGTCGTCGAGCTGACCGCCGCCGACGGCACCCCGACCGACTCGGTGGTCTGCTTCGGCGAGGTGGTCGGGGTGCACATCGCCGAGCACCTGCTGGTGGACGGCGTCGTCGACACCGCCCTGGCCGACCCGGTGCTGCGCGGCGGCGGGCCGACGGCCTACTACACCCTCGGCGAGCGGCTCGACCTGCGCCGACCCGGCTGAGGGTGCCCGCGACGACGCGCCGCTGGCAGGCCGGACCCGTGCAGATCACCGTCCTCGGCGTCCCCGACAGCGCGGGCGCCTGCTGTGCCGCCACGGGTCAGGGTGCGCTGCACGTCCGCCCCTACCTCCTCACCAGGGCTCAGGAGCAGCGCGGCGCCACCGCCGCCGGTGGGCCGCTCCGGGCTGGGGCACCACGCCGCCCCAGGGTCAGCACCGTGCCGAGCAGGGCCCCCGCGGTGTTGGCCACGAGGTCGCGGGGGTCCGAGACGCGGTCGAGGGGGATCTGCAGCACCTCGATCGAGAGGGTGAGGACCACCCCGACGGCGACCGCCCCCACCGCGGGGAGGCGGGGGAACGCCCGCCGGAGCAGCACCCCGACCGGGACGAACAGGATGATGTTGGCCACGAACTCCAACGGCCCGCCGGTGGTCCAGGTCACCGGGTCGAGCCACGTCGCCGGCGAGAGGACGCCGCCGGAGCCCTCGTTGGTGACGCTCTGCCAGGGCACCGGGCCGAGGGTGATGTAGCCGATCAGGGCGAGGTAGAGCAGTCCCGCGACCGCGAACGGGACCGACGCCCCGGTCGGGACGGTCGCGGTCTGTCGGGTGTCGGTCGACATCGGGTGATCGGTCCTCCAGGAGCTGGCGTGGCGACCGGGTGGCCGCTCTCGGAGGTCAGAACGACAGCCCCAGACGGCGCGTTCCGCTGCACGCACGACCGGGGACCGTGGTCGTAGCCGCCTCGGCCCCAGGGCCCTGGCACCATCGCGGCGGCGACGGAGGAGACGCCCGCCAGCTCCTCGACCACCCTCCACCCGGTGCTGGGCGGTGCGGGCCGACGGCCTACGACACCCTCGGCGAGCGGCTCGACCTGCGCCGGCCCGGCTGAGGGGTGCCGGCGACGGCGCGCCGCTGACAGGCTGGGCCCGTGCAGATCACCGTCCTCGGCGTCCCCGACAGCGCGGGCGCCTACTGCGTCGGGGTGGAGGACGCCCCGGACGCGCTGCGGGCCGCTGGTCTGGTGGCGGCGCTGGCCGCGGCCGGCCACGACGTCATCGACGCCGGCGACCTCACCCGGCGCCGGTGGGCGCCCGACCGCGAACGGCCCTACGTGCAGAACCTGCCGGTCGAGCGGGAGGCCGCTCTGGAGCTGGCCGCGGCGGCCGCGCCGCTGCTCGCCCCGGGGTCGCGGCTGCTGGCGCTCGGCGGCAGCTGCACGGTGGCGGTCGGGATGTGCGCGGCG
>NZ_QPKK01000192.1 GCF_003344635.1 Desertihabitans aurantiacus
CGGCTCGCGCCGGTGGTGCTCGAGGCCGCCGCCGCCGGCGACGAGCTGGCCGCCGACGTCCTGGCCCGGGCCGCCGACCTGCTGGTCGCGGCGGTCGAGACGGTCCGCACGCCGGAGGAGCGGACGCCGGTGGTGCTCGCCGGCGGGATCGCCGGCACGGTGCTGGTCGGCGACCGGGTCGCCGAGCGGGTGGGTCGCCGCTGGCCCGAGGCCGAGCTGCGCCGGGTGACCAGCTCCGAGGCCGGGGCCGCCTGGATCGCCGCCCGCAGCGTCTGGTCCGCCCTGACCGAGGAGTTCCACACCCGGCTCTGCCGCCCGGCCACCCTCGGCTGAGGAGCCGGTCCCGACCGGGTGCTGTCGGCGAGATCAGAGGATGGCGTACCGTATAGGAGCGCGGTAGCGAATATCCATTCGATCGACAGCGAGGTCGCGGCATGGTGGAGCAGCACGTCGAGCAGTGGGGCGTCTTCGAGGCGGCCGTCTCCGGTCCGGACACCGGCAACCCCTTCGTCGACGTCACGCTCACCGCGGTCTTCCGCCTGGGTCATCGCAGCTGTGCGGTCGAGGGGTTCTACGACGGCGACGGCCGCTACCTCGTCCGGTTCATGCCCGACCGCTGCGGGGAGTGGAGCTACGAGATCTCCGGTCTCGACCTGCCTGACGACGAGCGCACCGGATCCTTCACCTGCGTCCCCCCCGCGCCGGGCAACCACGGTCCGGTGCGGGTGAGCGGGCCGGCCTTCCGCCACGAGGACGGCACGCGCTACACCCCCTTCGGTACCACCTGCTACGTGTGGTCCTACCAGCCCGAGGACGTGCGGCAGCGCACCCTGCGGACCCTCGCCGGCTCGCCCTTCAACAAGATCCGCATGTGCGTCTTCCCGAAGAACTACGCCTTCAACGAGCGTGAGCCCGAGCGGACGCCGTTCCCGAGGGACGGCGCAGGGTTCGACCTCACCCGCTTCGACCCGGTCTTCTTCCGCGACCTGGAGGCGCAGGTGCTGGCGCTGCGCGACCTCGGCGTCGAGTGCGACCTGATCCTCTTCCATCCCTACGACCGGGGCCGCTGGGGATTCGACCGGATGCCCGAGGAGGTCGACCACGCCTACCTCCGGTACGTGATCGCCCGGTTGGGCTGCTTCCGCAACATCTGGTGGTCGCTGGCCAACGAGTACGACTTCATGCGCGAGAAGTGCGCCGACGAGTGGGACCGGCTCTTCCACACCGTCGAGCAGCACGACCCGTACCAGCACCTGCGCTCGATCCACAACGGGACGCGGATGTACGACCCCGACAGCCTGAGGCTCTACGACCACCACAAGCCCTGGGTCAGCCACGTCAGCCTGCAGCACTGGGACCTCCACCTCACCCGGGGCTGGCGCGCGACCTGGGGCAAACCGGTCGTGGTGGACGAGTGCGGCTACGAGGGCGACCTGCACCAGCGCTGGGGCAACCTGACCGCGCAGGCCGTCGTCGAGAGGGTCTGGACGGGCACGCTGCTGGGCGGCTACGTCGGTCACGGGGAGACGTACCGCAACGCGAGCGGTGAGATCTGGTGGTCCCACGGCGGTGACCTGGTCGGTGGGAGCCCGGCGCGGATCGCCTTCCTGCGCACGGTGCTCGACCGGCTCCCTCCCGGAGCGGCGCCCCTCGAGGCCTTCTACGACGCGCCGACGACGGGCGTGGAGGGGCAGGCCTACCTCCAGTACTTCGGCCAGCACAGCCCCGGGGTGCGTCAGCTCGACCTCCCTGCCGGGGTGGACTTCCACGTCGACGTCATCGACACCTGGGAGATGACGACGCAGCGGTTGGACGGCACCGTCTCCGGTGCGGTCTCGCTCGAGCTGCCGGGACGGCCCTACGTGGCCGTCCTGCTCACGGCGGCGACCCCTCCGGCGTAGCCGCGGCCCGCCGGCCCACCGCCGGGACTGCCCGTGACGGCCCGGTTGTTGCCTCCCACGTGGAGCGGACGGATGTGGTGGTGGTCGGGGCCGGGCAGGCGGGGCTGTCCAGCGCCTACCACCTGCGACGGCTGGGCCTCGAGCACGTGGTGCTGGACGCCAATCCCGCCCCGGGCGGTGCCTGGCAGCACCGTTGGCCGACGCTGCGGATGGCGACCGTGCACGGCATCTTCGGGTTGCCCGGGATGGACTTCACCCCACCCGACCCCTCGCGCCGGGCCAACGAGGCGGTGCCGGCCTACTTCGCCGCCTACGAGCAGCGGATGGGGCTGGAAGTGCGGCGTCCGGTCACCGTCTCCGCCGTCCGCGACCTCGGGTCCGAGCTGCTGGTCGAGACCGACGACGGGTCGGTGCGCACCCGCGCGCTGGTGAACGCGACCGGTACCTGGACCCGGCCGTTCTGGCCGTCCTACCCCGGCCGGGAGACCTTCCGGGGACGGCAGCTGCACGCCGCGCAGTACCGCGGACCCGACGAGCTGGCCGGGCACCGGGTGGTGGTGGTCGGCGGCGGCTCGACCGCCGTCCAGCTGCTGCCCGAGATCGCCACGGTGGCCGAGACGCTGTGGGTGACCCGCCGTGAGCCGCGGTTCCGCGAGGACGAGTTCACCCCCGAGATCGGCCGGGAGGTGGTGTCCCGGGTCGAGGACCGGGTCCGCCGCGGGCTGCCGCCGGAGAGCGTCGTCTCGGTGACGGGGTTGGTCCGCACGCCGGAGGTGGCGGCGGCGGAGGCCGCCGGCGTGCTGGAGCGGCACCCGGTGTTCGACCGGATCACCCCCGACGGCGTCGCCTGGTCCGACGGACGCACCTGGGACGCCGACGTCATCCTGTGGTGCACCGGCTGGCGCTCGGCACTGGACCACCTCGCCCCGCTGCGGCTCCGCGGCCCCGGCGGCGGCATCCGGATGGACGGCACCCGGGTGGCCGCCGACCCGCGGATCCACCTGGTCGGCTACGGCCCCTCGGCGAGCACCGTCGGGGCCAACCGGGCCGGACGGGTTGCCGCCGCCGAGCTGCGCGAGCTGCTCGGCAGCACCGCACGATCGACCGCCTGACGCGGGCGGCTACGGGATACTGGCCGGGTGGACGACACCGGCGCGGACGACACCAGCACCGACCGCCGGACGGGGCGGACGCACCCCGGGGCGGCGCCGGCGGCACGCCGCTGGCCCCCGGTGCTGCTGGTCCCGGCCGTCGCGGGTCTGGCCACGCTGGTGGTGATGGTCGTGCGGGCGCTGGGCGCCGGAGCCGGTGACGTCGCCCCGGCGGCCGCGCTGTTCGTCGTCTGGAACCTGCTGCCCTGGGTGGCGGCGGCCGTCCTCGTGCTCGTGGTGCACCGGCGGGAACCGCTGACCACGCCGGTGCTGTGGTTCGGCACCGTGCTGCTGGCGGTGCTGGCCGGCGGGCTCATCACGGCCGCACTGGTCTCCGGCGACGCGCAGGCCGGCATCGTCTTCGCGGTGCTGCCGGTCTACCTGCTGCTCGGTCTGGTGCTGCTGCTCGCGCTCGCCCTCGTCATCGGGGTGGGCCGCCGGCGCAGCCGCACCCGCTGACCCCGGGCCCCACGGCGCGTCAGAAGAAGCAGAACGGGTGCCCGTCGGGGTCGAGGAGCACCCGGACGTGCTCCTGCGGCTGGTGCTCGGCCAGCACCGCACCCAGCCCCACGGCCCGGGCCACGGCGGCGGCCACGTCGTCGGTGTGCAGGTCGAGGTGCTGGGTGGCGACCTGGGCGTCCGGCTCGGCCGGCCACACCGGACGCCGGTAGTGCCGCTCCCACTCCAGGTTGAGGGTGAACCCGTGCACCCCCTCGGGCGGGCGGACCTGCGCCCAGCCCGCCTCCGGCGGCTCACCCGGTCCGGGCGGTTCGTCCGCGGTCACCGGCCAGCCCAGCAGCTCCGCCCAGAAGCGGGCCAGCCGGCGGGGCGCGGGTGAGGTGATGGTCACCGACGTCAGCTCGATCCGTGGACCCGTCATGGCCCCTCCTTCCTCCGCTCCCATCCTGTCGGTCTCCGCCCCGGAGGGGTAGCGTCATGCATCCCGGTGGCATGCAGGGCGACGACCCAGGAGGTGGCGATGCAGGAGGACCTCGCCGACGTGATGGCCCGGGTGGCCAGGACGTTGCACGAGAACCAGTCGGTCGAGGAGACCCTGGACGCCGTCGTGCACGCGGTCCGGGCGACCGTACCCGGGGTGAGGCACGCCGGGATCTCCATCGGCCGCCGGGACGGGACCATCGAGACCGTGGCCGGCACCGACGACGTGGTCTGGCGGATCGACGCCCTGCAGTACGAGCTCGGCGAGGGCCCCTGCGTGGACGCGATCCTCGGACGCACCCGGACCATCGTCAACGACATCGGAGCGGACGAGCGCTGGCCCAACTTCGCCCCCCGGGCCACGGCGCTCGACGTCCGCTCCCAGCTGGGGGTGGAGCTGTTCAACGAGTCCAGCGGCGTCGGCGGGCTCAACCTGTACTCCAGCGAGGTCGGCGCGTTCGACGAGGAGGTGGTGCACGTCCTCGAGATCTTCGCCTCCCACGCGGCCCAGGCGCTGGGCAAGTCGATGCGCGAGGAGCAGCTGCAGGAGGCGTTGCGCAGCCGACGGCTCATCGGCCAGGCGATCGGGATCGTGATGGAGCGCTACCAGCTCGACCAGCAGCGGGCCTTCGACTACCTCATCCGGGTGTCGCAGCAGAGCAACGTCAAGCTGCGCACGCTGGCCGCCGAGCTCGTCGAGCAGCTCGACGACCGGGCCCGCCAGTCCGCCCGTCCCGCCCCGGCGCCGCCCCCGCTCGACGGCCTGGCGGCGCCCTCGGGCGAACGCGCCTAGCCGGGCGCCCTGATCCCGCTGCCGGTCGTGCCGGCGACGGCGTCCGGCCAGGTGGTGACGTGCGGCCACCGGATCTCCTAGATTGACCGGCACGTGCGCGTGCCCTCAGGAGGTGCCGATGTCGTTCGTCAACAGCGGGTTCACCGGTCGTCGCGGTCAGCGGGACGAGCGGCTGCCACCCGGGCAGACGCTGGTGGAGGACTGGCCGGTGCTCTCCGCGGGCCCGACCCCGCAGGTGTCCACCGCCGACTGGACCTTCACCATCACCACCGAGGACGGCGCGGAGCACCGCTGGTCCTGGGACGACCTGACCGGGCTCGGGATCGAGGACGTCACCACCGACATCCACTGCGTCACCCACTGGTCGAAGCTGGCGATGCCCTGGCGCGGCGTCCCGCTCGACGCCTTCTTCGCCGACGTCGACACCTCCGCCGACTACGTGATGGCGCACTGCCACGGCGGCTACACCACCAACGTCCCGCTGGAGGACCTGCTCGACGGCAGGGCCTGGGTCGCGGTGGAGGCCGAGGGCGAGCCGCTCACCCCCGAGCACGGCGGACCCGCCCGGCTGCTCGTGCCGCACCTGTACTTCTGGAAGAGCGCCAAGTGGCTCCGCGGGCTGCAGCTGATGCCGGACAACGACCCCGGCTTCTGGGAGCAGCACGGCTACCACCTCCGCGGCGACCCCTGGCAGGAGGAGCGGTACTGGTGACCCCACGGCGGGCCGCCTGGCACCGGGCCACGGTCGTCTCCGTCACCGCCGAGACCGCCACCGCGCGCCGGATCGAGCTGGAGGTGCCCACCTGGCCGGGCAACGAGGCCGGGTCGCACGTCGACATCCGGCTCACCGCCCCGGACGGCTACCAGGCCACCCGGTCGTACTCGGTGGCCTCCTCCGGACCGGGGACCCGGCTGGTCCTCGCGGTCGACGAGGTGGTCGACGGTGAGGTCTCGCCGTTCCTGGTGCGTGTGCTGGCCGTCGGCGACTCGGTCGAGGTGCACGGCCCGCTCGGCCGGTTCTTCGTCTGGACGCCCTCGGCCGACCCCGACCCCGCCCCCGTGCAGCTGGTGGCCGGCGGCTCCGGCGTCGTGCCGCTGTACGCCATGGCCGCCGCGCACGAGCGCAGTGACGACGGCAGCGAGTTCCGGCTGCTCTACTCGGTGCGGACCCCCGACGACGTGTTCTTCCGCCGCGAGCTGGCGGCCCTGCGCCGCACCCGGGTCGACCTCGTCCACACCCGCTCCGCGCCCGAGGGTGACCGCCGGCCCCCGCGGCGGCTGGTGCGCGAGGAGCTGGACCGGCTGACGCTGGGCCCCGCGCTCGCGCCGAGGATCTTCGTCTGCGGGTCGACGCCGTTCGTGGAGACGGTGTCCCGGTGGTTGCTGGAGGCCGGGCACGCGCCCGCGGCCGTCCGCACCGAACGGTTCGGAGGGAGCGGATGACCCACCTCGACGGGAACGCGTGCGCCGGCACGCTGGCCGACCTCTTCGGCGAGGACGTGACCCTGGCGCTGGGTCGCTGCGCGGGCTGCGGCCACCACGCCGTGCTGGCGGAGGTCGCCGCCTACGTGACCGCGATGGGCACGGTGCTGCGCTGCGCACCCTGCCAGGCGGTGCTGGCCGTGCTGGTCACCACCGCCTCGGAGCGGGTGGTGGACCTGACGGGTCTGTCGCCGCTGCGGCTCGCCGCCCCGGGCGACCGCGGCTGAGCCAGACGTCCCGGGCGGGGCCGCCGAGTGGTCTCAGGCGCCGCGGCGGCGCAGCGGGCCGGCGGCCATCAGACCGCCGTCCACCGGGAGCACCACCCCGCTGATCCAGGACGCGTCGTCGGAGGCGAGGAAGGCGACCGCGGCGGCGATGTCCTCCGGCTCGCCGGCCCGGCCCAGCGGGTAGGCGGCGGTCAGCTCGGCCAGCGACTCCGGCTGGTCGTCCCAGACCCGGGTGCGCACGGTGCCCGGCATCACCAGGTTGACCCGCACGCCCGCCGGGCCGTGGGCGGTGGACAGGTTCGCGGTGAGGTTGACCAGGGCCGCCTTGGCCGCGGAGTAGGGCTCGCTGCCGAAGCTGCCCAGCCCGTTGACCGAGCCGATGCTGACGACGTTGCCGCGCCGGGGGAGCAGGTGCGGCAGGCCGGCCCGCACCACGCGGACCACGCCCATGAGGTTGAGCTCCAGGTTGGCCAGCCAGTCCTCGTCGGAGGTGCCGGGCAGCGGCGGGTGGGAGAAGGTGCCACCGGCGCAGCTGACCAGCACGTCCAGACCGCCGAAGGCGTCCACCGCCTCGGCGACGGCCCGGTCGACCGACTCCGCCGAGGTGACGTCCATCGCCACCGCCAGTGCCCGGGCACCGGTGCCGGTGAGCTCGTCGGCGACCGCGCCGGCGGCCGCCTCGTCCAGGTCGGCCACCACCACCGTCGCCCCCTCGGCCGACAGCCGCCGGGCGCAGGCCCGTCCGATCCCGTTCCCAGCCCCGGTCACCAGCGCCACCCGGTCGGCGAACCTGCCCTGATCAGTCGTCACGGACCGCATCATGGGCCCTGGCCGCCGGCGGCGTCGAGCCGGCCCCGGCAGGATGGGGGGATGACGCTGCGCGAGTTCCTGCTGGCCCGGATCGGCGAGGACGAGGACGCCGCACGGGCCGCCGCCGGGCCGCGCTGGGTGCCCGCGGTGGCCCCCGACGACGAGGGCGGCGTCGGCGCCTGGCTGGTGACGCTGCCGCACCGGGGCGACCCGCGCGGACCCGGCCCGCGGGTGGCCACC
>NZ_QPKK01000193.1 GCF_003344635.1 Desertihabitans aurantiacus
CGCGAGCTCGGCCCCGGCGTCGCCGAGGCGCTGGGCCGCACGGCCGACCTGCTCCGCGCCGACGCCGACGTCCTCGACGAGCTCGCCGCCGAGGTCGACCCCGGCACCACCCCCGACTGCACCGCCCTGGCCGCCCTCGCCCCCGCCGTCCGCCACCGCGTGCTCCGCCGCTGGCTCCTCGCCCACGGCTCGCCCCAGCCGACCCGCCAGCACGTCCTCGCCGTCGACGCCCTCCTCACCGACTGGCACGGCCAGGGCCCCGTCGACGTCCCCGGACTGTCGGTCCGCCGTGACGCCGGCCGCCTCCACCCCTGCTGAGCCTCGCCCGTCCCCCGAGGTGGGGCGTTCCCACCGGTCGACCACCGTGCTGGAAGCACGGCAGTCACTGATCGACCCGGCCCCTGTCTCCTGGTCGTCCTGCCGGTTGCGACCAGCCGACCCTCCGCGGCCCCGATCTCGCGCCGCGACCATGGGTGGCCACTGATGCTCCCGCGTGCTCGCGCCCTACGGCGACCGCGGTCGTGACGAGGCGACCACCGGTGCACCGACGCGCACGGAACCGCCGGAGTGGAGCCGATGCGGTCGGTCGGGCCACCGCCGGTGGCCGTCACCGAGGGACTGCGGCGCAGCGGAGGTAGAGCAGGCAGGGCACCGAGTGCCACACCGGTCTGTCGGCGGCGCCTGCTGGTTCGGCAGCGGCGACCAGGCTGAGACCGGCATCCGCCAGGCCGTTGAGGTAGGTGCTCAGGGTCCGGTGGTGGGTGGTGGGTGGCAGCGCGTCGTGGGAGCGCTGGGGTGCGGGCACCTCGCCCTCGGTGAAGTACTGCCCGACAACCCGCTGCACCGAGCCATCGCGGTGGTCCAGCAGCTCCCCGGCCCTCGGCGGCTTGAAGCAGGGGTGGTTGATCGAGCACACGAACCAGCCGTGTGGTCGGAGCACCCGCCGTACGGTGCCGAGGGTGGCGCCGAGGTCGGGGATGTCCATCAGGGCCATGTGGCACACGACTCCGTCGAAGGACGCATCCGGCACCTCGTCCAGGGTCTGTGCGTCGCCGAGGAGGTACCTGATGCCGAGTGCTGCTCCCGCCTCATGGCGACGGGCCAGATCGACCAGCTTCGCCGACGTGTCCACGCCGGTCACGGTCGCGCCTGCCCGGGCGACCATCCGCGCGTCCCGACCCTGACCGCAGGCCAGGGACAGCACCTCCAGGCCTGCGACCGGACCGATCAGGTCGAGCAGGGTCCGGTCCGGCTGCTGATCGACCCAGGCGTCGTAGGCCTCGGCCACCTCGTCATAGCCCGCGTCCCCCATGGCCACGAGACGAGCCTAGGTGCTGGGTTTCCGGCGTCCCGCGGCCGGCGTCCTCGCCAGGGCCGGAACCACCGAGGGGTGTTCGCGGCGTCTGAACGCCTCGGCCGTTCCGCTCGCGGGCTCCTCACACGCCGGACGTTCGACCCGGCCGCGACCAGTTCGTCGCCCACCACCCCCGTGTGGTTGGGTGGGCGCGTGGACGCAGCCGACATCTCCTCCGACCTGACGACGGTGCTCTACACCGAGGAGCAGGTGCAGCAGCGGCTGACCGAGCTCGCCGCCCAGATCGACGAGGACTACGCCGGTCGCGACATCCTGCTCGTGGGCGTGCTCACCGGTGCGGTGATGGTGATGGCCGACCTGTCCCGCGGCCTGCGCAGCCACTGCGAGATGGACTGGATGGCCATCTCCTCCTACGGCTCGGGCACCCAGTCCTCGGGCGTGGTGCGGATCCTCAAGGACCTCAACACCAACATCGCCGGCCGGCACGTCCTCGTCGTGGAGGACATCATCGACACCGGTCTGACGCTGTCCTACCTCGTCTCCAACCTGCGCTCCCGCGAGCCCGCGAGCCTGGAGATCATGACGATGTTCCGCAAGCCGGAGGCCCAGTCGAACCAGGTCGAGGTCAAGTACGTCGGCTTCGACATCCCCAACGAGTTCGTGGTCGGCTACGGCCTCGACTACGACGGGCGCTACCGCAACCTCACCAGCGTCGGGACGCTCGCCCCGCACGTCTACAGCTGATCGTCGCCCGCGCGGGCGGGTAGGACCCAGATGCTGGTTCCCTCGGCCGGGTAGGGTGCGTGTGCTCCGTCGACCCGGGGCACCCCTTCACGAGGCAGGTCATGAACTTCCAACGCATCCTCCGTGGGCCCTTCCTGTGGATCATCCTGGCGATGATCGTGGTGGTGCTGGCCCTGGACTTCTTCGACTCGTCGAACTCGTACCAGACCCGCCCGACCTCCGAGGTGGTCGCGCTCATCAACGGCGACGAGCAGCTGAACAGCGTGACGCTGCGCGACGGCGAGCAGCAGATCCTGGTCGAGAAGGCCACCGGTGAGGACAACCGCGTCAAGGCCGTCTGGGTGGGGAACCAGAGCCAGCAGATCATCGACCGGCTGAACCAGCGGGTCGCCGACGGGACGCTGCGCGAGTACGTCGGTGAGAACCCGCAGCCCAGCTTCTTCGGGACGCTGCTGACGACGCTGATCCCGTTCATCATCATCGGCGCGCTGTTCTTCTTCCTCATCAACTCGGTGCAGGGCGGCGGCGGCCGGGTGATGCAGTTCGGCAAGTCGAAGGCCAAGGTGGCCAACAAGGACACCCCGAAGTCGACCTTCGCCGACGTGGCCGGCGTGGAGGAGGCCATCGAGGAGCTGCAGGAGATCAAGGAGTTCCTGGCCGAGCCGGCGAAGTTCCAGGCGGTCGGGGCCAAGATCCCCAAGGGCGTCCTGCTCTACGGCCCGCCCGGCACCGGTAAGACGCTGCTGGCTCGTGCGGTGGCCGGCGAGGCCGGGGTGCCGTTCTTCTCGATCTCCGGCTCCGACTTCGTGGAGATGTTCGTCGGTGTCGGTGCCTCCCGGGTGCGCGACCTGTTCGAGCAGGCCAAGGAGAACGCGCCGGCGATCGTCTTCATCGACGAGATCGACGCCGTCGGACGCCACCGCGGCGCCGGCATGGGCGGCGGCCACGACGAGCGTGAGCAGACCCTGAACCAGCTGCTGGTGGAGATGGACGGGTTCGACGTCCGCGGGGGCGTCATCCTCATCGCCGCCACCAACCGGCCCGACGTCCTCGACCCGGCGCTGCTGCGCCCTGGCCGGTTCGACCGGCAGGTGTCGGTGGAGGCCCCCGACCTCAACGGCCGCCTGCAGATCCTGCGGGTGCACGCCCAGGGCAAGCCTGTCGACCCGTCGGTCGACCTGTCCTCGGTGGCGCGCCGCACCCCCGGCTTCACCGGTGCCGACCTGGCCAACGTGCTCAACGAGGCGGCCCTGCTGACCGCCCGCAGCAACCGCCAGTCGATCACCGACGCCGACATGGACGAGGCCATCGACCGCGTCATCGCCGGGCCGCAGAAGCGCACCCGGCTGATGAACGAGCGGGAGCGGCTGATCACCGCCTACCACGAGGGCGGCCACGCCCTGGTCGCGGCGGCGATGCCCGGCACCGACCCGGTGCAGAAGCTGACGATCCTGCCCCGCGGCCGTGCGCTCGGCTACACCATGGTGATGCCCGACGCCGACAAGTACTCCAACACCCGCGGCGAGCTGCTCGACCAGCTGGCCTACATGCTCGGTGGGCGCGCCGCGGAGGAGCTGGTCTTCCACGACCCGACCACCGGCGCCAGCAACGACATCGAGAAGGCCACCAAGGTGGCCCGGGCGATGGTCACCCAGTACGGCATGAGCTCGCGGATCGGCGCGATCCAGCTCGGCTCGGGCAACCACGAGCCCTTCCTCGGCCGCGAGATGGGTGGCGGCGGTGGCGTCGACTACTCCCAGGAGATCGCCGCGGTGGTCGACGCCGAGGTGGCTGCGCTGATCAACAACGCCCACCAGGAGGCCTTCGACGTCCTGTCGACCAACCGGGAGGTGCTCGACGAGCTGGTCCGCCAGCTGTTCGAGAAGGAGACCCTCGGCCGGGCCGAGGTCGACAGCATCTTCGCCGCCCTGCAGCGCTGGCCCGAGCGCGGCCCGTGGACGGGTTCCGACACCCGCGTCCCCTCGACCGTGCCGCCGGTCCGCCCGCCGCAGACCAACGGCTCCCACCCGGAGGTGGAGCACCCGGCCGGCGGCGCCGCGCTGCCCCCGGGGCACCACCCCGGTGAGGACGAGCGGCCCGGTGGCGAGCCGGGCGGTCTGCCCGGCTGGCCGCAGCAGCCTCCGGGTGGGCTCGGTCCGGAGGGCCCGCGGGGTCCGCAGGGTCCCCTGCGCTGAGGGCCGGCGTGAGCGCGCACGAGGAGCAGTCCGTCCCCATGCCGCCGTCGAGCGGTGACGGGGTGGTGGAGCGGTCCCAGTCGACCCCGCCCGAGCCGGGGGTCGCCCCCGGGTTCGACCACGCCCGGGTCGAGGCCGCGGTCCGCGAGCTGCTGATCGGGATCGGCGAGGACCCCGACCGCGACGGCCTGCTCGACACCCCCGCCCGGGTGGCCCGCGCCTACGCGGAGATGTTCTCCGGGCTGCACTCCAACCCCGCCGAGGTGCTGAGCACCACCTTCGAGCTCAGCCACGACGAGATGGTGCTGGTCAGCGACATCGAGGTCTGGTCCTGCTGCGAGCACCACCTCGTCCCGTTCACCGGACGCGCCCACGTGGGCTACATCCCCGGTCCGGACGGCCGCATCACCGGTCTGAGCAAGCTGGCCCGCCTGGTCGACCTCTACGCCAAGCGCCCCCAGGTGCAGGAGCGGCTGACCACCCAGATCGCCGACGCCCTGGTCCAGCACCTGTCGCCGCGCGGGGTGATCGTGGTGATCGACTGCGAGCACCTCTGCATGACGATGCGGGGCGTCCGGAAGCCGGGCTCGCGGACGGTGACCTCTGCGGTGCGCGGACAGCTGCGCGACCCGGCCACCCGAGCCGAAGCCATGTCCCTCATCGCGCGGTCATGACCTCGGTGCGCGGGCTCGGGTGGCCGGGCCGCACAGCGGTCCCGGGCACGCCGTGGGCGTCACCGTCCACGAGCCCGGCTGACGGCGGGGGAAGAGCCAGCGCGTCCCCGGATGGGTCAGCCGGTGCGGGCGCGGGGACGGCTGGTGAACTCTTGCGGGTGATCGGGATCCTCAACGTGACGCCGGACTCGTTCTCCGACGGCGGGCGCTACCTCGACCCGGCGCGGGCGGTCGAGCACGGGCTGCGGCTGGCCGAGGAGGGGGCGTCCCTCGTCGACGTCGGCGGGGAGTCGACCCGGCCGGGGGCGGAGCGCGTGCCGGAGGAGGTCGAGCTGCAGCGGGTGCTGCCGGTGGTCACCGCGCTCGCCGAGGCCGGGGTGGTGGTGTCGGTGGACACCATGCGGGCCTCGGTCGCCCGGGCCTGCGTCGAGGCGGGCGCGCGGATGGTCAACGACGTCTCCGGCGGGCTGGCCGACCCCGCGATGCTGCCGGCCGTCGCCGGGCTCGACGTCGACTACGTCGCCATGCACTGGCGCGCCCACTCCACCGAGATGGGCTCGCGCGCCCGGTACACCGACGTGGTGGCCGACGTGGTCGCCGAGCTGTCCGCCCGCGTCCGGGCCGCCCTCGAGGCCGGGGTCGCCCCGGAGCGGCTGGTGCTCGACCCCGGGATCGGCTTCGCCAAGGACGCCGGGCACAACTGGCGCCTGCTCACCGGGCTCGACGCCCTCACCGCCCTGGGGCACCGCGTGCTGGTCGGCGTCTCGCGGAAACGCTTCCTCGGCCCGCTGCTGGCCGACCCCACCGGCGAGCCCCGGCCGCCGCGTGAGCGTGACGCCGCCTCCGTCGCGCTGACCACCCTGCTGGCCGAGCGTGGCGTCTGGGCCGTCCGCACCCACTCCGTGCGCGACCATGTCGACGCCGCCCGCGTCGTCCACCGCTGGACGCACCCGACCTGAGCCCGGGGACGCTGCTGCACCGCCGGTGACGCCCGTGTTCCGTCGGTCACCTTCGACTGCGCGGTTGGGCGGCCTTCGGTAGGGTCGGCCGCGGCGAAGGAGGTGGAAGATGCAGTCGTCGACCGACCTGCGGCTCGGCGTGCCCGTGCCCGACCGGGTCACCGTCCGGGGCATCCGCGCCTTCGGCCGCCACGGCGTCCTCGACTTCGAACGCGCCCAGGGACAGGACTTCGTCGTCGACCTCACCTGCTGGCTGGACTCGCCCCTGGCCGCCCAGACCGACGACCTGGAGGCGACGGTGCACTACGGTGTCCTCGCCGAGCGGGTGGTGGCCGACATCGAGGCCGAGCCGGTGGCGCTGATCGAGGCACTGGCCGAGCGGATCGCCCGCACGTGCCTCTCGTTCACGCCGGTGACGCAGGTCGAGGTCACCGTCCACAAGCCGAAAGCGCCCGTCACCGTCCAGGTGGACGACGTGTCGGTCACCGTGACAAGGAGCAAGTCGTGACCTCCCCCAACCCCTACGCCATCGACGCCGACACCCTGAGCGGGATGAAGCCGATCCGCCAGGTGGTCTTCGCCCTCGGGTCCAACCTCGGCGACCCGCTCAGCAACCTGCAGGGAGCCGTCAGCTCGCTGCGCGACACCCCCGACGTCATCGTCGTCGACGTCTCCTCGGTCTACGAGACCGACGCCGTCGGCGGCCCCGAGGACAACCCGCCCTTCCTCAACGCCGTCGTCCTGGCCGAGACGACCCTGGACGAGACCACGCTGCTGGAGCGCGCCCAGGCGATCGAGGACGCCTACGGCCGGGTCCGTACCGAGAAGTGGGGCCCGCGCACCCTCGACGTCGACCTGGTGGTCGTCGGGAACACCGTGCTCGAGCGCCCCGACCTGACCCTGCCGCACCCGCAGGCCCACAAGCGTGCGTTCGTGCTGGTGCCGTGGGCCGAGATCGAGCCCGCCGGCGAGATCGCCGGACACGGCAACATCAGCGACCTGCTCGAGCAGCTCGACACCTCCGGCGTCCGGCGTCGTGACGACCTCTCCCTCGAGGACTGACGGGGCGCCACCCCCGGTCCGGCCGACGCCGCCGAGGGTGCTCGCGGTAGCGGCCGCCCTCGGCGTGCTGGGTGCCCTCGCGCTGGCGGCGCTGTTCCGCGCGCTGGAGGCCACCCCACCGATGGTGCCGTGGCTGTCCCCGGTCGCCCTGTTCGTGCTGGTGGCCTTCGTCGGCTGGCTCGCCCGCAGCGTCCACGTCCGCGTCCAGAAGCGCCGCGAACGGGTGGAGCCGTCGCGCGCGGTGGCCTGGCTGGCCCTCGGGAAGGCGGCCGCCCTGGGTGGTGCGGTGGTGGCCGGCGGATATCTCGGCTACGCGCTCAGCTTCATCACCCGGTTGGACGCCGCGGCACCCCGGGAACGGGTGGTGTTCTCGGCCTGGTCGGTGGTGGCGGGGATCGCGTTGACGGTGGCCGGTCTGGCACTCGAACGGGCCTGCCGGGTGCCGGGGGACGAAGAAAACCCAGAAGATGCCGAAAATACCCCTTAACGTCCCTGAGCCGTCGCCGCCCGCCACTATCATCGGCGCCGTGAGCACCTCCAGCCAGCACGGCGCCTCAGTCGCACCCTCGGGACGCACCCTGTCCATCG
>NZ_QPKK01000194.1 GCF_003344635.1 Desertihabitans aurantiacus
GCACCGCCTGGGACGCCGCGCGGGCATGAGCACCGGCACCGGCCTCGTCCGCGACGCCCGCACGTCGCGGACGAGGCGGGCGCTGCTCGGGGTCGGCTACCGGCGGGTGCTCCGCCCGGCGCTGTTCGCCAGCCACGGCGGCGACCCCGAGGCCGTGCACGACGCCACCCTCGCCCGCCTCACCCAGCTCGGCCGGGTGCCGGCGCTGGTCCGCTCGCTCGGCCGGCTGACGGCGGTGCCGGCGCGTCCGGTGGAGGCCTTCGGGATCCGCTTCCCCGGTCCGGTCGGGCTGGCCGCCGGCCTGGACAAGGGCGCCCGCGCGGTGACCGCCTGGCAGGCGATGGGCTTCTCCCACGTCGAGCTGGGCACCGTCACCGCGCACGCCCAGCCCGGCAACCCCCGGCCGCGGATGTTCCGCGCCCCGGCCTCGGGCGGACTGGTCAACCGGATGGGGTTCAACAACGACGGCGCCACCGCGGTGGCCGCCCGGCTCGCGGCCGCCGGCGTCCGGCGCGGCAACCGGGCCGCCGGTATCCCGGTCGGGTTGTCGCTGGGCAAGACCAAGGTGACGCCGGTCGAGGACGCGGTCCCGGACTACCTCGCCTCCTTCCGCGTGCTCGCCCCGCACGCCGACTACGTCGCGGTCAACGTCTCCAGCCCCAACACCCCCGGTCTGCGCAGCCTCCAGGACGCCGCCGCGCTGCGCGAGCTCACGCACGCCCTGGTCGCGGAGTCGCGGCGCAGCGCCAACCCCGTGCCGGTGCTGGTCAAGGTGGCCCCCGACCTGGACGAGCAGGCGCTGGACGAGGTGCTCGAGGTCTGCACCAGCACCGGCGTGCAGGGCCTGGTCGCCACCAACACCACCCTGTCCCGTGACGGGCTGGCCGCCCCGGACGCCTGGCTGGCCGCCGAGGCCGGCGGGCTGTCGGGGGCGCCGCTGCGCGAGCGCGCGCTGCAGGTGGTGCGCCACCTCAGCTCACGGGCCGACCTGCCGGTGGTCGGCGTCGGCGGCATCATGACCGCCGACGACGCCGAGGCGATGTTCGACGCCGGCGCCCGGCTGGTGCAGCTCTACACCGGCTTCATCTACGCCGGCCCGGCCCTGGTGGCCGAGATCACCGCCCGCCACGCCGACCGCACCGAGGAGCCCCGATGACCAGCACCGACCCGCAGCCGGGCACCGGACGGCCCTCCTACGGCGAGCGGCTGGCCGCGGTGACCGGTCGGCGCGGACGGCTCTGCGTCGGCATCGACCCGCACCCCGGGCTGCTCACCGCCTGGGGGCTGGCCGACGACCCGTCCGGGTTGGAGGTCTTCGCCCGCGGGGTGGTCTCGGCCGTTGGTGACCTGGTGGCGGTGTTCAAACCGCAGTCGGCGCTGTTCGAGCGGTTCGGCTCGGCCGGGATCTCGGTGCTGGAGCGGGTGCTGGCCGACGTCGCCGACGCCGGCGCGCTGTCGGTGCTGGACGCCAAGCGCGGCGACATCGGCTCCACCATGGCCGGCTACGCCCGCGCCTACCTCGAGGACGGCGGCCCGCTGGCCGCCGACGCCCTCACCGTCAACCCCTACCTCGGGCTGGAGGCACTGGAGCCGGCGTTCACCGCGGCCGTGGCCAGCGGTCGCGGGCTGTACGTGCTGGCCCGCACCAGCAACCCCGACAGCGACCAGCTGCAGCTCGCCACCCGCGACGGCCGCACCGTCGCCCAGACCGTCGTCGACGAGGTGCAGGCCCGCAACGACGCCTCCTCCGACGGGCTCAGGACGACGTCGCGACAGGCTCAGGATGCCGGGGTGGGGTCGGGCGCGACAGGGCCTTTCGGGGTGGTGGTCGGTGGCACCCACGGCCAGGCCGAGCTGGATCTGTCGGCGTTCACCGGCTCGGTGCTGGTGCCCGGTGTGGGAGCGCAGGGCGCGACCGTCGCCGACCTCGCCGAGCGGTTCTCGGTGCCGCGGCTGCTGCTGCCCACCAGCTCCCGCGGGGTGCTCGCCGCCGGCCCGGACGCCCCCGCGCTGCGCCAGGCCGTCACCGCCCTGGTGGCCGAGACCGCCGTCCTCGGCTGAGGCTCAGAGCCAGCCGCCGTCGACCACCCACTGCTGGCCGGTGCAGGCGGCGGAGTCGTCGCTGGCCAGCCAGAGCAGCATCCGCGCCAGGTCGGCCGGCACCACCGGCTCGGCCAGGCACTGCTTCTGCCGGATCGTCTCCAGATCGGCCTCGGTGATGTGCTCGCGGAGCTGGCGCTCGGTCAGCACCCAGCCCGGGATCAGGCAGTTCACCCGGATCTTGTCCGGGCCGAGCTCGCGGGCCATGGTGCGGGTCAGCCCCTCGATCCCGGCCTTGGCGGTGATGTAGCCGACCATGCCGATGAAGTCGGCGTGGGCGCTGATCGAGCCGAGGTTGATGATCGACCCGCCGCCCTGCTCGCGCATCATCGGCGCCACCGCCTGGATGGCGAACAGGTGGTGGCGCAGGTTCACCGCGATCCGGTCGTCGAAGGCCTCGGCGTCCAGCTCGGTGTAGGGGTGCCGGGTGTCGTTGGCGGCGTTGTTGACCAGCACGGTGATCGGGCCGCGGGCGGCGGCGGCCTCGCCGATCACCCGCTGCAGGGCGGGCACGTCACGGACGTCGCAGGGGGCGAACCAGGGCTCGGGGAGCCCGGCCGCCGCGACCTCGCGGACCAGCGCCTCGCCGTGCTCGGTGTCGATGTCGGTGAACGCCACCTCCACCCCCTGGGCGGCCAGCTGGGTGACGAACTCCGCCCCGAGCCCGGTCGCACCCCCGCTGACGAAGGCCACCCGGCCGGCGAGGCTGGGGTAGCGGGCGAAGCGGTCGGCACCGGCGTCGGCGGCGGCAGTCATCGGGGAACCTCCACAGGTCGGGACGGGTCGGCCGCGGCGGCGCACCGCGGCGTGCGGGCCCCTCGGGCGGGGCTGCTGCGGGTCACTGTAACGACGCCGGCACCCCACCCGGCACCCGTCCCGGAGCCCTCCGCGCCCACCGCGCCGGCCCGGAGCGGGACGCCGGCGTCTCGGCTAGGTTGGCGGCAACCAGGAGGAGGTGATCGGCCGGTGACCGTACCGCGGCTGAGCGAGGAGCAGCGCGCCCGGGCCCGGACGGCCGCGGTGGCGGCGCGGACCCGTCGGGCCGAGGCCAAGGAGCGGCTGCGGCGCGGCGACTGGTCCTTCGCGACCCTGGTCGAGCAGGCCCGCGGGGACGACGTGCTGGCCCACATCAAGGTCGTCGACGCGCTGCGCTGCCTGCCCCGCTTCGGACCGAAGCGGGCCGCGGAGCTGATGGCGCGGCACGACATCGCCCCCACCCGGCGGCTGCGCGGGCTGGGCCACCTGCAGCGCGAGGGCCTGCTGGAGGAGCTGCGGTGAGCACCGGCAGCCTGACCGTGGTCTCCGGCCCCACCGCGGTCGGCAAGGGCACCGTGGTGGCGCGGCTGCGCGCGGAGCACCCCGAGCTGATGGTGTCGGTCTCGGCCACCACCCGTCCGCCGCGCCCCGGTGAGGTGGAGGGGGTGCACTACCACTTCGTCGGCGCCGAGGAGTTCGACCAGCTGGTGGCCTCCGACGGGCTGCTGGAGTGGGCGGTGGTGCACGGCACGCACCGCTACGGCACCCCCCGCGCCCCGGTCCGGGCCGCCGTGGCCGCGGGCCGGCAGGTGGTGCTGGAGATCGACCTCCAGGGCGCCCGCCAGGTCCGCCGCAGCTGGCCCGGGGCCCGGTTCGTCTTCCTCGCCCCGCCCAGCTGGGAGGAGCTGGTCCGCCGGCTGGTGGGTCGGGGCACCGAGACCGAGGCCGAACGAGAGCGCCGGCTGCAGACCGCCCGGGCCGAGCTGGCCGCGGCCGAGGAGTTCGACCACGTCGTGGTCAACACCGAGGTGGACGCGACGGTGGCCGAGCTGGTCCAGCTGATCGGGCTCGGGACACCCGAGCGCACTTGGTAGCCGCCGTCCGGGCTGGTAACCTGACCCAGCCTGTGACCACCACCAGAGAAGGCAGATCTTGAGCGTCAACACCCCTGAGGGCATCACCAACCCGCCGATCGACGAGCTGCTCACCAAGGTGGACTCCAAGTACCAGCTGGTCCTCTTCGCGGCCAAGCGCGCGCGGCAGATCAACGCCTACTACTCCCAGCTCGGTGACGGGCTGCTGGAGAGCGTCGGCCCGCTGGTCGAGACCGGGGTGCAGGAGAAGCCGCTGTCGATCGCGCTGCGCGAGGTCAACGCCGACGTCCTGCAGATGACCCACATCGACCCCGACGCCCCGGTCGAGGCCGAGAGCGGCGAGGCCGACTTCGGCGGCTTCGACGACGACGGCCCCGGCGTCGCCTGAGCCGACCCCTGACGACCGACCCGACCCGCTGACGCCCGTGGCCGAGATCGTGCTCGGGGTCGCCGGTGGCATCGCGGCCTACAAGGCCTGCACGCTGCTGCGCCGCCTCAGCGAGGCCGGCCACGGCGTCACCGTCGTCCCCACCGACAACGCGCTGCGCTTCGTCGGCGTCGACACCTGGCAGGCGCTGTCGGGACGTCCGGTGAGCACCGACGTGTGGACCGGATCCGATGCGGTCCCGCACGTCCGCCTCGGCCGGGCCGCCGACCTGGTGGTGGTGGCGCCGGCCACCGCCGACCTGCTGGCCCGGGCGGCCGCCGGTCGCGCCGACGACCTGCTGACCAACGTCCTGCTGACCACCACCGCCCCGGTGCTGATGGCCCCGGCCATGCACACCGAGATGTGGCAGCACCCCGCCACCCGGGACAACGTCGCGCTGCTGCGGAGGCGCGGGACCGTGGTGGTCGACCCCGACTCCGGGCGGCTCACCGGCGTCGACACCGGGCCGGGCCGGCTGCCCGAGCCCGACGAGCTCTACGCCCAGTGCCAGGCCCTGCTCGGCGCACCCTCGGCCGCGGTCCGCGACCTGGAGGGCCAGCGGGTGGTGGTCAGCGCCGGCGGCACCCGCGAGGCGCTCGACCCGGTCCGCTTCCTCGGCAACGCCTCCTCCGGCCGGATGGGCGTCGCGCTGGCCCGCGCCGCCGCGCTGCGCGGGGCGCGGGTGACGCTGGTCGGGGCCCACCTCGACGTGCCCCCGCCGTCCTCGGTGCGGGTGGTCCGGGTCGGCAGCACCGAGCAGCTGGCCGAGGCGATGCGGGTCGAGGCCGCCAGCGCCGACGTCGTGGTGATGGCGGCCGCGGTGGCCGACTGGACCCCGGTCGAGCGCAGCGGCAGCAAGATCAAGAAGAGCGGCGAGGACGAGCTGACCGTCCGGCTCCGCCAGACCACCGACGTGCTGGCCGGGCTGTCGGCCACCCGGGCGCGTCCAGGTCAGGTGGTGGTCGGCTTCGCCGCCGAGACCATCGCCGACCCGGCCGAGCGGGCCGAGGTGGGCGCGGCGAAGCTGCGCCGCAAGGGCTGCGACCTGCTGGTGGTCAACGACGTCAGCGGGGGAGCGGTGTTCGGCTCGGCCGACACCGCGGTCACCGTGCTCGGCGCCGACGGCAGCGCCGTCGACCACACCGGCGCCAAGGAGGCGGTCGCCCATCACATCCTGGACGCAGTCCGGCGGCTGAGGGTCGCGGGCTAGTCTCGGGCGGTCGGCGATCCCGGCACGCGCGACCCGCACGGAGCTCGCACCCCGTCCACACCCGCCGCGGCCGACAGGTCGCAGAACCACGTCAGGAGCGGATGCGATGTCGGCCCAGAGCGCCCGTCGGAACCGGCTGTTCACCTCGGAGTCGGTCACCGAGGGCCACCCCGACAAGATCGCCGACCAGATCAGCGACCGCATCCTCGACGAGCTGCTGGCCGAGGACCCGAGCAGCCGGGTGGCGGTGGAGACCCTGGTCACCACCGGCCTGGTCGTGGTGGCAGGTGAGGTGACCACCGAGGCCTACGCCGACATCCGCACCCTGGTCCGCGACACCATCCTCGGCATCGGCTACGACTCCTCGGCCAAGGGCTTCGACGGCGCCTCCTGCGGGGTCAGCATCTCGCTGGGCTCGCAGTCGCCCGACATCGCCCGCGGTGTGGACAGCTCCTACGAGCACTGGCGCGACTCCTCCGAGGAGCGCTACGACCTGCAGGGGGCCGGTGACCAGGGCATCATGTTCGGCTACGCCTGCACCGAGACGCCCTCGCTGATGCCGCTGCCGATCGACCTGGCGCACCGGCTGTCGGAGCGGCTCACCGCGGTCCGCAAGGACGGCACGATGCCCTACCTGCGGCCCGACGGGAAGACCCAGGTCACGGTGGAGTACGTGGACGGCCGGCCGACCCGGCTCGACACCGTGGTGCTGTCGGCCCAGCACGCCGCCGACATCGACCTGGACCGCCTGCTCACCCCCGACGTCCGTCGCCACGTGGTCGACCCGGTGCTGGAGGCCTACGACCTCGACCACCACGACCCGCGGCTCTTCGTCAACCCGACCGGGCAGTTCATCATCGGCGGGCCGATGGGCGACGCCGGGCTGACCGGGCGCAAGGTCATCGTCGACACCTACGGCGGCGCGGCCCGCCACGGCGGCGGCGCCTTCTCCGGCAAGGACCCGTCCAAGGTCGACCGCTCCGGGGCCTACGCCACCCGCTGGGTGGCCAAGAACGTCGTCGCCGCGGGGCTCGCCGACCAGTGCGAGGTGCAGGTGGCCTACGCCATCGGCCGCGCGCACCCGGTGGGCTTCTACCTCGACTGCTTCGGCACCGAGAAGGTGCCGGTGGAGCAGATCGAGGACGCCGTCAAGCAGACCTTCGACCTGCGTCCGGCTGCGATCATCGACGCCCTGGACCTGCTGCGCCCGATCTACACTCGCACCGCGGCCTACGGCCACTTCGGGCGCGAGCTCGACACCATGACCTGGGAGCGCACCGACCGCGCCGACGCGCTGGCCGCCGCCGTCCGGGGCTGAGCCGAGGGTGCGCACGCGGCGGCTGCCGCGGGTGGTGCTGGCAGCGGTGCTCGCGCTGAGCGCCTGGCTGCTGCTGCGCCCCGCCGGCGGGGGAGAACCACTGCCGGTCGACGACACGGTGCTGCACGGCGCCCTCTTCGCCCTGCTCGCGCTGCTGGGGCACTGGACCGGCTGGCCCCGGGTCGCGGTGCTGACCGGTCTGGCGGCCTGGGCGCTCGCCTCGGAGCTGCTGCAGCAGGGCATGGGGCTCGGCCGCACCGGCGACCCGCTCGACCTGCTCGCCGACCTGCTCGGGCTGGCGCTCGGGACGGCCGTCGGTCTGGCCGTCGACCGCCTCCGGAGCGTCCGGCGCGCCGGTCCGGGCCGCGGCTCGTCGGCCTCCCGCTGACCACCCCGCCGCGCGGTCCACCGCCGGACCCATCCGCACCCGTCGCTGCTCCGAACCCTGGTCAACCGACCGGAGGGGGCGACGATGGTCACCGCTCGACGCAGTGCAGAGGGACCGGCCCGCGGCCGCTGGGCACGGCGGATCGCCGGCGCGGCGGTGCTGGCCGTGGTCGCCGTGGCGCCGTGGCTGGTGCCCTGGCAGCAGCTGCCCGGCACCTCGGCCGAGGAGACC
>NZ_QPKK01000195.1 GCF_003344635.1 Desertihabitans aurantiacus
GACGACCGGTGTCCGGCTCAGCGTCGCGGCTGGTCCCCGCGCTCGCCGAACCAGGTGGCGAGCCGGCCCGCCCGGCTGAGCGCCCGGAGCCGTCGCTCCACCGCCGCCCGGTGCG
This sequence comes from Desertihabitans aurantiacus, assembly GCF_003344635.1. Taxonomy (GTDB): domain Bacteria; phylum Actinomycetota; class Actinomycetes; order Propionibacteriales; family Propionibacteriaceae; genus Desertihabitans; species Desertihabitans aurantiacus. Next base: position 116 of record NZ_QPKK01000195.1, read on the forward strand.
TGGTGGGCCCGGCGAGCAGCAGCTGGTCCCCGACGTGCAGGGCGGCGTCCGGGGGCGGGGCGAACAGACGGCCGTCGCGCAGCACCAGCGCCAGCACGGCGTTCCCCGGCAGCCGCAGCTCGGCGACCTTGAGCCCGGCCAGCCGCGACCCCGCCGGGATGTCGAAGCTCAGCATGCTGGCGCCGAGGTCCTCCAGCGGGGCGTGCTCGATGGTCAGCTCCTCGGTCTGGGCGGGTTCGAGCACGCCGAGCCGGCGGGCGGCCCAGGGCAGCGTCGGGCCCTGCACCAGGGTGAAGACGACCACCAGCAGGAAGGTGACGTCGAAGATCCGCTGCGCTCCGGCCAGCCCGGCGGTGATGGGGAACGTGGCCAGCACGATCGGCACGGCGCCGCGCAGCCCGGCCCAGGAGATGAACGCCTGCTCGCGCAGCGGCACCCGGAACGGCAGCGTGCTCAGCCACACCGACACCGGACGCGCGACCAGGGTGAGCGCCACCCCGACGACCAGGGCGGGCAGGACGGCGTCCACCAGCCGGGCCGGTGAGGCCAGCAGCCCGAGCAGCACGAACAACCCGATCTGGGAGAGCCAGGCCAGCCCCTCGGCGAAGCCCAGCGTGGCCCGCCGGTGCGGCAGGTCGGCCCCACCGAGCAGCAGCCCGGCCAGGTAGACCGCGACGAACGGGCTTCCGCCGACCGTCCCGGCCGCCCCGAAGGCCATCAGCGCGAACGCCAGCGTGGCCAGCGGGTAGAGGCCGGCTGACGGCAGCGCCACCCGCCGCAGCATCCAGCGGCCGGCGACGGCCACCGCCACCCCGGCGACCGCCCCCACCACCATCTGCTGGGCGAAGCCGAGGACGGCGGTCCACACGTCGAGCTCGTGCCACAGGTCGGAGACGACCAGGGTGACGAGGATGATCACCGGCGGGTCGTTGAACCCCGACTCGGCCTCCAGGGTGGCGCGGGTGCGGGGACGCAGCCGCAGCGTGCGCAGCACCGCGAAGACGGCGGCGGCGTCGGTGGAGGAGACCACCGCGCCGAGCAGCACCGCGGTGCGCGGGTCGACGTCGAGCAGCCACCAGGCCAGCGCGGAGGTGATGGTGACGCTGACCGCCACCCCGACGGTGGCCAGCACCGCCGCCCGGGCCGCCACCGGACGCAGCACCGACAGCCGGGTGCTCAGACCGCCCTCGGCCAGGATCACCGCCAGCGCCAGCGTCCCGAGGGTCTGGGTGAGGGCGGCGTCGTCGAAGCCCACCCCGAGCCCGGCCTCGCCGATCACCAGGCCGATCACCAGGTAGAGCAGCAGGCTCGGCAGCCCCGCCCCGGTCGAGATCCGGATCGCCGCCACCCCGAGCAGCACCACCGTGGTGGCGGCCAGCACCACCACGTTGAGCTCGGCCGGGGTCACGCGCGTCTGCCGGTGGGGACCCGACGGCGCCCGGCAGCGCGCGAGACCTGGATGACCACCGCGCCATCCTGGTCGGCCGGCACCGTCCCCACCATGGAGTCCGCACCCCATCCTGGGTCGCGGCCGAGGAGCGCCGACGGGCCGTTCTGGGAGGCTGTCGCCCATGGACCGGGTGCTCTCGTTGCCGCTGTTCTGGCGGGTGTGCGCGATCAACGGCGCCGTGTTCACCCTCGGCACGCTCGCCCTGGTGCTCTCCCCGGCCACCGTCTCGGCCCGCACGCTCGGCTCGGAGATGCTCGTGCTCGCTGTCGGGCTGGTGGTCATCGTGGTGCTCAACGGGATGCTGCTGCGCGCGGTGCTGCGCCCGCTGGACGAGCTGCGGTCGGTGATGGCCGCGGTCGACCTGCGCCACCCGGGACGCCGCCACGCCTCGGCCGGGTCGGGGCCTGCGCACGCCCTGGTCGCCGGGTTCAACGCGATGCTCGACCGGCTGGAGCAGGAGCGCTCGGCCAGCACCGCCCGGATCCTGCAGGCCCAGGAGGCCGAGCGGCAGCGGATCGCCCAGGAGCTGCACGACGAGGTGGGCCAGAGCCTCACCGCGGTGCTGCTCGGGCTCACCCAGGCGATGCGGGACGCCTCCCCGGAGGTGGCCCGCGAGCTGGAGCTGGTGCGCGAGACGACCCGGACCAGCCTGGAGGAGGTGCGTCGGATCGCCCAGCGGCTGCGTCCCGGCGTGCTCGCCGACCTGGGGCTGCTCAACGCGCTGTCCAGCCTGGCCAGCGACCTGGCCGCCCGGACCGGGGTGACGGTGCGGCGCGGGTTCCTGCCCGGGCTGCCGGCGCTGTCGCCGGAGGTCGAGCTGGTGGTCTACCGGGTGGCGCAGGAGGCGTTGACGAACGTGGCCCGGCACGCCCGGGCGTCCACGGTGGAGGTCGGGCTGACCCGGCGCGGCGGGCTGCTGGTGCTGCGGGTGGCCGACGACGGCCTGGGCGCGGGCGAGGCGGCGGGCGCCGGCGTCCAGGGGATGCGGGAACGGGCGGAGACCGTCGGCGGGACGCTGGAGCTGCGCCCCCGCGGCGGAGGCGGCACCGAGGTGCTGCTGGAGGTGCCGGTGGGGAGGACGTCGTGAGCGTGCGGGTGCTGCTCGCCGACGACCACCAGCTGGTCCGCACCGGGCTGCGCCGGATCCTCGAGGCCGAGCCGGACCTGGCGGTGGTCGGCGAGGCCGGCGACGGGGTGGAGGCGGTCGAGCTGACCCGCACCCTGACCCCCGACCTGGCCGTGCTGGACGTGTCGATGCCGCGGATGACCGGGTTGCAGGCCGCCCGCCAGATCGCCCGGCGCAGCCCCGCGGTGCGGATGCTGATGCTGTCGATGTACGACGACGACCAGTACTTCTTCGCCGCGCTGCAGGCCGGCGCCTCGGGCTACGTGCTGAAGTCGGCGGCCGATGAGGACCTGGTCGCGGCGTGCCGGGCGGCGATCCGCGGGGAGTCCTTCCTCTACGCCGGGGTGGCCGGGGCGCTGGTCCGCGACGTGCTGGAGCGGGTACGGCGCGGGGAGCGGGTGCCGCGCACCCCGCTGACCGCCCGGGAGGAGGAGGTGGTCAAGCTGATCGCGGAGGGCCACACCTCCCGCGAGATCGCGCGGGCGCTGGTGATCAGCGTCAAGACCGTGGAGCGCCACCGCGCCAACGTGCTCACCAAGCTGGGGCTGCACGACCGCACCCAGCTCACCCGCTACGCCATCCGGGCCGGGTTGATCGAGCCCTGAGCCGCGCGCTCAGCGACGGCGCTTCTGGCGGCGGGTGGTGCGCGGCGGTCGCGGCGTCCGGGCGGCCTTCGCCCGCGGTGCCGTGCCGCCGGCCTGGACGGTGCGCGAGCTGTTCACCGTGCGCCCGCGGACCACCCCGATGAAGTCGTCGAAAAGGGTGTCCTCGGCGTCGCGCCGCCAGCACAGGGCGATGGTGGTGGGCTCGGCGTCGGTCACCGGACGGTAGGCCAGGTCTCGGCGGCTGTGGGAGCGGGCCACCGACATCGGCAGGAACGCCACCCCGGCCCCACCGGCCACCAGGTCGGCGACCTCCTCGCCGTCCTCGCGCTCGATCGCCTCCTCGTCGTCGACGTCGGCCCGGACGATCTCGGGATAGGCGGTCACCGGGTGGTCGCGGGGGACGAGCACCACGGGCACCTCCTCGTAGAGGCGGATGACGTGCAGCCCCTCGGTCGGCAGTGGCAGCCGGGCGAAGCAGAGGTCGACGGTGCCGTCGTCGAGCACCCGGCGCTGCTCGCGCTCGGCCACCTCGACGACCTCGAGCGGGGTGCGGGGGTAGCGCTCGGCCCAGACCCGCCGCCACCTGGTCAGCGTCACCCCGGGCACGAAGCCGATCCGCAGCCCGCGCGCGTCCTCGGCGCTTCCCCCGGCCCGACCGTCCACCCCGGCAGGCTACGCGCAGTACCGTGGCGCGGTGAGCCAGACCCTCAAGCCCATCAACGCCGCGGCCAAGCTGGGCGTCTACCTGCCCGCTACGCCGCCGGAGTTCCAGCAGGCCGCGCTGACCCGCGAGGACCTCGACGCGCTGCGGGCCGACCCGCCGGAGTGGCTGGTGGAGCTGCGTCGCAACGGGCCGTTCCCGCGCGACGTGGTGGCGGCCAAGCTGGGCATCTCCCGCTCCGGCCTGGCGCGGGCCGGGGTGGACGAGGCGCTGGACGCCGAGCAGATCGGCGCGCTGCTGGCCGACCCGCCGGAGTGGCTGCTCCGGGAGCGGCGCACCCAGGCCGGGGTGGTGGAGGAGAAGGAGCGGCTGCGCCGCGAGCGCTGACCCGGCCGCTCAGCTGGCCCACAGGCCGTTGGTGAACAGCCAGGTCCAGATGAGCATCGCCACCCCCGAGAGCAGCAGCCAGCCCACGATCACGGTGTGCCGCAGCGCCTGGGCCACCGGGTGCTTGGGCCGGCGGCTGACCAGGTGGGCGAACATCAGCCAGAGCGGGAACCACAGCAGCACCGCCCGGTTCACCGAGAACCACCAGTAGGAGATCGAGAAGGCCAGCACCTGGACGCCGACCCAGCTGGCCTCGGCCCACATCCGCCGGCTCAGGCACCAGCCGGTGACGACCACGCCGACCAGCATCGAGACCGCCTCGCCGCGGAACACCCAGGTCCAGTCCGGGTGGTCGACGTAGTCGCCGCGGATCACCGGCCACGTGTTGAGGGCGGACTCCCACGGCCAGTGGAAGCCGCGGGCCCAGCCGGCCGCCTGCGCCTCCGTCCAGGCCGTCCAGGAGCCGGTCAACGTCCACAGGTAGACGACGTAGCCGGCCAGCACCGCGACCGGCAGCAGCAGCCAGGCCGCCCGGCGGACCCGTTCGGCCACCCGCAGCCGCGGCCAGGTCAGCACCATCACCCCCAGCGCGCCGACCAGGAACAGCCCGCTGACCCGGGTGGTGCAGGCCAGCGCGGTGAGCACGGCCGCGCTCCCCCAGCGGTCGGCCGAGGCCCGCTGCCAGGCCCAGAACGCCGCCGCGCAGAAGGCGGACTCGGTGTAGGGGACGGCGGTGAACACCGCGACCGGGGCGAACAGCCAGCCGATCGCCGCCCACGGCCCGCCCATCCGCACCAGCGCCGCCGCGGCCACCAGGCTGAACAGGCAGGACAGCACCACCCCGGCCACCACGGGTGGGACGCCCAGCAGCGCGACGCCGCGCAGCAGCAGCGGCCAGCCGGGGAAGAAGGCCATCGTCTTGGGGTCGGCCAGGTAGCCGTCGCGTGCCACGCCCAGGAAGTGCTGGACGTCCCAGTTGGCGACCAGGTCCTCGAACCCGCGGCCGGTGGTGATGCCGACGGCGATGCCGACCAGCAGGATCAGCCCGCGGCTGCCCAGCCAGGCCTGCAGCACCCAGCGCAGCGACTCGGTGTCCCAGCGGGCCAGGTGCTCCACCCCCGGCAGCGCGCCGGGGAGCTTCCGCCGGCGGGTGGAGGTCGCCGGACTCATCCGGCCTCCGCCGTGCAGGTGCGGACTCGATGACCGGACCACAGCGCGCTGAGCCTGTCGAAGCGCCACGGCTCTCCGCCCTCCGACAGGCTCAGGGCGCTGGGGTCGGGTCTGCTGCTCACCGGTCGTCCTCCCGTGGCTCGGCGCGAGCCGAGGCGTGGCGGCGGGCCTCGATCCGGGCCAGCACCTGCTCGATCGGCACTCCCTCTCCCTCCGGCACCCCGTCGCTGCGCGGCCCGTCACCCGGACCGCCGGCGGTGAGGGTAGCGGGCTGCGACCCGTCCAGCACACCACCGGACGGGTCGTCGACGCCGGGCCCCCGGACCGGGTCGTGCTCGGGGTGCAGCACGTCGCGCACCACCACCCCGGCCACCCACAGCTCGGCCCCGATCCGCACCAGCACGGCCAGCCAGTAGCCGACGTCCGGGCCGCCGCTGCCGGGGGCGAGCCAGCCGCCGAGGTGCAGCCAGACGGCGGCGAAGTAGACCAGCTCGCCGGCGGTGAACACGAGCCACTCCCGCCACCGCGGGCGGGCCAGCACCAGCAGCGGCAGCAGCCACAGCACGTACTGCGGGGAGTACACCTTGCCGGTGACGAGGAAGGCCAGCACCACCAGGTAGGCGAGCTGTCCCACCCGCGGACGCCGCGGCGCCAGCCAGACCAGCGCGGCGATCCCGGCGCAGAGCAGGGCGAGCAGCCCGAAGCTGACGAGGTTGAGCCCGGGCACCTCGATGCCGGCGAGGGCGAGCACGTACCAGAACGAGCCGAACTCCGCGCCGCGGTCGGCGTTGAACTCCCAGAAGGCGAGCCAGGCGTCCGGGGCGAGCACCGCCACCGGCAGGTTGACCGCCAGCCAGGACGCCACCGCCCCCGCGACGAGCAGGGCCGCGGCCCGCGGGCGTCGGCCCCGCAGGCAGAGCAGCACCAGTGGCCCGAGCAGCAGCAACGGGTAGAGCTTGGCCGCCGCGCCCAGTCCGAGGAGCACCCCGGCCCAGCCGGGGCGGGACCGGCTCCAGGCCAGCAGGGCGAGCGCGGTGCAGGCGACCGCGAGCAGGTCCCAGTTGATCAGCCCGGCCGCCATCACCGTCGGCGAGACCGCCACCATCAGCGCGTCCCAGGGCCGGCCGCGGACGGTGCCCAGCTGGGCCAGCACGACGACGAGGAACAGCGCCCCGAGCACCACCACGTTGACGCCGAGGAAGAGGTCGGTGGCGCGCAGCGTCTCCTCTCCGCTCAGACCCGGGCCGACCGGTGCCCCGAGCAGCACGGCCACCCGGCGTTCGAGCTCGAGCAACGCACCGGTGAGCACCGGGTACTCCAGCACCGGGTGCGGGCCGGCGTCGAGGTAGGGCCGGTAGCCGTCGGCCAGCCCGCGGGCGGTGTACAGCAGCGGGATGTCGGAGTAGCACATCGCCTGGTAGCGATCGGCCGCCTCCACCCCGGGCAGCCGCCGGCAGGGCAGCTGGCGCAGCACCAGCACCACCCAGGAGACGACGGCCAGCGCGAGCACGACCACCCGCACGGTGGTCGGGGACGCCGCCGCCCTCGCGTGCCGTCCGAGGGGTCCGCCCAGCCAGCCGCTGGTGGCGCGGGCCACCGGGTCGGCGCGGGTGGGGGCGTCCTGCTCGACCGGGACGCCGTCGGTCGGCCGGGAGCTGACGACCGGGGCGGGCACCGCTCGCTCAGTCGTCCTGCGAGCTGCCGCCCGAGGAGCTCCTCGACCCGGACCCGCTCGACCCCGACCCGCTCGAGCCCGAGTCGCCCGACCCGCTCGAGCCGCCCGACCCGGAACCGCCCGAGCCCGAGCTGCCGGAGCCGCCGTCGTCGTCGCCGGAGCCGCCCGACCCG
>NZ_QPKK01000196.1 GCF_003344635.1 Desertihabitans aurantiacus
GCCGGCCTCTGGGTGGCTGGCGCGCGGCCGCGCACGCTGCCGGCCGCGGTGGCCCCGGTGCTGGTCGGCACCGGGACGGCCGCCTTCGCCGGCTCGCCGCGCTGGGGGCTGGCCGTGCTCGCCCTGCTGGTCAGCCTGGCCCTGCAGGTCGGCGTCAACTACGCCAACGACTACTCCGACGGTGTCCGCGGCACCGACGCCGACCGGGTGGGCCCGCTGCGGCTGGTGGGCTCGGGTTCGGCCAGCCCCGCCGCGGTGAAGCGGGCCGCGTTCGCCGCCCTCGGCGTCGCCGCCCTGGCCGGGCTGGCGCTGGTGGTGCTGTCGGGGCAGTGGTGGCTGCTCGCGGTCGGCGCCGCCGCGATCGCCGCCGCCTGGTTCTACACCGGCGGGCCGCGGCCCTACGGCTACGCCGGCCTGGGTGAGGTGTTCGTCTTCGTCTTCTTCGGCCTGGTCGCGGTGTGCGGCACCACCGTCGTCCAGACCGGCCGGGTCGACGCCGCCACGCTGGTCGGCGCGGTGGTCATCGGCTCCCTGGCCTCGGCGCTGCTGGTGGCCAACAACCTCCGCGACATCGTCGGCGACCGCGCCGCCGGCAAGCGCACCCTGGCCACCCGGCTGGGTGACCGCGGCACCCGCGTGCTCTACGCGGCCCTGGTCGCCGTCGGTGTGGTCGGTGTGGTGGTCGTGGCCGCGCTCACCACGTGGTGGGCGCTGCTCGGCCTGGCGATGCTGGTGCCCGCGGTGCCGGCCGTCCGCACCGTCCTCCGCGGTGCCCTCGGCCGCGACCTCATCCCGGTGCTCGCCCGCACCGGCACCACCGAGCTGCTCGCCGCCGTGGGTCTCTTCGCCGGTCTGCTCCTCGGCTGACCCGCTGTTCCGGGCGAACGCCCCGAGCCTGTCGGAGGGCGATCCCCGCGGCCGCCCTCCGACGAGCACCCGCTCGCCCGCGCGCGGGCGGCTCTCGACGGAGTTGCGGCCGACCCGCGAACTATGCTTCGCCCATGCTCCGGTACCTGCCCCTCTTCATCGCCCTGGCGCTGATGGTGTACTGCGTCATCGATGTCGCCCAGTCGGAGGCCGACCGGATCCGCAACGCACCCCGCTGGCTGTGGCTGACAGTGATCGTCGTGGTGCCGATCATCGGCCCGATCTGCTGGCTCCTGCTCGGACGCCCGAAGGCCGACGGCGGCGGTGGCGGCGGCTACGACCGTCCCCGCTACCCCGACGACGACCCCGACTTCCTGCGGCGGCTCTGAGAGCTCAACCGATGGCCGAGCCCGACTGGGTGCAGCACGCCCTGTGGTGGCACGTCTACGCTCTCGGTGCCGCGGGCGCCGTGCCCGGACCACCCACCCACGCCGAGCCGCACGGCTTGGACCGCCTCGAGCCGTGGCTCGACCACGTGATCTCCCTCGGGCTCTCCGGGATCGCCCTCGGCCCGGTCTTCCGCTCCGAGACCCACGGCTACGACACGCTCGACCACCGCGTCGTCGACGAGCGACTCGGGGGCGATGCCGCCTTCGACCGGCTGGTCGCCGCTGCGAAGCAGCGCGGGCTGCGGATCGCGCTCGACGGCGTCTTCAACCACGTCGCCGCCCGGCACGAGCGCCAGGACTGGCTGCTCCGCGACGAGCACGGGCAACCGGTGCCGTTCGAAGGGCACGGCGGCCTGCTCACCCTCGACCACGGCCGGCAGGACGTCCGCGCCGAGGTCACCGACATCATGCGCACCTGGCTCGACCGCGGAGCCGACGCCTGGAGGCTCGACGCCGCCTACGCCACGCCGACCGACTTCTGGGCCGCGGTGCTGCCCGAGGTGCGCCGCACCCACCCCGAGGCGTGGTTCTTCGGGGAGGTCATCCACGGCGACCACGCCGACGTCGTGCAGGCCTCGACCATGGACTCGGTGACGCAGTACGAGCTGTGGAAGGCGATCTGGAGCAGCCTCGTCGACCGCAACCCGCACGAGCTCGCCTGGACCCTCGGCCGGCACGCAGAGCTCGTGCCGAGCTTCGTGCCGGTGACGTTCGTCGGCAACCACGACGTCACCCGCCTCGCCTCCCGGTTGGACGACCCCGACCTCGTCGCCCTCGCCGTCGTCGCGCTCCTGACGCTACCGGGTACGCCGCTCGTCTACGCCGGGGACGAGCTCGGCGCCACCGGCGTCAAGGAGGAGCGGTTCGGCGGCGACGACGCCGTCCGACCCGAGCTGCCGCCCACACCCGGGGCCGGTGACGAGGTCATCCGGGGCACCTACCACCACCTGATCAGCCTGCGGCGTCAGCACCCGTGGCTGCACCGCGCCCACCTCGAGGTGGACGAGGTCACCCGGGAGCGGCTGGTCTACACGGTGCGGTCCGACACCAGCGCGCTGCGCGTCGCGCTGGATCTCACCGCCCACTCCTGGGACGTCGACACGGTCTGAGGCCACCGACCCGCTGTCGCGGTCGGTGGCCTCCCCGACTGCGGCGGGGTTCAGCGGCCGAGCACCTCCCGGGCGGACTCGGCGATGCCTTCCGGTGACATGCCGTAGCGGTCCAGCAGGAAGCCGGCCGAACCCGTCGGGGCGAACTCCGGGATGCCGAGGATGCGCATCCGCGCGGGGTGGTGCTCGACGACGCTCTCCGCCACCGCTCCTCCGAGCCCACCGGTCCGCGTCGCCTCCTCGGCCGTGACGATGCCGCCGGTCTCCCGGGCCGCCGCGACGACGGCCTCCACGTCGAGCGGCTTGACCGTCGGCATCGAGAGGACGCGCGCCTCGATCCCCTCCTGCGCCAGCTGCTCGGCCGCTGCGAGCGCCCGCCACAGCACGGTGCCGTTGCTGATCAGGGTGACGTCCTGACCGTCGCGCAGCGTCACCGCGCGACCCGGGACGAACTCGTGGTCCTCGCGGTAGACCACCGGCACACCCATCCGGCTCACCCGGATGAAGACGGGCCCCTCCGTGGCCGCGGCCCAGCGCATCGCTGCCGCCGTCTCGACCGGGTCGGCGGGCACCACCACGGTGAGGTTGTCGATGGCGCGCAGCCAGGCCAGGTCCTCGATGGAGTGGTGGGTGGGACCCAGCTCGCCGTAGGCCACCCCCGGGCTCATCCCGCACAGCTTGACGTTATGATCGGAGTAGGCGACGTCGGCCTTGATCTGCTCGAGCGCCCGCGCGGTGAGGAAGCAGGACGCCGCCGACACGAACGGGATCCGGCCTCCGTTCGCCAGACCCGCCGCCACCCCGACCATGTCCTGCTCGGCGATGCCGACGTTGATGAGCCGGTCGGGGAAGGCCTTCTTGAAGGCGTCGAGCTTGGACGAGCCGACCGAGTCGTTGACGACGCCGACGATCCGGTGGTCGGCACGCGCGAGATCGGCCAGCGTCTCGACGTAGGCGTTGCGGCAGTCGTACCGCGGCTCGTCGGCGATGGATCCCGTCTGCGGGGCCTTGGCGGTGAGGGTCATGCGGGCCTCCTGGCGTCGCGGTCGGGGGCGAGGGCGTCCAGCTCGTCCAGGGCCTGCTGGTACTGCTCGGCGTCAGGGACCTTGTGGTGCCACTTGACGTTGTTGCTCATGAACGAGATGGGGTGCCCCTTGTGGGTGTGGGCGATGACGAAGGTCGGCTTGCCCGGTCGGAACGGCACCGCCGAGAGGACGTCGAGCAGCTCGCCGTGGTCGTGCCCGTTGACCTCGACCACCGAGAACCCGAACGCGGCCGCCTTCGCGTCCAGCGGGTCGAGGTCGTTGGTCTCGCGGGTGGTGGCGCCCTGCTGGAGCCGGTTGCGGTCGACGATGACGGTGAGCGAGTCGAGCTCGTGCTGGGAGGCGGCCATCATCGCCTCCCAGTTGCTGCCCTCCTGCAGCTCCCCGTCACCGGTGAGGACGAACGTCCGGCGCCGTGAGACGTCCAGCTTGGCCGACAGCGCGTGGCCCACCGCGATCGGCAGACCGTGGCCCAGCGGCCCGGTGTTGGCCTCCACACCGGGCACCTTGACCCGGTTGGGGTGGCCGTTCAGCCGGGACAGCGGCTGCAGGAAGGTCGCGAGCTCCTCGACGGGGAGGAACCCGAAGGTGGCGAGCGTGGTGTACAGCGCGCCGGCGACGTGGCCCTTGGACAGGATGAACCGGTCCCGCTCCGGGTGCTCGACGGTGGCCGGGCTGACGTCGAGCACCGCCCCGTAGAGCACGGTGAGGATGTCGATCGCGGAGAAGTCCCCGCCGATGTGCCCCGCGCCGCCGTGGTGCACCAGCTTGAGGTCCTGGATGCGGATCTGGCGGGCCACCTCGGCCAGGTGGGCGACCTGGTCCTCCCGCCGTGCCGAGGAGTCGAGCCGTCCGAGCACCGGCATGGTCACCTCGTCGGTGGTCAGGCCCGGCATCAGCCCGCCTCCACCATCGAGGTCAGCAGCACCTTCTGCACCAGCCGCTGCGCGGCCAGGGCGTCATGGGAGGCCTGCGCGGCGGCCAGCGCCTCCTCGTCGAGGGCGTCGAGGGCACGGTGCAGCGCCTTGAGGAAGTCGACCGCCTGCCGGGCCGCCTGCACCGGGTCCTCCCGGAAGGGGAACTGGTCGAGCTGCCACACCCCGTCCCAGCCGTTGCGCCGCAGCACGTGGAAGAACTCGAAGGTCTCGACCAGGTGCACCGAGCCCACGACCATGTCGTCGTCCCAGCCGCGGAAGTTGTCGTTGACGTCGATGGCGAAGAGCCGACCGTGGTCGATGCACAGCTGGGCAGCGTCGGCCGGCGTCTCCAGGCCGTACAGCGAGTGGCCGAAGTCGAGCAGCACACCCAGGTTGTCGTAACCGACCTCCTGGATGGCCAGCAAGGTCCGGGCGGCGCTGGGGAAGATGATCTTGTTGCGGGGCTCGCGCGGCTTGTACTCGATCACGAAGCGCATGTCGGGGTGCGCCCCGACGAGCTCGCGGAGCCCGTGGACGGCCTGCCGCCACACGTCGCGGTAGCTGACCTGGAACGGGTAGTCCCACCCGTCCTGGCCGAACCAGAGCTTGACGTAGTCGCAGCCCAGCTCCTGCGCGACGGCGGTCGCCTCGTGCAGCATCTCCAACGCCCTGGTCCGGACGGCGGGGTCGGGGTTGGTCAGCGAGCCCTTCATGAACTCGCGGGTGTAGATCTCCGGGGTGACCGCCACCGCACGCAGCTTGTTGCGGGTGAGCGCGGAGCGGACGTCCTCGGTGGTGCCCTCGAAGCCGACGAACGGCCAGTTGAGGTCGACCACGGAGAGCTCACCCACCGCCCCGGCCCGGTCGATCTGCTCCAGCAGGCCGACCGGTTCCCCGTAGCCGTCGGTGGCGTAGCGGTCCTTGTAGGTGGCGAAGTGCCAGATCCCGGCACCGAAGGTCGGTAGGTCGGTCATCGTGGGGTCCTCCTAGGTGTGGGAGCGGATGGGCGTCGGGGCTCAGCCCTTGGTGGCGCCGGCGGTGAGCCCGCTGACGATCCAGCGCTGCAGGAAGGTGTAGGCGAGCAGGATCGGGACGACGGCGATGAGGATGCCGGCGGCCAGACCCGTGTTGTTGTTGGAGAACTGGCCCTGGAAGTTGAGCAGCCCGACCGGGATCGTCTTGTTGGCGTCGGAGCTGAGCAGGATCAGTGCGAACAGGAACTCGTTCCAGGTCGCGACGGCGTCGAGGATGAAAACCGTCACCAGCGCCGGCAGGGAGAGCGGGAGCACGATCGTGAGGAAGATCCGCCAGGGCCCGGCCCCGTCGATCTTGGCGGCCTCGATGATCTCGTCGGGCAGCTGGCGGAAGAAGGACTGCAGCACCAGCACCTCGAACGGGATCCCGAAGGCGAGGTAGGGCCCGACCAGGCCCAGCAGGCTGTCGGTCGCGCCGAAGCTCCGGGTCATCACGAAGACCGGCACGATGGTGATGTAGACGGGGATCGTCAGGCCGAGGAACACGGCGTACATCACGACCGCACCGAACCGCAGCCGCAGCTTGGCCAGGGCGTAGGCGAGCATCGCGGAGATGAAGACCCCCACCGGCACCTTGAGCAGCAGCAGCACCGCGCTGTTGCGGTAGGTGGCGGCGAAGTTCCCGATCGCCCAGGCGTCGGCGAAGTTCTGCAGGGTGAAGGTCCCGGGCCACGACAGCGCACCGTTGGCCACGAAGTCCGACAACGGGCGGAGGGCGGTGATGACGAGGAGGGCCAGCGGGGAGATCCAGAACAGGGCGACGACGGCGAGCACCACCGTCGCGACCACTCCCCCGCCCCGCCGGCGTGGCCGGCCCAGGCCGCCGGGGCGGACCTCCGCCTCCGGCAGGGCCGCGGCCGGGGCGAGCTGTGCAGAGCCGCTCATGCGACGTGCTCCTTGGTCTGGGAACGGACGTAGGGGATGCCGACGGCGACGGCCACGACGGTGATGACCACCGCGATCGCGGTGCCGTAACCGGCCTGGTAGTACTGGAAGACGTTGAAGTACATCCAGGTACCCATCACCTGGGTGGCGGTGCCGGGCCCGCCGTAGGTCATGGCGTAGACCAGGTCGAAGACCTTGAACGAGTCGATCAGCGAGAGGGCGAGCACGATGTAGTGCGCCGGCCGCAGGCTCGGCATCGTGATGTGCCAGAACTGCTGCCACCGGGTGGCGCCGTCGACCGTGGCCGCCTCGTACATGTCGGCGTTGATGCCCTGCAGCGCGGCGAGGTAGAGCAGCATCGGGAAGCCGACCCTCAGCCAGATCGCGGGCACCATCGTCGCCCCGAGCGCGGTCGAGTCCTGCCCGAGCCACGGCTGGGCCAGGAAGTCCAGGCCGACCGCGTCGAGGGCGGCGTTGATGGCCCCGTACTCGGGGTTGTACAACCAGCCCCAGATCGAGGCGACCGCCACCAGCGGGAGCACCGCGGGGGTGTAGAAGATCAGCCGCAGCACCGGCTTGGCGCGCACGGGTCCGTTGAGCAGGATGGCCAGCGCGAGCCCGATGACCACCGGGAAGACGATGGTGACGACCGTCCAGGTGAGGTTGTTCGCCACCGCCCGCGCGACGACGGGGTCCGACGCCATGGCCAGGTAGTTGTCGAGGCCGACCACCTCGTAGGTGGGGCTGAGACCGTCCCAGTCGGTGAAGCTGAACCACAGCGAGGACAGCGCGGGGTAGATGAGGAACACCGCGTAGACCGCCAGGGCGGGCAGGGCGAAGGTCCAGGCGACCAGGCCGCCGCGACCGGGGGACCGGCGGCGGCCGCCGCCGGAGGCGCGCGCGTCCGGGACGCGCGCGCCGGTGGTGAGGGTCGGGGACGTCATCGCGGGTCAGTCCTGCGCCCAGGTCGAGACGACCTCCTGCATCCGCTTCGCGGCGTCGGCAGGGCT
>NZ_QPKK01000197.1 GCF_003344635.1 Desertihabitans aurantiacus
GGCCTGCTCCTCGCCGGGGCCCGGGCTGGCCGGGGCGCTCGGGCTGGCCGTCGGGGACGGCGTCGGCTCGGCCACCGCGACCTGGCCCACACCGAGCCCCATCCCGGCCGTGGCGGCCACCGCGGCCGCGCCGGCCGCCCACTTCGCTCTGCTGCTCATCTGCTGCTCCTCCCTGCCCGCCGAGCGGTTCGACGGTGCGACCGACGCTAGGAAGGGCGGCTGTCAGCGCGGTGTGAACCGGCCGTCAGCCCGCTGGCAGCTCAGAGGTTGCCGCGGCGCTCCTGCTCCCGCTCGATCGCCTCGAACAGCGCCTTGAAGTTGCCCTTGCCGAAGCCGAGCGAGCCGTGCCGCTCGATCAGCTCGAAGAACACCGTCGGACGGTCCCCCAGCGGCTTGGTGAAGATCTGCAGCAGGTAGCCGTCCTCGTCGCGGTCGACGAGGATGCCGCGGCGCTGCAGCTCCTCGACCGGCACCCGCACCTCACCGATCCGCTCCCGCAGCGTGGGGTCGGTGTAGTAGGAGTCGGGGGTCTGCAGGAACTCCACGCCCTCGGCGCGCAGGTGGTCCACCGCGGCGAGGATGTCGTTGGTGGCCAGGGCGAGGTGCTGGGCGCCGGGGCCGTCGTAGAACTCGAGGAACTCATCGATCTGGCTGCGCCGCTTCGCCACCGCCGGCTCGTTGAGCGGGAACTTCACCCGGTGGTTGCCGTTCGCCACCACCTTGCTCATCAGCGCGGAGTAGTCGGTGGCG
Source organism: Desertihabitans aurantiacus (assembly GCF_003344635.1). Taxonomy (GTDB): domain Bacteria; phylum Actinomycetota; class Actinomycetes; order Propionibacteriales; family Propionibacteriaceae; genus Desertihabitans; species Desertihabitans aurantiacus. Next base: position 751 of record NZ_QPKK01000197.1, read on the forward strand.
ATGTCGTCACCGATGAACTCGGCCATGTTGGTGAAGCCCATCACCTCGTTGTAGAAGCGGACCCACTCATCCATCTTCCCCAGCTCGACGTTGCCGACCACGTGGTCGAGGGCCTGGAACACCCGGGTCGGCGCGCCGTCGCGCGGGAGGTGGCCCGAGGTGCGGGCGACGAAGCCGGGCAGGAACGGGCCGGTGTAGCGGCTGCGGTCGACCAGGGTGTGCACGGTGTCGCCGTAGGCGGCCAGGGTCGCGGTGCGGACGGTGCCGTGCTCGTCGCTGAGGTCGTGCGGCTCGACCAGGACGGTCGCCCCGACCGAGCGGGCGTGGGCGACGCAGCGGTCGACGTCGGGCACCTCCAGGCTGATGTCGACCACCCCGTCGCCGTGGCGGCGGTGGTGGTCGAGCAGCGGGCTGTCCGGGGCGACGCCGCCGGTGACCACGAACCGGCAGGAGCCGCTGCGCAGCACGTAGGCGACGGAGTCGCGGCGACCCGTCTCGGGGCCCGCGTAGGCCTCGAGCCGCATGCCGAAGGCGGACTGGTAGTGCTTGGCGGTCTGGGTGGCGTTGCCGACCACCCAGTGCACGGCGTCCCAGCCGGTGACGGGGAAGACGTCACCGGCGGCGTCGTAGTCGACGAGGCCGACGAGCTGGCGCAGCTGCTCGGCGCTGAGCGAGGCCAGCTTCTCGTCGGCGGTGAGGATGGAGGAGGTGAGCACGTCGGTGGACTCGGTCATGGGGCCAGTGCAGTGCCGGCTGTCAGGTTGTGCAACAGTCGGTCGGACAGGTGGACAACCTGACCACCTGCCTGTCGGACGGCGCTGTCGACCTGGAGGCAACGTGACCAGCAGCCACCACACCCTCGACGACCTGGACCGCCGGCTGCTCGCGCTGTTCGCGGCCCGTCCGCGGCTGGGCGTGCTGGAGGCGAGCCGGCAGCTGAAGGTGGCCCGGGGCACCGTGCAGGCGCGGCTGGACCGGCTCACCGCGGCCGGCGTCATCACCGGGTGGGGCCCGGAGATCTCACCGGAGGCGCTCGGCTACGGGGTGACCGCCTTCGTCAGCCTCGAGATCGACCAGTCGCTGCGGCAGCGGATCACCGCCCACCTCGAGCGCATCCCGCAGGTGCTGGAGTGCTGGACGGTGACCGGCAACGGCGACCTGTGGTGCCGGCTGGTGGCGCGCTCCAACGCCGACCTGCAGGACGTCATCAACGTGCTGGTGGCCGACCCGGGCATCCTGCGCACCTCGACGGTGATCGGGCTGAGCACCGAGATCGCCATGCGCACCCAGCCGCTGGTCCAGCACCGTGAGCCGCGCCGGTGACGCAGGTCGGCCGCTACCGGCTCACCCGGCGCCTGGGGGTGGGGTCGTTCGCCACCGTCTGGCTGGCCGCCGGGCCCGAGGACGAGGTGGCGGTGAAGGTGCTGGCCGAGAACTGGGCGGTGGACGTCGACGTCCGGGCCCGGTTCCTGGCCGAGGCGCGGCTGCTGCAGCGGATCGCCGACCCGCGGCTGGTGGCGGTGCACGAGATCGGCACGTTGCCCGACGGTCGGCCCTGGTTCGCGATGGACCACTGCCCCGGCGGTTCGCTGGACGACCTGCGCCGGCAGCGCCTGCCGGCCGACCGGGCGCTGCGGCTGACCGCCGAGGCCGCCCGCTGCCTGCACGAGCACGGGGTGGTGCACCGCGACGTCACCCCGGGCAACCTGCTGCTGGACGCCGACGGCCGGGTCCGGCTGGCCGACCTCGGGGTGGCCAAGGACCTGTCGGTGGGCACCGGCTCGACGATGACCGCGGGCACCCCCGCCTACATGGCCTGGGAGCAGGCCACCGGCGGCGCGCTGGACCGCCGCTGCGACGTGTACTCGCTGGCCTGCGTCGGCTACGCCCTGCTCACCGGCCGGCCGCCGTTCCCGGTGCGCACGCTGGCCGACCTGGTCGCCCGCGGCCCGGACGCCCGCCCGCCGGCCGTGGCGGCGGCGGTCGGGATGCCGGCCGAGCTGGACGACCTGCTGGGAGCCGCACTGAGCTCGGACCCACGGCAGCGTCCGACGACCGCCGCCGCGCTGGCCGACGCCCTGGACGCGATCGCCCCTGCCGGCCTCGGGCGCTCGGGCTTCGACGAGCTCAGCCCGCTGGGGTCGGGTGAGCGCGAGACGTCACTCCAGCGCGGGACGTCACCCCAGCGCGGGACGTCACCCCAGCGCGGGACGTCACCCCAGCGCCCTGAGCCTGTCGAAGGGCGGAGGCCGGGCGGGCTCGGGCGGTTCGGGGTGGTGCTGGGCGCGGTGGTGGTGGTGCTGCTCGTCGTGCTGGTGGTCTCGCTCGGGGTGCTGCTGGCCTGACGCCACGCCCACCTGGTCAGGGCCAGGTGCGGGCGAGGGAGGCGAAGAGCTCGGGGTCGCTGTGCAGCGGGATGACGCAGAGCAGGTGGCCGCCCGGGGCGCGCAGGGTGCGGCAGCCCTGCCAGCTCGACTCCGCCACGGCGCCGAGCGCCTCGAGCCGGGCGACCTCGGCGTCGACGTCGTCGGTCTCGATGTCGACGTGGAGGCGGGCCGCGCTGCCGACCCGCTGCACGGCGACGTCGAGGCTCGGCACCGCCCCGTGCAGCGTGAGGTACTGCGGCTCGTCGGGTGGGCTGGAGACCGTCGCCCCCAGCGCCTCCGACCAGAAGGCCGCGCTGGCGTCGGCCTCGGCCTCGGGGGTGTCGATGAGGAGGGTGGACAGCCGGCTGCGGTGCACGGTCGCTCCTTCCGGGCGAGGACGGGTCAGGGCTCGCGGGTGTGGTCGGCGACGGCGACGAGCACCCGCAGGGTGTGCTCGAAGCAGCCGAGGACGACCCAGATCAGCACCACCAGCAGCAGGACGACAGTCCCCACCCCGAGGACGAGGAGCAGCGGGTACCCGCCGAGGTCGCTGCCCCCGCTGGTGAGCACGACGTAGACCGCCGCGGAGGAGCCGGGGCGGCGGGGGCGGCGGCGGTGACGGTGGGCCGGAGGACACTCGCCCACCCTCGCGCCCGCGGACCGGGCCCGCAAGGGGGCGCGACCGCTCGGGCTCAGCCGCTGAACGCCCCAGGCCGGCGGACGGCGTAGGTGACCACGGAGATGCCGCTGCTGAAGGTCCGCGACCGCTCCACCGTGAGCTCGGCGGGGGTGTCGCCGAACAGCCGGGTGCCGCGGCCGAGGACGACCGGGATGGTGGTCAGCACGTAGCGGTCGACCAGCCCGGCCGCGGCCAGGCTGCGGACCAGCTCGCCGCTGCCGAGGACGACGATCTCGCCGTCGAGGGCGTGCGTGAGCCCCGTGACCGTCTCGGCCGCCTCGCCGGGCAGCAGGGTCGAGGCCGGGTGCGGCAGCTCGGTGCCGGCGTGACGGGAGGCGACGTACTTCGGGGTGTCGCGCAGGACGTCGGTGAACGGGTTGGGCTCAGAGGTGGAGAGCCAGTGGCCGACCAGGTCGGTGTAGGTGCGGCGGCCGAACAGCAGGGACGTGCTGGTCGCGTCCCCGGCCATGGACGCCATCGCGGCCTCCGGGTCGCGGGATAACCACTCGGCGGCCCAGCCGCCGCGGTCGAACCCGCCGCGGGTGTCCTCGTCGAGGCCGCCCGGGGACTGCATGACCCCGTCCAGGGAGATGTTCTCGATGACGACGAGCTCGGCCACGTCCTGCTCCTCCGTGTCGTGGGCAGCGCCGCCGGTGCGGCGGTGCTGGGGCTGACCTCGGTGGGACGCGGAACTCATCGCCCCCGGTGTCGTCGGGTGCTCGCCCTTCGACAGGCTCAGGGCGTTCGGGGTGCGTCGGTGCGTGGGTGCCGCTGATCGCCCTTCGGCAGGCTCAGGGCGTTGGGGGCGGGTCGGGCTCGGGGCGGTGAAGGAGGGTCGGTCAGCTGGCGCGGGTGACAGCCCACTGGCGGATGCGGTCGATGCGGGCCTGCAGCTGGTCGGCGTCGGCGGTGGCGGTCAGCGGGCCACCGCAGGCCTCGCGCAGGGCGTTGTGGATGACGCCGTGCGGCTCGCCGGTGCGGTGGTGCCAGGCGCCGACCAGGCCGTTGAGCTCGCGGCGCAGCTCGCGCAGCTTCTGGTGGGTGGCCTGGGCCTGCTGGCGCTCCTGCTCCTGCGGGCTGGCGCCGCGGGCCAGCTGCTCGGCCTGGCGGCGCTGCAGCAGGTCGCGCACCTGCTCCGGCTCCAGCAGCCCGGGCAGCCCCAGGTAGTCAGCCTCGTCCACCGACCCCGCCGCGCCGCCGAGCCCGTACTCGCCCCCGTCGAAGAGGACGCGGTCGAAGTCGGCCTCGCTGGCCAGCGCCGCGAACTCGCCCGCCTCGAGGTCGGCGTCCGGTTCGTCGTGGACCGCCTCGTCGATCTCGTCGAGCTCGATCTCCTCGGTGCGCGTGGCCACCTTGAAGGCGTGGTCGCGCTCGACCTCCATCTCGGCGGCGTAGCCGAGCAGTGCCGAGACGCTGGGCACGAACACCGAGGCGGTCTCGCCCTTGGCCCGGGCCCGGACGAAGCGGCCCACGGCCTGGGCGAAGAACAGCGGGGTCATCGTGGTGGTGGCGTAGACCCCCACCGCCAGCCGGGGGACGTCCACACCCTCGGAGACCATCCGCACCGCCACCATCCAGCGCTGCCGGCCGGCGGAGAACTCGCTGATCCGCTCGCTGCTGCCCGCCTCGTCGCTGAGCACGACCACCGGCTCCTCGCCCGAGATCTGGCGCAGCATGGCGGCGTAGGCCCGGGCGCTGGTCTGGTCGGTGGCGATCACCAGACCCCCGGCGTCCGGGACGCCGGAGCGGACCTCGGTGAGGCGGGTGTCGGCGGCCTGCAGCACGGCCGGCACCCAGGAGCCGTGCGGGTCGAGCGCGGTGCGCAGCGCCTGCGCGGCGAGGTCCTTGGTGAGCGGGCCGCCGAGCCGGGCGGCGATCTCGTCCCCGGCCCGGGTCCGCCACGACATCTCGCCGCTGTAGGCCATGAACAGCACCGGCCGGACGATGCCGTCGGCCAGCGCCTCGCCGTAGCCGTAGGTGTAGTCCGCGCGCGAACGCAGGTGACCGGTGCCGTCGTGCTCGTAGCGCACGAACGGGATCGGGGTGCTGTCGGAGCGGAACGGGGTGCCGGTCAGCGCCAGCCGTCGGGTCGCCGGGTCGAAGGCCTCGCGGACCGCCTCACCCCAGCTGCGGGCGTCCCCGGCGTGGTGGATCTCGTCGAGCACGACCAGCGTCTTGGTGCGCTCCACCCGGATCCGCAGCGCGTTGGGGTTGACCGCCACCCCGGCGTAGGTGAGCGCGAACCCCTGGTACTCGGTGCTGGTGCCGCCCTGCCGGGTGCCGAAGGCCGGGTCGATCGCCAGCCCGATCCGCGCCGCGGCCTCGGCCCACTGGGTCTTCAGGTGCTCGGTCGGGGCCACCACCACGACCTGGTTGACCACCCGCCGGTTGATGAGGTCGGCGGCCAGGTGCAGGGCGAAGGAGGTCTTGCCGGCGCCCGGGGTGGCGACGGCGAGGAAGTCCTTGGGCTCATCGCGGTGGTAGAGGTCGAGCGCGGCCTGCTGCCAGGCCCGGAGCTTGGTGACGGTGCCCCAGGCGGCCCGGTCGGGAAAGGCCGGGGGCAGCCGGTCGGGGTGGGCGCGCTCGACGTTCCTGGGGTCGGGGTGCCGGGGTGTCACTGGCCCCACTGTAGTGCCGGGACGGACGGAGCCGGACGCTCAGCCGAGGTCGACCGCGTGCACCGACCCGTCCTGCGCCCCGACCAGCAGCAGCTCCCCCACCCGCACCGGGGTGGAGAACGTGTTGGCGGTGAACAGCTGCCGCCGGCGGCGGGCCGTCCCGGTCGTGAGGTCGATCTCGGTGAGCAGCCCGGCCACGCCGACCAGCCACGCGGTGCGGCCGTCGTCGGACAGCACCGGGCCGGCGTTGAACGCGCGCGGCGCGGTCGGCAGCGTCCAGCCGACGGTGCCGTCCGCCGGGTCGAGCAGGGCGGCGACGCCGCGCTCGTCGACCACCAGCAGCGCGTCCTCGCCGAGCAGCAGCGACGGGGTGTAGACGTGGCTGCCGGTGCGGCGCCAGCGCTCGGTGCCGGTGCGGCGGTCCAGCGCGATGGCTGCGGCCACCGTGGAGACCAGCACGCCGCCGTCGGGGAGCAGCTCGACTGTGTCGTCCCAGGGGCCGTAGATCAGCCGGGTGTAGGCGGTGGTGCGGGTGGTGGTGTCGAAGGTCCAGCGCCGCTCGCCGGTGCGGGCGTCGTGGCCGTGGGCGCGGCCGTCGCCGGCGCCGACCACGACCAGCTCGCCGTCGCAGGCGACCCGACCGGCCGACATCACCGGCACCGGCGTCTGCCAGCGGACGCGGCCTCCCGCGTCGAGGCAGAACAGCGTCGGTCCGGCGGCGACGAGCACCGCCTCGGCCCCGTCGACCTCGGCCACCAGCGGCGCGGACAGCACCGGCACGCCGAGGTCGGCCCGCCAGCGCTCCTGGCCGGTGGCGGCGTCGAGCGCGTGCAGGGCCGAGTCCGCCGAGGGC
>NZ_QPKK01000198.1 GCF_003344635.1 Desertihabitans aurantiacus
GCCTGGTCTGGGTGGCCGTCGGCCGGCTCACCGACACCCCGCAGTCCGCGCCGGTCGCGGTGGCCGCTCTCGTCGCCGCCGTACTCGCGCTGGGCGCCGTCGCCTGGGTCCGGCTGCGGCGGGGCGCCGGGACGTCCACGCCGGCCACCGCCTGACCACTCCGGGGCGCGACCCAGCCCCCGCATCAGCGAGGCGGCTCGCCTGTCGGCGCCCCGCTCGGTGGCGTGCCACCCGGACCGCCCGCGCCGCCCATCCCGCCGCCGGTCGGCTCGGTGCTGGTGTCGACCCCGACGGTGAGCCGGGCCAGGTAGCCCGAGGTGACGTCGCCGGTCACCGCGGGCAGCTGGGTCTCCCCGCCGTCGTCGCCGAAGATGCCGTCGGAGTCCAGGCTGACCGCGGCCAGGTTGCTGACCGACTGCTCGTAGCCCGGTTCGGCGTAGACGGCCGTGCAGACGTCCTCCGGCAGCGCCAGCTGGGACGTCGCGACCGCGGTGGTGCTGTCGGTGATGTCGGCCTCGGCGGCGTAGACCTCGAAGTGCACGTGGGGCCACCGGCCGGCGTAGCAGGCGGGGACGATGCTGGTGAACCGCACCAGCCCGTCGGCGTCGGCCACCTGCACCCCGCGCAGGTAGTTCTCGTCCTCGATGCCCTCGCTGTACATCGAGTAGCGGCCCTCGCGGTCGCAGTGCCAGACGTAGACCGCCGCGCCGGCGAAGGGCACCCCGCCGCCCGCGAGGTCGAGGACGGTCAGCTCCAGCTCCATCGGCACGCCCTCGGCCGTCCCGGTCGACTCGTCGAAGCTGGAGCGCAGGTCGCTGCGGACGATCCCGCTCTGCTCCAGCACGTCCGGGCCGTTCGAGCCGTCACCGGGGTAGGGGCCGGCGGTCTCGTCGGGGATCTCGGTGGTGCCGCCCGTGGTCGCCGCGGCCGTGCCGCCGGTCGCGTTCGCGCTCACCCCGCAGGCCGCCAGCCCCAGCACCGACAGCCCGCCGCCCAGGGCGGCGAGCAGTCGACGCCGGTCGACCAGGGTGACGACGTCGAAGCCCAGGCCCTGGTCGACCACCTCCTCCCCGGGTCGGGGGAGCGGGCGTCCTTCGTAGCTGGGCCGGTCGGTCATCGGGTCCTCCTCGGTGGGTTGGTGCTCCCACTGTGCGGAGGGACCCGGTGCGTCCGGTGGGCCGCGGCTGTGCGGTCCCTGTGAGGGTCAGGCCCGGTTGAGCGCGGTCAGCTCGTCCGGGGTCAGCTCGAGGTCGGCGGCCGTGGCGGAGTCGCGGATCGACTCCGGCCGCTTGGCGCCGGGGATCGGGATGACCACCGGCGACTGGGCCAGCTCCCAGGCCAGCGCCACCTGCTGCGCGCTCACCCCGCGGGCCTCGGCGACCTGCTGGAACGCCGGGTGCTTGGTGGCGAGCTCCTTGGCGTCGGACAGCCCACCCAGCGGGCTCCACGGCAGGAAGGCCAGCCCCAGCTCGGTGCAGACCTCGATCTCGGGCTCGCTGCTGCGGAACTTCGGGCTGTACTGGTTCTGCACGCTCACCAGCGCATCGCCCAGCGCCTCCTTCGCGGCGCGGATCTGGCCGGGGTCGACGTTGGACAGCCCGATCATCCGCACCTTCCCCGTCGCCGCGATCTCACCGAGGATGCCGATGGTCTCGGCGTAGTCGCGCTGCGGGTCCGGCCGGTGGTGCTGCCACAGCGCGATCTGCTCCACCCCGAGCCGCTGCAGGCTGTCGTCGACGGCGCGGTGCAGGTGCTCCGGGGAGCTGTCCTGCGCCCAGCCGCCGCCGTCGGTGCGCAGGCACCCGCCCTTGGTGGCCAGGAACACCCGGTCACGGACGCCCAGCTCGTCGAGGATCGAGGCGATCAGCTTCTCGTTCTCGCCCTGGGCCGCCGCGCCCAGCTCCTGGCCGGGCCCGTAGGCGTCGGCGGTGTCGAAGAGGGTGACCCCGGCGTCCAGCGCGGCCCGGACGGTCTGGATCAGCTGCTCGCGGGGTTGGTGACCGGTCTGGTCGAAGGTCATCAGGCCGAGCCCGATGGCCCCGACCTCGACGCGGCCGACGGTGTCGTTGCCGATTGCACGTGTCTGCATGTCCCGACCCTACGAGCGGGATCCGCGGGCGCCGCGTCGGGTGTCAGGAGAGGCTGACGTCGGCGATCCCCGGCCGCCCGGACTCCACGGTCACCACCGAGCGGGTCCGCACCGGCGCGTCCGGCACGGTGACGGCCTCGCACACGCGGTACTCGCACTCGAGCTTCTCCCCGTCCACCCGCACCACCTGGTAGCCGCGCTGGCGGTTGTGGAACCTCATGTGCGGGTTCTCGGCCAGCCAGACCCGGCCGAGGTCGTCGGTGTCCACGCCGTCGCCGGCCGAGGTGATCGAGGTGCCGAGCAGCTCGGCGCCGACGGTGGGCGAGGAGTCGTCGGTGAAGTCGAGCTTGAGGTCGGCGGCGACGCTGCGGTGGGCGTCCCCGGTCACCATCACGAAGTTGTCGACGCCACGGCGGTGCAGCTGGTCGAACAGCCGCTGGCGGGCCGCGGCGTAGCTGTCCCAGGTGCCGCGGCTGTAGCTCTCGGCGGGACCGGCCAGGTGGTCGGCCTCGAAGGCGAACACCTGGTTGCCCAGCACGTTCCAACGGGCCGGTGAGGTGGACAGCCCGTTCAGCAGCCAGCCCTCCTGCCGGACGCCGAGCATGGTGCGCCGGGGGTCCCAGCGGCGGTCGAGCACCGCCTGGTCCCCGCCCAGGATCGTCTCGCTGCGGAATCGGCGGGTGTCGAGCATGCTCAGCTGCATCGTCCGGCCGAACGTGAGCCGCCGGTAGATGCTCATCTCGGGCCCCTCGGGCATCGACGTGCGCCGCAGCGGCAGGTTCTCCCAGTAGGCCTGGTAGGCCGCGGCGCGGCGCTGGCGGAAGACCGCCGGGTCCTGGTCGGGCTCGGTGTCGGGCTGGGAGATGTCACCGGCCCAGTCGTTCTCGACCTCGTGGTCGTCCGGGGCGACCGCCCACGGCGCGAGCGCGTGCGCCGCCTGCAGGTGCGGGTCGGCCTTGTACTGGCCGTAGCGCTGCCGGTAGTCGTCGAGCGTGGTGGTCTCCCGGGCGGGTCGGTGCTGTCGGTTGAGGGCTGCGTTGCGCCCACCGCCCTCGTAGATGTAGTCGCCCAGGTGCACCACGAGGTCGAGGTCCTGCCGGGCCATGTCGGCGTAGGCCGTGAAGTAGCCCTCGATGAAGTTCTGGCAGCTGGCGAACGCGAAGGCGACGGCGCTGGTGGCCTGCGGCGACGGCGCGGTCACGGCTCGTCCGACCGGGCTGAGCTCGCCGCCGGCCCGGAAGCGGTACCAATACTCCCGGCCCGGTTGCAGGCCGGTCACCTCGGCGTGGACCGAGTAGGCGTGCCGGCTGGTGGCGAGCTCGGTGCCGCGACGGACCACCGTGGCCAGCTGCGGGTCGAGGGCCACCTCCCAGCCGACCTCGACCGTCGTCTCGGGCATCCCCGCGAGCCCGTCCCCGCCCTTGGGCTCGGGAGCCAGCCGCGTCCACAGCACGAACCCGTCGGGCCACGGGTCGCCGGAGGCGACACCGAGGCCGAAGAGGTCTGCAGGCAGCGTCGGCCCGACCACGGGGCGCCGGTCGCGGGCCACCGCTGGCACCGCCACCGCGCCCCCGGCGACCCCGGCGGCCGCACCCGCCACCAGGAGGTGCCGGCGGCTGAGGACGGGACCAGCCGGCTCGGGCCGGGTGGGCTGCGGGCTGCGGGTCGGTGTCATGGCGGGTCCTCCGGTCGGGTACGTGGGCGTGGCGGTCACGGGGCGGTGCGGCTCAGGAGAGGGAGACGTCGGCGATCCCGGGACGGCCGGACTCGACCGTCACCACAGACCGGGTCCGCACCGGCGCCCCGGGGACGGTGACGGAGTCGCAGACCCGGTACTCGCACTCGAGGGTGTCCTGGTCCAGCCGGACCACCTGGTAGCCCCGCTGCTTGTTGTGGAACTTCATGTGCGGGTTCTCCGTCAGCCACACCTTGCCGAGGTCGTCCTGGTCCGACCCGTTCCCGCCGGAGGTGATGGAGGTGCCGAGGAACTCGGTGCCGACGGTGGGCGAGGACGGGTCGGAGAAGTCCAGCTTGAGGTCGGCGGCGACGCTGCGGTGGGCGTCCCCGGTCACCATGACGAAGTTCTCGACGCCGCGGCGGTGCAGCTGGTCGAACAGCCGCTGCCGGGCGGCGGCGTAGCTGTCCCAGGTGTCACCGGAGTAGCGCACCTCCGGTCCGGCCTCGTGGTCGGCCTCGAAGCAGAACACCTGGTTGCCGAGCACGTTCCAGCGCGCCCGGGAGCTGTCCAGGCCGTTGAGCAGCCAGCCCTCCTGGCGACGTCCGAGCATGGTGCGGCGGGGGTCCCACCGGCCGTCCAGGACGGCCTGGTCGCCGCCCTCGATCTGGTCGTCGCGGTAGCGGCGGGTGTCGAGCATGCTGAGCGAGAGCAGCCGCCCGAAGGTGAGCCGGCGGTAGATGTCCATCTCCGGGCCCTGCGGCAGCGAGGAGCGGCGCAGCGGCATGTTCTCCCAGTAGGCCTGGTAGGCGGCGGCGCGGCGCTGGCGGAACACCGCCGGGTCCTGGTCGGGCTCGGTGTCGATCTGGGAGATGTCGCCGGCCCAGTTGTTCTCGACCTCGTGGTCGTCCGGGGCGACGACCCAGGGGGCGTGGGCGTGCGCGGCCTGCAGGTCGGCGTCGGCCTTGTACTGGCTGTAGCGCAGCCGGTAGTCGGCCAGCGTGAAGGTCTCCTTGCGCGAGGTGTGCGCCCGGCCGAGGTTGTCCTGGGTGCCGGCGCCCTCGTAGATGTAGTCGCCGAGGTGGACGACCAGGTCGAGGTCCTGGCGGGCCAGGTCGGCGTAGGCGTTGAAGTAGCCCTCGGGGAAGTTCTGGCAGCTGGCGAAGGCGAAGGCCATCGCGGCCACCTCGGCGTCCGGCGCCGGGGCGGTGACCGCGCGTCCGACCGGGCTGAGCTCGCCGTTGGCGCGGAAGCGGTACCAGTACTCCCGGGCCGGCTCCAGCCCGGTCACCTCGGCGTGCACCGAGTGGTTGCCGGCCAGCTGCGCGGTCTCGGCGCCGCGCCGGACGACCCGGCTCATCGCCTCGTCGGTGGCGACCTCCCACTCGACCTCCACGGCGGTGTCGGGCATCCCGCCCAGGCCGTCGGCGGCCAGCGGCTCGGGGGCCAGCCGGGTCCACAGCACGAACCCGTCGGGCCACGGGTCGCCGGAGGCGATACCGAGAGCGAACAACCCGGAGGCCAGCCGCGGGGCGACCACCGGACGCCGGTCGCGGGCCAGTGCGGGCACGCCCACCCCGGCGAGGCCGGCGCCGCCGACGGCTCCGGCGGCGAGCAGGCCACGGCGGCTGATCGGGGTGCGGCTGACGGGGCTCAGGGCAGGGTGGGACACGAGGGCTCCTCCGGGGGTGGGATGTGCTCGGACCATCCCACGCGCTGCCCCGGGCCGGTGGCAAGACCCCCGGCCGGGGTTCACCGAGGCTTCACGACGAGGTCACCCCGAGCCCGCGGCCCTCGGCGGCCCAGGGGCCGAGCAGCCGCCCGGTCGTCCGCTAGCCCGTCGGGGCGTCACCCTTCAGGATGCCGGTGTGCACCAGCTCCTCGGCCACTGACCTGAGCTTGGTGTTGGTCTGCTGGGAGGTCCGGGTGAGCACGTTGAAGGCCTGGTCCGCCGAGATCTTGTACCGCTCCATGAGGATGCCCTTGGCCTGCTCGATGGTGGCGCGGGAGAGCATCGCCGTCCGCATCTCCTCCAGCTCCTGGAGCGTCTGGGCCGTGCCTTCGGCGTTGCCGACAGCGACCGCAACCCAGGCGGCGACCTCCTGACCCAGGGCGAGGTCGAGGTCGCTGTAGGCGCGCGGCCTGAGGGCGTAGGTGTTCACCACCCCGATCGTGATCCCCTGGAAGGGCAGCGGGATCGAGAGCGAGGCTCCGACACCGTGGGCAGCAGCGTGGCGGCAGTAGTCGGGCCAGCGCTGCTCGTCGGCCATGTCCTCGATCAGGAAGGCCTGCCCGGCGCGTGCAGCGTCCAGGCAGGGACCGTACCCACGCTGGTACTGCAGCTCGTCGGCCTCCAGGGCCAGCTGCCCCACGTGGGCGGCGGTGAACGCGTTCTCCCCGCGGATCAAGGTGATGGACGCGGCGTCGGTGTCGGGCATCGCCTCACGGGCGATGCCGACGATCTCGGTCAGCACATCGCCCAGCGGGCGGTCCACGAGGATGACCTGACCGAGCGAAGCGTGCAACCTGTTGACTGGCATGCGGCCTTCCGTCCGACGTTCGACTCACGCCGCCCGAGGGCTCAGCGTGGTAGGCGACGACTGCCGCTCATCGCGGCATCCTACGGTGCCGAGCGACGTGCTCACCACAGCGCGGTGTGCTCCTCCATCACCCCGACGCCGCCGGTCAGCTGCAGCCCGCCGGGCAGCGTCCCGGTGTAGGTGCCGAAGGGCTGGCGGTAGGCCGAGCGGACCACGAACAGGTCGGTGGTGCTGGCCCGCTCGGCCTCGGCGCTGAAACGGAGCGTGCCGCCCTCGGCGAGGTGCACCGCCGACAGGTCGGGTTCGAAGCGCACCGGTCCGAGGGGCTGCGGGACGCCGTCCAGCCAGAGCGTGTTCTCGATGTGGGGGAGGGTGTCGTTGAGGCCCACGATGAGGTTCCAGGACGCCTGCCGCCCGTCGGTCAGCCGCCCGGTACCGCCGGACCACCACCACCGGGTGAGCCGCGGGTGGTAGCCGGCGTTGTCGTCGATCAGCGCCACCCCGTCGACGGCGAGCTCGCGGCCGTCCAGCCGGATCCGTCCGTGCCCGCGGACCACCTGCTTGCGCGTCCAGGTCCAGCAGCGCCCGACCGTGGTGACCACCTCGACCGCGGTCCGCGGGTCCTCCGCCAGCACCAGGTCGAGCTCGGCCCGGCGGGCGGCGTCGCGGACGCGGACCCGGCCGGGGGAGACGTCGACCCGCCCGGCGAGCAGGCGGGTGTGCTCGGTCATCCGTCCCTCGGCGCGGTGCCACACACCCCAGAACTCCTGGCGCAGCGGCCCGACGGTGACGCTGGCCGCGCAGACCGAGACGTCCTCGCTCCAGAGGCCGACGTAGCGCCAGGTCTTGCGCAGCCGCAGCCCCCGCAGCACCGGCGCGCGGGCTGGGGGGAGGGGGAGGTGGGACGGACGTCCGGTGCCGTCCCCGCGGTAGGCCACCGGTGGCGGCGCG
>NZ_QPKK01000199.1 GCF_003344635.1 Desertihabitans aurantiacus
CCCTCGGCGACCGCCAGCCGCGGCGGCGCGCCAAGGCCCGCGTCGCCGGCACCGGCCGGCGCCGGCTCTTCTGGCCCGCCAGCCCGCTGGCCGCGCGGACCCGGGTCTGAGACTGCCCGTCACCTCGGGTGACGGGTCTGGACACCGGCGGGGCCTCCCTCCCGGGGGGAAGGAGGGCGGCCCCGCTGGTGCGTCCCCCCGCGGCCGAGCACTCGTCCACGCCGGACCGGTCCCAGCGCCCTGAGCCTGTCGAGGGGCGAGTTCCCGCGACCCATCCCAGCGCCCGGAGCCTGTCGAAGGGCGATCTCCTGGTAGCGGTGCGCGTCGAAGGGCGAGCTCCCGTCACCCGGTTGTCGAAGCGCTCCCCCGCAGGGTGGCGCTCGGTACCGTGTCCGCGTCTGAGCCGATCGCCCGACCGGTATCCCTCGCGAGCAGCCAAGGCGGCGCCCCGGCCCTCGGGGGATCACGGCGGACAGGTGCGGATGCTCGCCCTTCGACAGGCTCAGGGCGTTGGGGTGGTCGGCGTACCGGTCTTGAGGGCCGCCCTTCGACAGGCTCAGGGCGTTGGGTGAGCCCGGCGCACCGGCGGCCGACGTTCACCTGCGGATGGCCACCAGCGGGGCGTCTTCCTGGGGGGAACGGAGTCGGCCCCGCTGGTGGGTCTGGGTGACTGGCGCGGCTTCGTCCCCCTCGCGCGCCGCCGGTCGGCTTCGGTGTCAGTAGGCCCCGCGGCGGGCGAGGACGGCGAAGGCGGTCTTCCACAGGATCAGCAGGTCCGAGCCGAGCGACCAGTTCTCGACGTAGCGCAGGTCGAGGCGGACCGAGTCCTCCCAGCTCAGCGCGCTGCGGCCGCTCACCTGCCACAGCCCGGTGAGACCGGGCACGACCAGCAGCCGGCGGCGCACGTCGCGCTCGTACTCGGTCACCTCCGTCGGCAGCGGCGGGCGGGGTCCGACCAGCGACATGGTGCCGAGCAGCACGTTGATCAGCTGGGGCAGCTCGTCCAGGGAGGTCCGTCGCAGCAGACGTCCGACCGGGGTGATCCGCGGGTCGGAGGCCATCTTGAACAGGGGTCCGGCGCCCTCGTTGGCCGCCTTCAGCCGGGCCAGCATGGCCTCGGCGTCGACGTGCATCGAGCGGAACTTCAGCATCGTGAAGGTGCGCCCGTTGCGTCCCACCCGCACCTGGCGGAAGAAGGCCGGACCGCCGTCCGACAGCCGGATCGCCAGCGCGATGCCCAGCATCAGCGGCGCGCCGACCAGCAGCCCGAACGCCGACAGCAGGATGTCGGTGGCGCGCTTGGCCACCGGCCGCCAGCCGGAGAAGTGGGGCTGCTCGATCTGCAGCAGCGGCAGCCCGATCATCGGGCGCAGGTGCATCCGCGGGCCGGCCACCTCGACCACGCCCGGGTGCACCAGCAGGTTGGTGTCGAGGTTCTCCAGCGACCAGGCCAGCTCGCGCAGGTAGCTCGGTGACTGCCCGCTGGCGACCGCCACCCGGCGCACCCCCAGCGCCATCACCACGGTCCGCACGTGCTCGGTGTCGCCCAGCACCGTCAACCCGGCCTCGCGAGCCGCGGCCACCTCCTGCCGCGGGACGCAGTAGCCCACGACCCGCATCCCGGCGTCGGGCTCGCTGAGCAGCCGGTCGGCCAGGTCGGAGACGTGGGCGAGCGACCCCACCACCAGGGTGTCCTGCAGGTAGTGGCCGTGACGGCGGGCCGCGTGCAGCCAGCGGCGCAGCGCCAGCCGGGTGAGCAGGGCGAGGACGGTCGCGGCTGCGGTGGCGACCAGGACGCCGGTGAGCACCAGGCTGCTCTGCAGCAGCGCACCCAGCAGGGCGGCGCCGATCAGCGTGTGGGCCGCGGAGCGGAACACCGAGCGGAGCTCGTCGCTGCCCACCCCGAGGCGGAACGACTCGTAGCCCCGGTTGGCCGTCAGCACCCCCACCCACCAGGCGGCCAGCAGGACCAGCCCCCAGGCGGGCAGCGCGCCCAGCCCGAGCAGTTGGCCCAGCTGGGTGGTCGCCAACCAGGCCAGGGCCGCACCGGCGACGTCACCGGCGAGCAGCAGGGCCCGGTAGCGGGCGATCCCGGCGGTGCCGTGGCCGTGCCTCAGCGGGACGGTGCGGACGGGCGCGACCGGGCGCTCGACCAGGCTGACCGTGCTCGTGACCGGCTCGACCTCGGGCGTGCTCGCCCGCGGAGCGGTGATGGATGTGACCGATGCGTGGCCGCCCGCGGCGTGCGCGGATACGGCTGAACCGACGTGTGGCATGCCGACATGTCCTCTTCGAACTTGCCTCCCCCGAGGCACACCGTGTCCCCCGACCTGGTGCAGTCGACACAGTAGGCCAGGGGTCGACGCCGGTGGGGTGATCTGTGAGGAATTCACCCAAAACGGCGGCGGTCTTGAGAAGAGCCTGAGCGTCCCCCGGTGGGGACAGTCGCGGGAACCGGTGGCCTGTTCAGGCCCCGTCGGGCTGCCCGCCGCGGGCCCTGGCGATGGCGTCCGCGGCTCGGACCAGGCCGATGTGGGAGAACGCCTGCGGCAGGTTGCCGAGCTGCTCGCCCGTGCTCGGCTCGAACTCCTCGCTCAGCAGCCCGACGTCGTTCGCGGTCGCCACGAGCCGCTCCATCAGCTCGGTGGCACGTTCCAGCCGTCCGGTGCTGGCCAGCGCCTCGACCAGCCAGAAGTTGCAGATGAGGAAGGGGCTCTCCTCACCGGCCACCCCGTCGTCGGCCACCCCGACGTCGTAGCGCAGGATCAACCCGTCGCGGGCGAGGTCGCGCTCGACCGCCTCGATGGTGCCGACCATCGCCGGGTCGTCCCAGGCGACGAAGTCCACCAGCGGCAGCATCAGCAGGGCGGCGTCCACCCCCGGACGGTCGTAGGACTGGCGGAAGCTGCGGGCCTCGGCGTCGTAGCCGTGCTCCCAGACGTCGGCGCGGATCCGGTCCCGCAGCTCGGCCCACCGCTCGACCGGGCCCTCCAGCCCGAACTGCTCGCACGCCCGCACCCCGCGGTCGAAGGCCGCCCAGACCATCACCCGGGAGTGGGTGAACATCCGCGGCTCGCCCCGGATCTCCCACAGCCCGCAGTCCGGCTCGTCCCAGTGCTCGGCCAGGTAGGTGAGCATCGCGCGCTGCATCTGCCAGGCCACCGCGTCGACCCGCAGCCCGGACTCCCGCGCCCGGTGCAGCGCACAGCTGACCTCGCCGTAGACGTCCCACTGCCGCTGGAGGTAGGCACCGTTGCCGACCCGGACCGGGGCCGACCCGCGGTGCCCGGGCAGCGAGGTGATCTCGTACTCGGGCAGCCGCCGCTCACCGGCGATGCCGTACATGATCTGCATCGCCTCGGGGTCCCCGGCGATGGCGCGGACCAGCCAGTCACGCCACTCCTCGGCGGCCTCCACCGCCCCGTGGGTGAGCAGCGCGTCGATCGTCAGGGCGGCGTCGCGCAGCCAGACGTAGCGGTAGTCCCAGTTGCGCACCCCACCGAGCTGCTCGGGCAGGCTGGTGGTCGCCGCGGCGACGATGCCGCCGGTGTCGGCGTGGGTCAGCGCCCGGAGCACCAGCAGCGAGCGGCGGACCTCCGCCGACCACGGCTGGTGGTCGTGGTGCACCGACTCCGCCCAGGCGTGCCACTCCTCAGCCGTCTCGCGCTCGGCGGCGTCGACGTCGATCGGCGGCGTCATCGGCAGGTGGGAGGCCTGGTGGGTGAGCACCAGGTCGACCACGTCCCCGGCGGCGACGTCGACCTCGGCGGCGTGGCTGCGGTCGTCCGCGGCGTCCAGGTGGCTGCCGCGCAGCACCACCATGTCCGGTCCGGCGGTGGCCAGCAGCGCGTCGTCGCCCAGCTCGGGGGACTGCCGCACCCACGGCACCGCACCGGCGTAGTCGAAGCGGAAGCGCACCTCCTGACGCATCCGCACCGTCCCCGAGAGGCCGCGGATCCGGCGCACCACGTGGTGCCCGGCGTCGCCCAGCGGCATGAAGTCGCTCACCTCGACCACCCCGTCGGCGGTCTCCCACCGGGTGAGCAGGGTGAAGGAGTCGCCGGAGTAGCGCCGGGAGGTGCGGGCCGCCGGGTCGGTCGGGGCCAGCGTCCAGTGGCCGTGGCTGTCGTCGCCGAGCACCTTGGCCAGCAGCGAGGGGGAGTCGTAGCGGGGCAGGCAGAGCCAGTCGATGCTGCCCCGGCGGCTCACCAGGGCGGCGCCGCGGCGGTCACTGAGCAGGGCGTAGTCGGAGATCGGCTCGGCCATGCCGACACCCTATGAGGGCGGGTGCGGAGGTCTAGGGTGCGGCAGGTGACCGAGGACCGTCCCCGCTCCGAGCTGGTGCCCGACCGCGACGTGGCCGGGGCCTTCGTGGTCCGCACCGGGGAGACCGAGCAGTCCTGGGTCGACCCGGAGGACCCCACCCGGCTCGAGTTCGACTACGTGCAGCGGATCGCCGACGCCCTGGACGCCTGCGCGCCGGCGGGGGAGCGGCTGCGGGTGGTGCACATCGGCGGCGCCGGGATGACCCTGCCCCGCTACGTCGCCCACACCCGTCCACGCTCGGCGCAGATCGTGCTGGAACCCGACGCCGAGCTCACCCAGGTCGTCCGGGAGCGGCTGCCGCTGGGCCGCCACAGCGGGATCAAGGTGCGCGCGGTCGATGGGCTGAACGGGATCGCCGCGATGCCGGCCGACTACGCCGACGTCGTCGTGCTGGACGCCTTCGTCGGCGGGCAGGTGCCACCGGAGCTGACCACCACCGAGTTCCTCGCCGACGTCGCGCGGGTGCTGACGCCGGCGGGCACCTTCATGGCCAACCTGACTGACCTCGCCCCCTTCGACTACGGCCGACGCGTGCTGGCCGGCATCGCCGAGCACTGGCCGCACCGGCTGGTCAGCAGCGAACCGGCCACCCTCAAGGGCCGCCGCCTGGGCAACCTCGTGATGCTCGGCTCGGCCCGGCCGCTGCCGGTGGAGGTGCTCAGCCGCAAGGCCGCCGGCTCGGCGTTCCCCTACCGGCTGGTGGTGGGCGACGCGCTGGCCAAGTGGCTCCGCGGCCAGCGCCCGTTCACCGTCGCCGACGCCGCCCCCTCCCCGGAACCCCGCGGCGGTCTCACCCACTTCAGCTGAGCCGAGCGTCGGTCACCGCAGGCTGCCGGTGAGGGGGTCGTAGGCGAGCACCCGGCTGCTGGTCTCGGCCGGGTCCTGCAGGCCGGTGGTGCGCACCGTCGTCCGGCCCAGGCGCACCTCGTCCTTCGTCTCGATCCGCAGCCACGGCCGCTCGTCGCGCAGCACCGTCACCTCTCGCACCAGCGAGCCGCGCTCGCCGGCCGCGATGGCGTAGACGGGGCCGCTGGGCGGGGCGATGTCGATGCCGCCGTCCTCCCGGATCGTCATGGTCGCGACGAGTTCGCCGCGCCCGCCGTTGGCACCACCCTGGAAGTCGTAGATCGCGGCGGGGTCGCCCACGTAGTGCCTGAGCCGGCCCAGACCGGTGACGTCCATGCCGTTGTAGAAGTTGCGCGCGTCGGCGTCCAACCAGAAGTGGGTGTTGTGGGTGGGGCTGTTGAAGCCCGGGCCGGAGTTGTAGGTGATGTGCCAGTGCGGTGGGTTGTCGGCGTGCAGGGTGTTGTTGGTCTCGAAGCCCTGGACGAACCAGCGGTGGCCCTTGGCCGCGGCCGCCGCCTGCAGCCCCGACGCCCGCAGCACCGCGGAGGCGGCGAAGAGCTGGTGCACCTGCGAGCGCACCTCCTTCTCGGGCCAGGCGACGCCCGTCCACGGCCCGGCCACCCGGTCGGGGTCGTTGTGCTGGAGGTTGAACTCCAGCCCGGCGGTGCGCTCGACGTAGCTCCAGATCTGCAGGGTCGGCTGGTTGTCGTTGGCCGTGGCGCGGGTGATCGGCAAGGTGAAGGTGAAGCGGTCCCACTCGCGGCGGTCGCGGCGGACCGGCAGCCGGGACTCGAGGTAGACGACCGACTCGACGAGGACGCCCGGCCAGGTCACCTGCACCTCGATGCCGGCGGGGTTGGCCGGGCCGGTGACGAATGTGTAGTACTCCAGGCGGCTGGCGACCGAGTAGCGGGTGCCGGCGAGGATGCTGTAGCCCTCGGGCAGCGTGATCTCCGGCGTGGCGGGCTCACCGGCGGCGGCCCGGACGAGGCGGAACGCCGCGACGGCGGTGGTGGCGGCCGAGGCGGTGGCTGGCACCGCCAGGGTCAGCCCGGCGGCGGCGGTGCCGGCCAGGAGGGCGCGTCGGCTGAGGGTCTCGCTCATGTCGGCTCCGGGGTCGGGGTCGGTGGTGGGGGCTGCTGGTAGCAGACCGTGCGCCGGTGACGTCCGGCGTTCGATGCGCTGACCGCGAGGAGAACGTTGCGCGACCGGGCGGCTCAGGCGTCGACGCGGATGTCGTCCAGGGCGGCACGGAGGACGGGCTCCCGGTCGCGGGCGATCGCGGGGAGGTCGACCACCACCGCGCCGGCGGTGCCGTCGCCGAGGTCGACCAGGACGAGCACGAGCCGCTCGGAGGTGAAGTCGAGCCCGGGGACGTCGAAGGTCAGCTCGGACTCCAGCACCCAGGCGGGGTGGCCGTCGACGGTGCGGGCCTCGTCGACGAGGTCGGTGCGCTGCACCTCGCGACCGGGGTAGTACTCCGCGACCAGGCACGGCATCACCACGTGCACGCCCTGCTCCGGGGTGAAGAAGCCGTCGCCAGCGACCATCGTGCCGACGTTGAGCGAGACGATCCAGGACGGGTCGGTGTCGACCAGGATCTGCTGGCGCATCATCTGCCGGCCGAACGGCACCCGGTTGTCGGGCTGGGTGCTCCACTCCGGGCCCAGCTCCGGCACCGACATCCGTCCACTGGTGACCCGGCCGGTCTCGGTCTGCGGTGCCGGGCTGGCCACCGAGGTCGGCATCGGGCACACCTGGCGGGTGGACTGCCCATCCGGGGCGGTACCGCCGGTGGGCGGGCGGACGACCTGGGTGACGACCACCGCGACCACGGCCACCACCACCGCGACCGCGGCCAGCAGCACCACCAGCAGCCGGCGGACGCCGCGCGCCCGGGGCGGTGGGGCGGGGTCAGGGCCGGCGGGGCGCACCAGCCCGGTCCAGGCACGGCCGTCCCACCAGCGCAGCTGGTCGCGCTGCCCGCTGGGGTCGGGGAACCAGCCGGCCTCCGGCACGGGCCCAGGGTAGTGCGGCCCCCGCGTCGCGCCCCGGACCGGCGTCGCCCCGCCCG
>NZ_QPKK01000002.1 GCF_003344635.1 Desertihabitans aurantiacus
CGCTCGAGGCGCCGTCGATGGCGGCGGACTCGAACAGCTCACGGGGCAGGTCCTGGAAGAAGGCCCGCATGACGATGACGTTGAACGCGTTGATCATCACCGGGAGGATCAGCGACCAGTAGGAGTCGATCAGCCCGAGCTGGCGCACCACCAGGTAGGTCGGGATCAGACCCGGGGTGAAGAGCACCGCACCGAGCACCAGCAGCGTCATCGGCTTGGCACCGGCCGCCCCGGAGCGGGACAGCCAGTAGGCCAGCCCGGCGGTGGTGGCCAGCGACAGCAGGGTGCCGACCACGGTGATGAGGATCGAGATGATCATCGCCCGGGTGACGACCCCGCCGCCCAGCACCGCGGTGTAGGAGGACAGGTCGATCGGGCCGGGCCACATCACCATGCCGCCGGCGGCGGCGTTGATGGTCTCCTGGGAGGCCAGCGAGGTGGCGATGATCGACCAGAAGGGGACGATCACCAGCGCGACCGAGATCCCCAGCACGAGGGTCTTGCCGATCTGCACCAGCAGGCTGGGCTTCTCCATCCAGACCGGACGCTTGCGCTCGCCGGTGCGGGTGCTGGCCTTCATCTCGTCGCGCACGGTGTCCGTGCCGATGGTGGACTCCTGCGTGCTCACTTCTCGTACACCCCTCTCTCACCGAACACGTGGGCCAGCTTGTTGGCCCCGATCACGAGCAGCACCCCGACGATCCCCTTGACCAGGCCGACCGCGGCCGAGAGGCCCCAGTCGCCGCCGAGGATGCCGTTGTTGTAGACGTAGGTGTCGAGCACCTCGCTGGCCGGGATGCCGACCGGGCCCTGCTGCAGGATGATCTGCTCGAAGCCGACCGACAGGCTCTGGCCCAGGCGCAGGATCAGCAGCAGGATGAACAGGCCCTTGAGCGCCGGCAGCGTGATGTGCCACAGCCGCTTCCAGGAGTTGGCGCCGTCTACGGCGGCGGCCTCGTACTGCTCCTGGTCGATCCTCGAGATCGCGGCCAGGAAGATGATGGTGCCCCAGCCGGCGTCCTTCCAGATCACCTGCGAGGTGAGCAGCGCCTTGAACAGCTCCGGGACGCCGATGATCTCGACGATCGGCAGGTCGTTCTGCACGAGGAAGGTGTTGAGCATGCCGGCGTTGCCCAGCATCTGCTGGAACAGCGACACCACGATCACCCAGGACAGGAAGTGCGGCAGGTAGAGCACCGACTGCAGCACCCGCTTCAGCCGCTCACCGGCGAGGCTGCTGAGCAGCAGCGCCAGCACCAGCGGGATCGGGAAGACCAGCACCGTCTGGATGACCGTCAGCACCAGCGTGTTGTAGAGCGCGGTGAGGAACTCGGGGTCGGCCTCCCAGAGGAAGGAGAAGTTCTCCAGCCCCGTCCACTCCGACTCCCCCACGCCCAGGTAGGGCTGGTAGTCCTGGAAGGCGATGACGTTGCCGATCAGCGGCACGTACTGGAACATCAGCAGCGCCACGGCGCCGGGCAGTCCCAGCAGCACCAGCAGCCGGTCGCGGGTCCAGCGGTTCGTCCCGCGACGGTGGCGGTCGCCGCGGTCGGCCGGCAGCACCGCGCCCATCGCGCGGGCACGGGGGGTGTCTCGTAAGCGCTTGCTTGACTGGTCGAGCGCCATGTCGTTCTCACCTGCTTCATCGGAGGTCCGTCGCGTCACGCTGCCCGGAGGCCAGGCCTGCCCGGGGGTCGCGACTGCGGCACAGTCAATCCCGGACGCGTGGGATGTGGCAAGCCCTTGCCACAACTTTTTCCGGGGCCGGCGGCAAACGTGCCGCGGGCCCCGGAGGTCAGGCCACCAGCGAGCGGAGGTAGGCCAGGTTGTCGGCGGTGCGCTCGGCCAGCGGGAGCTCGGTGGAGAAGTCCTCCACCGTCACCCAGCCGTCGTAGCCGTGCTCGGCGAGGGCGGTCAGGTAGGCAGCGACGTCGGCCTGCCCGGCCCTCAGCGTCGCCCACCCGAACTCCCAGTCCACCGTGCCGTCGTCACGGGTGCCGGTGCTGCGCCACACGCCGTTCTTGACGTGCACGTGCGCCAGGTAGGGGCCCAGCAGCTGGAAGGCCCAGCGGTGGTCCTCCTGGCCCTCGGCGAGCAGGTTGCCGAGGTCGTGGATGACGCCCACCGCGGCCGGGTCGAGCCCGTCGAGCAGCCGCAGCGCCGAGGAGGCGGACGCGGTGAGCGTGCGGTGGTGCAGCTCGACCAGCGCCTTGACGCCGTGGGCCGCGGCCCGCTCGGCCACCCAGGCGTAGGCCTCGCGGACCCGGTCGAAGACCTCGGGGTAGGTCTCGTCCGCGCCCACCCCGGGCACGCTGACCCGCAGCTGCTTGGCGCCGACCGCCGCGGTGGCGGCGATGACGCGTTCGACGTCCTCGCGGCGGGTGGCCGGGACGTAGGGGCAGAGCCCGGAGATCTCCAGCCCGGCCTCCTCGCTGACCCGCGCGATCTCCTCGACCGACTCCTCCAGCCCGGTCAGCGGCCAGGTGGCCTGGTTGCCGCGCCAGAAGCCCGGCTTGCCGTCGGGGCTGCCGGGGTCGTCGACGACCCGCCACTCGATGCCGTCGTAGCCCTGCTCGGCCAGCGTGCGGGCGGCCTCCTCGGGCGTCCACTCCGGCGTGGAGGCGGTGAAGACGGAGAACCTCATGCCGGCACCCCCACGGTGGCAGGGGTGGCGCCGGGGACGACCGGCTCCACGTCGTCGTGACGCCCGTCGAGGACGTCCTGCACCTGGACGGCCTGGCCGAGGGCGGCCGAGACGTAGATCGAGCGCACCAGGGCCTGGGACAGCAGCGCGTCCTCGGCCCCGACCAGCGGAGCCCGGCCCTCGCTGATCGCCGCGGCGATGTCGTCGTACTGGCGCAGGTGGCCGGCGACGAACTTGTCGGGCTCGTTGCGCGAGCCGGCGAACTCGTCACCGAGCGCGGCCTCGGCCTGGTTGCCGGTGACCTTGGCAGCGCGCAGGTTGTCGGCGACCTCGCCGTCGCCCACGTGCAGGTAGCGCAGCTCGTCGTTGTCGATGATCGCCGAGCCGCGGGTGCCGTGCACCTGGACGCGGGTGGTCAGGCCCGGGTAGGCCGCGGTGGTGCAGAAGATGGTCGCCAGCGCACCGGACTCGAAGCGGACGGTGGCCGTCGCGGTGTCCTCCACCTCGACCCGCTCGTGGGCCAGCTGGGCCACGTGGGCGAAGACCTCGACCGGGCGGCCGAGGAACCAGCGCAGCAGGTCGACGGTGTGCACGCCCTGGTTCATCACCGCGCCGCCGCCGTCGAGCTCCCAGGTGCCGCGCCAGTCGCCGGAGTCGTAGTAGCCCTGGCTGCGGTACCACGACATCGAGGCCAGCGCGCTGGTGAGGGTGCCGAAGCCGCCCTCGTCGAGGGTGCGCCGCACCACCACCGCGCCGGGGTCGAAGCGGTGCTGGCTGATCACCGAGACGACCTGCCCGCGCTCGGCGGCCTCGGCGGCCAGGCGGGTGAAGCGGGCGCTCTTGGAGACGGTGACGTCGAGCGGCTTCTCGATGACCACGTGCAGGCCACGGGCCAGGGCCTGCTCGGCCTGGTCGACGTGCATCCCGCTCGGGGTGCAGATGGCGGCCAGATCGGCGCCGCCGGCGGCCAGCGCGGTCTCGAGGTCGGTGTACTCCTGCGGGGCCGTCCCGCCCTCGTCGACGACGGCCTGCGCCACGGCGGCGGCGCGCTCGGCCACCGGGTCGACCAGGCCGACCACCTCGAAGGAGGGGTGCCGGGTCAGCACGATGCCGTGGTGCTTGCCGATGACGCCGCAGCCGACGACGAGGACGCGCACGGGCCCGGATGTCGGTGTGGGGCTGGAGGTGGTGCTCATGGCAGGGGGACTCCTCAGGAGGTTCTCGGGCGGGGTCCGGCGGAGGCGCCGGATCCGGTCGGCGGGCGGGTGCCCTGCTCCACGACGGCGTCGGCGGGAACGGGTTCGCTGCCCACGACGGCGTGGCTCATGGTCGTGCAGCGTAGGACCGGTGCTGGCAACAGCGGAAGAGGTTTGCCAAGAAGTTGCCATGATGGTTCGATCTCGGCATGGCGTCCCCAGTCGCGCCGGTCGGCGGCGCCGCGGCCGGGCGCACCACCCTGGCCGACGTGGCCGCGCGCGCCGGGGTGGCGGTCTCGACGGTGTCGCGCGCGCTGTCGGACCCGGGACGGGTCAACGTGCACACCCGTCACCGGATCGAGGTGGCCGCCGAGGAGCTGGGCTACCGGCCCTCGCGCCCGCCCCAGCCGCCGGAGGGTGGTGGCGGCACGCGGACCGGGGTGGTCGCCGTCCTGGTGCCCAACATCAGCGACCCGTTCACCGTCGACCTCATCCGCGGCACCCACCACGAGCTGCGCGCCGCCGGCCGGCACCAGCTGCTGATCGACACCGAGGGATCTGACGCGCTGGAGGAGGTGCTGCTGACCCGTGCCAAGGACCTCTGCGACGGTGCGGTGCTGGGCATCCCCCGGCTGCCGGACGCACGGATCGACGCGCTGGAGCGGGCGACGGTGCCGCTGGTGACCATCAACCGCCCCCGGCGGCGGGGCGGCAGCGTGGTCCTCGACACCGCGGCGGGGATGGCCGAGGCGGTGGAGCACCTGGTCTCGCTGGGGCACCGCCGACTCGTCTACGTCAGCGGGCCGCGGACGTCCTGGTCGAGCGAGCGACGCTGGCGCAGCATCAGCCGGACGGCCGCCCGACTCGGCGCGAAGGCGACTCGCACCGGACCGCACCCGCCCTCGCACGCCGCCGGCACGGGTGCCGCGGAGGCGGTGGTCAACCTCGGCGCAACGGGGGTGATCGCCTTCAACGACATGATCGCGATCAGCATGCTGCAGCGGTTCGCCGAGCGCTCCGTGCGGGTGCCCGAGGACGTCAGCCTGGTGGGGTGCGACGACACCTTCATCGGGGCCTGCACCTCCCCCGCCCTGACCACCATCGCCAGCCCGACCGAGCGCGCCGCACGGACGGCGGTGTCGCTGCTGCTCACCGGCGGGCCCGAGCGACGCTCGGTGGTGCTGCCCACGCACCTGGTGGTGCGGGGCTCGACCGGACCGGTGCGCTCCTGAGCACCCCGACGAGACTCGCGTCCCGGTGGCGACACCGGGGCGCCTGCGGCCGCGCCGAACGCCTTCCGTGTCGTCCGGAGCGGGCCGGGTACCGGGCCGGGGTGACCCAGGACGACGGCGTGAGCCGCCCCACCTTCTGGCTGATGGTCGTCCCGAGCGTCCTGCTGGCGGCGCTGTTCCTGCTGGCGCCGGGCGCCCTGACCCGCCGGCTCGGGCTGCGGGACCCTCGCAGCACCACCCTGGCGCGGTGCTTGGGCGTCCGGCAGGTCGCGGTGCTCGCGGCGTTCGTCCGCCGGCCGGCCAGTACCCGGCTGTGGATGTTCGTCGGTGAGGACGTCATGGACGTGGCCCTGAGCCTGCTGCTCCTGCGCGGGCGGCCTCCGGCACGTGGGGCCCGCCGGGCGGCCCTCGCCGTCGCGGCCGGGCTCACCGTGGCCGACCTGCTCATCACCGTCCTGGCTCGCCGGTCCCGCCTGCCGGACGGGGCCCGTCGAGCGCCGCTCCGGTGATGACGCTGCGCTGCTGCTACCTCACACCAGGGCGTCGAGTCGGTCGCGAGCGGTCGTCGGGTCGCCCCAGGTCTCACCACCCGGCACCAGCTCGAGCAGCGGCCACAGGCTCCGCACCGCGCGGGCCGCGTCGACCAGGCCTGGGTCGGAGGTCCGCATCGCTGCGGCGATCTCGGTGACGACCTCCGCGCCCAGCTCGCCGTGCAGCAGCGCGAGATCGATGGCGGGGTCGTCGACGCCTACCTCGCCGAGGTCGAGGAGCCCGGTCAGCTCGCCGTCGCCGTCGACCATGAGGTGCTCGACGCGGAGGTCCCGGTGGCACAGCGTCCGGATCGCTGCGCGACCTTCGAGCCGGTCGACCACGCGCAGCACCCGGTTCCGCAGCTCGGGGCCCAGGCCCACCGTGGTCGCTGCGTGACGGAGCTCCGCTGTCGGGTCGTCCCGCCGCACGCCGTGGGCGACGGCGTCCTCGGCGTCCATGCTGTGCAGGCGGTCGAGCAAGGTGGCGATCGTCTGCACCATGGGTGAGCCGGGTCGGACGTCCTCCGGACGCAGTGGTGACCCGCCCACGCGCCGCTCGAGGATGGCCGCCGGTAGCCCGTCGACCTCCTCGAGCACCGTGGCGTCGGCGGGACAGGGCACGCCGCGGCTGCGCAGCTCAGCGAGGAGGGCGACCTCGTGCCGACGACCCCCTCGCCAGGTCCACGGCTCGGGATAGGACCGTGACACCCGCATCACCCAGTCCCCATCGCCCGACGCCAGCGCGTAGGTCAGCGTGCTGACGCCCTTCCCGATCAGCACAGGTGCCGTCGTGGTGATCACCGGTCTCCGTCGCCGGGCCCGCGCTGCCAGCCGTTCCAGCGCGAGCGGGGACAGGGTGCCGTCCGTCCCGGTCACGACGTCACGCCCAGGACTCCGGCGGGTGATCTGACACGAGTAGGACGGTACCCACAACGCGCCACCGGGCGATCCCGCGCGCCGGTGGCGAGTCCGGAGCGCCATCACCGGCCGGCTTGTTGCAGCGGGCGATCATCCGTCTCCTAGGTCCAGGTGGCCGAGCCGTACGGTCCGACCGCGACCAGCGTCGCTAGCAACCCCGAGATCTCGCCAGGAGACAGCTGGAGGCCTCGGCCCGTGCGGCGATGCGGTACCCGCCGCGGCGGCCGGTGACTGCCTCCACCGGGATCCCGGCCTGTCGCAGACGGGTGGTGTCCCGCTCGATCGTTCGTGGACTGACCCCGACCAGGTCGGCGAGCTGCCCGACGGTGGTGAACTTCGGGTGCCGGGCACGCAGGTGCTCGATCACCGCATGTTGGCGCTCCACCAACGGGACGACCTGGTGAAGCCGGATACTGCTCGCGCTAGACACATCGGCGAGACTCACACGCAAGGCAGCCCCTCCACCACCCCGACTCACAGACGAACGTCAGTGGACGGTTGTCCTAGGAGTTGGCCACTGCAGCTCCGGCCACGGCTGGCGGCCGCAGTGGGGCCAGGCTGGACTGTTCGACCAGGGCGGTGAGAGGGGCAAGTTCCGGGACGGTTTGGGCTTGATCCAGCGCGGACTGGAGTGCGGCGTCGTGGACAGGCCGGGCGCGATCGAGCAGGTTGCTGCCGTCCTCGGTGAGCTCGGTGTAGATGCCGCGCCGGTCGTCTACACAGATGAACCGGGTGAGGAGGCCGCGCTTCTCCAGCCGTGCGACGAGGCGGGTGGTCGCGCTGCTGGACAAGGCGGTAGCGCGAGCCACCTGCTGCATCCGCAGGTGGTGGACGACCTGGCGACTGAGCACGTCGAGCACGGTGTACTCGACGACCGACAGACCTACCTCCTGCTGCAGGGCGGCCTCTAGAGCGGAGTCGACCAGATCATGGAACGCGACCACTGCCCGCCACCCCCGGGCACGCACCTCGACCGCATCATCGGGGAAGGCCACCGGTAATCCCCTTCTACTCGCCTGCTGCGTCGATCAGGGCAGGGTAGTCGGTGTATCCGATTGCCGGATCCTGTCCAGGCCTGGGGTAGAAGGTGTCGGGGTCGGGGATGTTCAGTTCAGCGCCGGCCGCGACCCGTTGCACCAGGTCGGGGGTGGCGATGAAGTCCCGGCCGAAGGCGACGGCATCGGCGTGGCCGGACTTGATGAGTCGCCGCCCATCGTCGACGTTCATCTCCTCGTTGGCTACCACGGGCCCGCTGAAGGTCGCCTTGATGTAGCTGAGCAGGCTGTCTTCGGCCTCGATCTCCCGGACGAACAGGAAGGCGACCTTTCGCTCACGCAGCTGGGCTGCGACGTGGCCGAAGATTGCGCGGGGGTCGGAGTCGCCCATGTCGTGCTCCTCTCCTCGAGGACGCAGGTGCACCCCTACCCGGTCGGCGCCCCACACGTCGACGACGGCGTCGGTGATCTCCAGCAGGAACCGAGCCCGGTTTTCCACCGATCCGCCGTAGCGGTCGGTGCGGCGGTTGGTGCTGTCCTGCAGGAACTGATCGATCAAGTAGCCGTTAGCGGCATGGATCTCGACACCTTCGAACCCAGCGTGCTTCGCGTTCTCCGCCGCGCGGCGGAAGTCGGCGACGATCGCACTGACCTCGTCCGTCGACAGCGCACGGGGGACGACGTAGGGGCGCTTAGGGCGAAGTCGACGGACCCACCCGTCTGCGGCCACCGCACTCGGAGCGACCGGCAGCTCACCATCGAGGAGTTCTGGATCGGAGATCCGCCCGACATGCCACAGCTGCAGCAAGATCCGCCCACCCTCAGCGTGCACAGCAGCGGTGATCTGCTTCCACCCGTTGACCTGGTCCTCGTTCCAGATCCCGGGTGTGCCGTGGTAGCCGACTCCCTGCGGGCTCACCGATGTCGCCTCGCTGATGATCAGGCCGGCCCCGGCCCGCTGCCGGTAGTACTCGGCCATCAGGGCGTTGGGGACGCGGCCCGCGCCGGCCCTGCAGCGCGTCAGCGGGGACATGATCAGGCGATTGGGAAGGGAAAGTGCTCCGAGGTCGAGCGGGGTGAACAGGACAGACACAGCGGCTCCTACTAGGTGCAGACAGTGTGGATCGTTTGTGAGCAGTCGGAGCACCCGGGGGCACGCCCAGGTGAGCGGGAGCGCGCCGCAGTTTGTTCCGGTATCTGCGCGTGCAATTATCTGCGGCCGGACGCGGATGCGTACCCGATTTCGGACGGCTTCAACCCACCTGAGGGCGGCGACGCGGCAGCCGTTGTGACCTGGCACCACCAGGCGCTCAAGCCTGGCTTGCTTGCTACACCCCCTACCGCTGACGAAACGGCGCGCAGAACCGTGGGGCCTTCGATGGCGTGGTTTCGAGCGGTCGTTCTCGAGCCGGCCTGTCCGTCGGCGTCCTGTCATGAGGATCGGTCGGATCCGTGTGCACCTGCTCGGCGAGGCCAACCGCCTCGAGCCGTTGGTGCCGCTAGCGTCTCCCGCGTCTTCCACACCTGATCACGGAGGTGACCGTTCTTGGTTGCGGCCATCGTCGCCTTCTGCACCGGCGTCCTGTTCTGCCTACTGCTGACCCGGCCGGCCATCGTGGTCCTCAAGAGACTGGGCTGGTCCCAGTTCGTCCGCGCCGACGGCCCGCAGACCCATCTGGTGAAGAAGGGCACCCCGACCAAGGGGGGTCTGGTCTTCGGGGCCGGGACCGTGGTGGCCTACTCTATCGCCCACGCCGTCACGGGCCAGGAGGTCACGACCTCCGGGGTGCTGGTCCTGCTCGCGATGGCCGGCATGGGCGCGGTCGGGTTCGTCGACGACTACCTCAAGACCCATCACCAGAACTCCACCGGGCTGCCCGAGCGGGCCAAGATCGTCGGGCAGCTGCTGGTCATCGCCCTCCTCGTCCCGGTAGCGCTCTGGGGTGCGGACCGGGCCGGCCGGTCGCTGGTCTCCTCCCACATCACCTTCGTCGGTGACGTGGGCCTGCTCGACCTGGCCCGCTGGGGTCCGGTGGTTGCGGTGGTGCTCGCGCTGGTCTGGTACGGGTTCCTGTCGATCGGGACGACCAACGGCGTCAACATCGTCGACGGTGCGGACGGCCTGCTCGCCGGGTGCGCCATCTCCAGCCTGTCCGCCTACGCGCTGATGCTGCTGTTCCAAGCCCAGAACACCTGCTCCGGTGCGGGCGGTCCGGGCTGCTTCGACACCGTCCACCCGCAGGACCTGGCCGTGGTCACGTGCGCGCTGCTCGGGAACCTGGTCGGATTCCTGTGGTGGTCCTGCTACCCCGCGAAGATCTTCATGGGTGACACCGGATCGCTCGGCATCGGTGGGTTCCTGGTAGCGCTGGCGGTCCTGTCGCGGACCGAGCTGCTGCTGCCCATCATCGGGGTCATCTACGTGATGGTCACGTCCTCGGTGCTGATCCAGCGCTACTACTTCCGCTTCACCGGCGGGAAGCGGTTCTTCAAGATGGCTCCGTTGCACCACCACTTCGAGCTGAGCGGCTGGTCCGAGACCACCGTGACCATCCGATTCTGGCTGATCTCAGCGCTCGGGGCGATCACCGCCGTGATCATCTTCTACTCGGTCTGGCTCGCCCGCACCGGGCTCGTCGGCCCCTAGCCCCGCAGAGGCCGCGACCGCTCAACACGTGGGCTCGGCCATCAGGCCAGTGTCAGACGAGAACGACGCACCGGTTCCTGGACCGGCTCGGTGACGATCCTTTGTGCACGACGGTCGATCCACCGGCGCTACGACGTCGGCGAGCCGAGAGCCAGTGGCGGCTGAGGCCCCACAGTTCATCAACACTGAGACTTGTGCCGACACTTCCAGACGTCGAGATCCGGGTCGATGACAGCATCACGCTGAATCCTCTGAGGCCCGGCGATGCACCGGCGTTGCACCGTGCTGTCCACGACCCCGAGTTGCGACGCCGCTTTCCGCTTCCCGAGCCCTACACCCTCGAGCGGGCGCGCACCTGGTGCACCACCACGACGCGAGAACTCCGGGTCACCGGCCAGGCGCTGGTTCTCGCAGTACGGCACAACGGAGAGCTCGCGGGCAGCATCGATGCCAAGCGGATCGACTGGCGGACCATGACCACCGAGCTCAGCTACTGGACGGCAGCACACGCACGCGGCCGTTGCCTCATGCCAAAAGCCGTTGCAACGCTGTCGCGCTGGCTTCTTCGCGAACTCCACTTCGAGCGCATCGAGTTGCGCATCGCCCCGGACAACCCGTCCTCGATGCGCGTGGCAGAGAAGGCCGGGTACACAGCCGAGGGAACGGCGCGCAATGCGGGCTTCACGAACAGTGGCCGCAGCGACCTCGTCATCTACTCGCTGATCCCCAGCGACCTCTCGCAGCCTTCCTTGCCCTGAGAGGCGCCTCACGAAGATGGTCTCGAGCAGCGGCTAGGAGGCGGTCGGACGCAGTAGCGACCAGAACTGCGTGTCGGCCGGACGATCACGGTCAGCAGAGATCGGCGATCCTCACCGCGGTGCGGTCGGCCTCGACATGACTTCGAGCGAGCCGCCGTAGAGCCGGCACTGGTCGCGTCGGCTGCTGCGGCGAGCCGGAGGCTCAGCGCGAGGTCGTCTCGGTGCAGCCGATGCCAGAACGACGCTGCCACAGCGTTCCCTCTTCGGACCGTGGCTGGAGAGTCATTCGTGCCGCAACTGTTGGACAGTGGCCTCATGGCCGTGCGACTTTGTGGCGATGACCAGCGTGTCGGAGGCTGCTCAGCGCTGGGCCGGTGAGGAAGCCCTGCGCCTGCTCACTCGTCACCGGGTGCCGGGTCTTGCCGTCGGGTTGTGTGATCGCACCGGGCCGCTCTGGTCGGCCGGCTTCGGTGTGACGGCACTGAAGGCCGGTCGATCGGTGTCCACCGGCACCCTTTT
This sequence comes from Desertihabitans aurantiacus, assembly GCF_003344635.1. GTDB lineage: Bacteria > Actinomycetota > Actinomycetes > Propionibacteriales > Propionibacteriaceae > Desertihabitans > Desertihabitans aurantiacus. The sequence goes on from NZ_QPKK01000002.1 coordinate 11,440, forward strand.
CAGCCTCCAGTCCGCGTCGAAGATGTACACCGCGACGGCGGTGATGTGCGCTGTCCGCGACGGCCTGGTCGACCTCGACGAAGCCCTGCCGGCGTACCTCCCGGAGTTCACCGTTCACAGCCGTTGGGAGTCCACACCTGAGGCAAGGATCACGCTGCGGCACCTGTTGTCGCACCGGTCGGGTCTGGTCCATGAGGCGCCGCGCGGCTCCAACTATGACAACAGCGACGATTCGTTCGAAGACCACTGCGCGAGCATCAGCGAGACGTGGCTGGAGTTTCCCGTCGGGGACCACTACTCCTACTCGAACCTCGGAATCGACCTGGCAGCGTTGGTGCTCCAAAGGGTCAGCGGGGCCGACTTCGCAACCTACATCGACCGGGTTGTACTCCATCCCCTCGGTCTACATCGCACCACGTTCGACATCGCCCGCATCAAAGCCGATCCTGACCGTGCTGTCGGACACTCCAACAACGCGCCACCGCGGCTGAGAGTCCCGATGCTGGCCGCTGGCGGTGCTTACGCCAGCGTTGACGACGCACTGAGGTACATCGCCTTCCACCTGGACGGTGGCCGCGGCATCCTCACACCGGAGCTGCTGCGGCAGATGTACCAGGTGCCGGATGCTTCTCCGGGGCAACACGTCGGCTACGGACTCGGGATCGACACCGGCGTCTGGAACGGTCGGCTGGTGCGCAACCACGGCGGTGGGGGGTTCGGCTTCCTCTGCGATCTCGCCTGGTATCCGACCGTTGGGGTGGGCGTGGCGGTGCTGACCAACAGTGAGGACCACCCGTTTCAGGTTCACTTCGCGACGCAACTCCTGAACCTCGTTACGTCGCACTGAAGGGCGACTCACGATCAATGGCTGTCGAGCACCCGCGTCGGTCGACGACACGCCGCCTCGAAGCGCTACCCGAAAGTCCTATCACCCCGATGCCCCTCCGGAGTTCGAGCATCCGATCTCTGAACGCCTCCTGTAGTCCTGGAGTTCTCGCGCAGCGAAGCGGGCGAGTGGCTCCTCGATTCAGCTCGGAACCGCAATGTTGAGGTGGATCGGAAGACCTTAGTGTCCGTTCATCAACGCCGACCGAGGTGGATCGGCTCAGCCCTACTGCCTGAGCCATGTCCTGGCCAGCTCAAGAGAGCCAATCTGGCCACGCAGGTCGTCTACCGGGTTGAACGCAAGGCCGGCGATGGCAGGTCGGTGAAGAGCTGTAGCGGCAGCGATGATGGGTAGGGCACGGCGTTCGGCCTCGTCCAGCGGCGCCTTCGAGGCGTCCTCGTACTCACGGGTCCAGAGGGGGAAGTGGTCGACGGCGTGCGTGCCCATGACGAGCAGAGTCCAGTGCAGGGTGTAGGCCAGGTCGTGCACCCGCGGTCGGTACGCGGAGAACCCGAGGTCGAGGACGATGCTTTGTGCTGCATCGTCGCGCGGCAGGTTGTCGAGGGTGGCGTCACCGTGCACAACCTGCGCCGGGAGGTCGCGCAGCGGGATCCACCGCCTCGCGATCGCCTGGCACTGCCTGCTGAGCTCTGCAGCGAAGGCGGCCATCTCGTCATCGGCGCTCACAGCCGCTCGGGTGACCGACAGCCATCGGCGCAGCGTCGATGGTGTCGCCCAGGTGGCGACCACAGGTCTGCTGAGCCGACCATCGAATCCCCTCAGGTGCCGGTCAAGTCGCCCCAGATCGGCGGCGAGCACAGCACACGTCTCGGGATCGGCTTCCGGTGGTCGCCGGTGAGGAAGCTGAGCCCATCGGTCGGCGCAGCGGAACACTGGACGCCCTGCCAGCCGTAGCGGCCGCGGCCCTCTTACGCCGCGAGCGATGAGGTGCCGCCTGACCGCCTGCAGGTCGAGCAGTCGTCGACGCGAGATGAAGGGCTGATGGATCCGTAGCACCACCTCCGCTGTCTCGAGGTGGAGGTTGAGGCTGTAGGCGCCGCCGAGATCGCGGATCGGGCTGCCCGGGGCGATCCGCTGGGCCAGATCCGCCACCTCAGGCGTCGAGGCGTCCAATCGGCCCGGTGTAGCGGCTGGGGCCTCCCGCCACCAGGAGCGCAATCCGTGAGGGGGGAGCGCAGACGCCATGACACCCAAGTGTGCTGGGCCACTGGCAGGGCGACCTACAGCCCACCCGTAGCGCCAACACTTCAGTTGCTGCACGCCCCGGTGGACGCCTCTTCCGGCGGTGTGCTGGCCGGGGAGACGAGTCGCACGCGATCGCCGGGCCGCAGCTGAGGAACTCTCACCGACTAGCAGCGCTGGCTCGGTGCAGCTCGCGCCAGGTCCGGCCTCGTTCGCGGCCGAAGCGGATCCGGGGCTCGTCCCGGTCGAGATCGGCGATCACCGTCTGGACGGTGCCGTCGGGTCGTCCCTGCGCCAACCAGGTGAAGCCCGCCGCGGCCACCGCCGACGGCATGTGCCCGGGTGCGGTGCCGGGAGCCGCGAGGATGGTCCAGCCGTCGATCATGGTGGCGTGGGCCAGGGCGCGCTGGTCGTCCTGGGACTGCTGGGGCGTGGCAGCGGTGAAGGTGGAGATGACGACGGCGTCGACACCGAGGGTCTCGTACTCGATGACCGCATCAGGCAGCAACGCCTCGATGCACAGCAGGAGACCGAACCGGAATCCGTCGACGTCCACGACCACTGGAGCAGCCCCCGGCTGGTACATGAAGTCGGCCTCAGTGCGGGAGAGGTAACGCTTGTCGTAGCGGTCGACCACCACGCCGGTGTCGTCGATGACGAGGAGGCTGTTGAACGGCCGGCCGGCACCGTCTGCCGGCCACACCGACCCGACCACCACCCACACGCCGAGCTCGCCGGCCAGCTCCGCCACCCGCTCGACCTCCACCGCCAGCACGTCCCACGGCATCCGTGACCAGTCGGCCTCAGCGAGACGAGCGGGATCGGACGACATCATCCGTTTCCCCGGGTAGGTCGACAACGCGCCTTCGGTGAAGACCACCAACCGTGCCCCGGCCTGGTGGGCCTCCCGCATCACCTCGCAGATCGCGGTCGCGTTGTCCCGGACCGCCTGGGCGCTCGGTCGTTCCGACCCGATGCCCTGTCCGACAGCCACCCTCAGCACCGACATGCGCGTCCTCTCGACGTGGTCACAGCCCCCAGCGGTGAGACACACGAGAAAGAGGTCAACACGGGTCAGCAGTCCAGAGGAATCGAATCCCCTTCGCCTTCACGAGCACCGGGCTGGGGCCGGTTCTCAGCGGGCTCGGCGCTGGACGGACCGCCGGCAGCCCGATCCTCGTCGGCCAGGACGCTGGGTGTCAACGGCGACGCTCGCCTCGAGCGGCTGCGACGCCTCCCCGGCGGCTGCGGTGCGTGTTGTGTCGAAGGGCCAGTGCTCGGCATGGGTATGCGGGACGGCGACAACCTGGACGTCGTCCTCGTAGACGATGCGACCCGGCGTTCTGGTGCGCAGCTCGTGCCAGGGGACGGCGTAGCGGTCGAGCAGCGCTAGGTACTGCTGAACCGTGGAGAGCAGGCCGGTGGCGTCGCTCTTGAACCAGGAGCGGGCGCCGGGGTTGAGGGTGGGGTCGTAGCAGGAGGGGTCGACGGTGCTCGGGTCGTGGTAGGCCGCGTTGGCGGCGTCGTTGGCCGATCGCCACCACTGGTGGTCCTCGGGGCTGAGAAGACCCTGATGGGCCAGACCGTTGGCCATCGCGAAGACGCCGGGGAACCGACCCAGCCGGTTGGCGACCGCGCTCTGGAACCTGACAAGGGTCTGTGGTGCCCAGTCCATCGCTCGATCATGTCATCGCGCCACCGTCGCTTCGTCTCGCCGTACTGTCCAAGTGACGATCGTTTGTGAGCCCGGTCGCCGTCACGCCCAGCGAGTGCTCCCTCTGGCGCGGTCGGCGAGGGTGACTCCGACTCAGGAGGCGCTGTCGGGTGGAACACGGGCGTCGTACCACCTTGGCCAGTCCTCCCAAGCCACGCTGCTGAGAGGAAGGCTCAGGGAGGCACCGGCGGCGGCCAGAGGCGCTGTCGGCGGCTCGATGTAGCCCTTCGGGGCATGCACCTCCACCGTTGCACCCTCCAACCCACGCTGCTCCTTCAGCAGTTTGGCAACGACCCAAGCTCCCCACGCCCGGCGGTAGACATCGGTGGTGTCGTGCAGGCCGGTGTCGTACGGGGCCAGCCAGTCGTCGGGTCGGACGAGGCCGTGCTCGCCAGAGAGGATGTACCAGGGGTGGGGTTGCTGCTCGGCGTACCTCCGCGACCGCTGAAACAGCGGACCGGTGTACAAGTCTCTGGCCGCTGCGGGATGGGGCGCCTTCGGATTGACGCAGCAGATGAGCAGCACTCGTACAGCCTCGGCGTTCGGGCCTGCAGTGGTCGTCACCCAACCTGGACTACCAGAACGGAACGGCGAAGTCGCCCATGTTCTTGCGGTCGGGCCGATGGCGAGCCTGCGCGCGGGGCCGGACGGATCGCCGGAGCCCACGGTCGAGCGACCGGCTCACACAACGATCGACACCGGGCAGCCCTGGAAGGGTAGGCATTGGTGACGCATCGAGCGGCAACTCCGGGACGTTGAAGTTGCCGTCATCTTCTGGGCTCGAGCCCGGCCGGGGAGTGCGCTCAGGCGTTCGCACTGCTGATTCGGGCGATGGCGCGCGCGGCGGCCGCGGCGACGCGCCGGTCGGGGTGGTCGTCACGCAGCTGTTGCAGGAGCTCGAGCAGATCACCGAGCTGGTGCCTCGCCGCGACCTTGGCGGCCATCTCGCGAACGCGCCAGGCGGAGTCCCCCAGCGCCTCCTCGATCACCGGCGCGGCCCGGTCCTCCCAGACCCACAGCAGTCCTCTCGCCGCCCACACCCGCAACCAGTAGTCCGGATTGCTGACACCGCCGGACACCGCCCACTGCGCCGGCGGCCACCTAGTGCGAGGACCAGGGTCGGGTCGACGTCGGTGCTTCCACGCAAGAGCTCGACACATCCGTCGATGACCGCCGCTTGCCCGCGCTCGCGGCACTCTCGTTCGACGCTCTGTCGTGGGCTCGTTCCCCAGTTCGATGTGGTCGCCACCCTCGGAGTGTTCCCCGCTGACCCGGCCGAGGACCAGAGCGTTCGACGCCGGCCAGCAGCTCGGCATGCCGGCCGGTATCGGAGGACGAGTGTGGCGAGTAGTGCGGGTCTGGCTCAGGCCGGTCGCGCGCCTCGCTCCCGCGTTGCCTTGCCGACTGCACATGTTGAGAACTCGTAGCCCGCACCTGTCGGGTACGTCGAAGCACTCACTCGCGTCCGAGGTGCGACGTCCGGGAACACGGGTGCGGGCCGCGCAGACTTTGTCGTCACTGGTCAGATGCGACGTGCTGGACGAGTCGCGATCTCCCCGAAGCCTGTGCGCGCCGGGCCGATCTGTGCGGGAATGGGCACGTGCCGGAAGAGTCGTTCCTGGCCGGGTGGCATGCACAGGTCTCGCTCCCGGTCGACGCCATCCGGGTCCTCCTCGCTGACGCGACGGAGGATCGGCCGGCTCAGCTGGAGCAGGTGGTCAACGGCTATGACAACGAGGTCTACCGCGCCGAGTTGAGCAGCGGCTCGACGGTGTTCGTCCGGGTCGGACGTCAGCCGGACGAGCTGTTCGACGGTGAGACGTGGGCGATGAGGCAGGCGCGGGAGGCCGGCGTCCCAGTGCCTCAGGTGTTGCTCGAGACATCCGTCGAGACCAGCACCGGTCGACGTCCGGCGATGGTCGTCGCGAGCGCCCCGGGTGTGGCGTTGGCTCAGCTCCTGCCGCGGCTGTCGACGACCGACCGCGCGATGGTGCTGGCCAACCTGGGGCGGGTGCTGGCGAGGCTGCACTCGGTGCGTACACCGGGGGTGTGGCGTCCGGACCACGCGGGATCCTGGCCGGATCCGCACGAGCTGCGCCGCGACTTCGTCGCCAGGCGACTGGCCGAGCGTCCGCACCTGGTCGCCGCCGGACTCAGTCCCACTGAGGTCGAGCGGATCGTGGCTCTTCTCGGCGACTCACCCGACGTCCCTCCGCTGACGGGGTTCGTCCTCTGCCATGGCGACGCCACGCCTGATCACCTCTTCATCGACACCGACCTCCGCGTCAGCAGTGTCATCGACTGGGGCATGTGGCACGGCGGCTCCCCGGTGGGCGACCTCGGCTCCGTCGCGTCGTGGGCTCATTCCGAACCCGACCTCGACGCACTTCTCGCCGGCTACGGCACGCCGCTCGACCGGTCGCTACGCGAGAGGCTGGCTCGCTCGATCGTCAACAGCCTGGTCGGCCAGGTTGCGCACCACGTCACGATCGGCGACGTCCGGGGAACCGCGAACGTGACCAGCAGCCTGCGACGCGCACTGGCACTTCTGGGCTAGCTGCCCTCGTCGCTGGTCGACCCGCTGCGGGTGCTGCTCGAGCGGCATCTCCGCATCGGCGGTCATCGAGCACCGACGACGGATGTCGGCTCGCGCGGTGCATGGCCGTGACTCGAGCAGTGAGCGGGCCGAGATCGGCCGAGCGCTCGGGGCGTCCCTGGCAGAGCACCAGCCCCAGAAGGACGTGCGAGTCATGCTCGATCCCGACGGCCACCCCTTCTGTCTCTACCCGGATGCGCCGTCGTCTGGTTAGGGCGAGAAGTGTCGAGCGACCGCCTCCAGATGCTGCCGGTACTCGGCCCACCACGGCACGCTGGCCGGGTGCCCTGACCCACCTCACGGAGCACACGGTCGGAGTGGGCACAGGCTTGCTCGTGCAAGTCGACGATGTAGGCCCGCGACTCGTCGATAGTTGTCCGAGTTGGCCGCGCGCGCGGAGATGGCCGTTGCAGACAGGCACTCAGGTACCCGCCCTCGATGATCAGGTGCTTGACAACGCCCAGCAGGTTCGTGCCGGTCGCTTCATCGGGCGCCCAACCTGGTACTCCTGCAGGCCTTCGAGTGAGCGAAGGACCTGACGGCGTGACTCGTGCAGCTAGCCGTGATCGTCGCGATGAATCGGCGTGCTGGGCACCGCCGAGATGCCAGTTCGGACCCGGGGCGACCGTCGAAGGTGCGAGGTCGGCGAGAGCCCCGGTCTGCGGCTGGACGACGCATCAAACCCACGGCTAGAACTGCCCGAGTGACGGTCGGTTGTGAGCAGTTCCGCCAGGGGTGGGTGCCACGGACGCCGCTGCTACCTTCCGCGGATGGGTGACGACAAGTCCGAGGCCCTGAGAGCGTGGGCGGCGGCCAGGTGGCCGCGGGTGGACTGGACCGGCGCGGAGGTGCGGCAGGGCGCCTTTCACCAGGTGGTGTTGTCCCGAGGCGCGCCAATCATGCGCGGCGCCGTTGGGAACGGCCATCCGGCTCGCAGTGCACGTGAGGCGGCCATCGCGAGAGTGGTAGCCGGTCTCGGCCTCACCACCGCGGTCCCATCCGTACTGGACGGCCCCCTTGGTGACGAGCACATGACCGCCATCCTCATCAGCCGGGTGCCCGGCGTGCACGGAGCCGATCGCGACTGGAACACCGATCTCGCTGTCGAGTACCAGCGTCTCCTCGATCAGTTGACCGGTGTTGACACCAGCCGGTTGGAAGTGCTGCCCGAAGTTCGGTCATGGTGCGGCGGACAGCGGTGGCCAGAGATCGTGCAAGAGGTGACCGTGCCCTTACCGCGACGCTTGCGAGCACTGGCCGACCGCCTGGTAGCGGCCGTCCTGGACGTTGAAGCTGACCAGCCAGGCGCGCTCGTCCATGGCGACTTCGGCCCCCACAACGTCTTGTGGGACGACGGTCGGGCAGTGTCTCTGATCGACTTCGACCATGCTTGCGTGGCAGATCGAGCCATTGACGTTGCTCCCTTGATCGGGGTCTACGGCGCAGCAGCCGTAGCCGAAATGGTGGACGAGCCCCTGCTCACTCGAGCGATGCATCACCGAGCCACTCTGTCGCTGCAGGTTGCCTGTGGTGCTCACCTGATCGGCGAAGGAGAGCTGCGCGACTTCGCGCTCAGCAACTACGTCAGCCGGGCTGCCGCGGGGCTGCTGCATGACCCGGCCGGGGCCACTCCAGGGGGCTGAGTTGACGCGTTCGCGACGCAGTGAGCCGGGCTGGCGAACAACTCAGTAACCATGGTTCCGAGCAGACCAGACGGCTGCACCAACGGTGCCTGCCTGCCCCGGCGCGCCGCCGGTCGGCCCGCCGGATCAGCGGTACTGCTGCCAAGCGGTGAGGGCGATGTCGACGATGTCTGCTTGGGGGTGCAGGTGTCGCACCTGGTCGAGGGCCACCCAGCGCGCGAAGTCGGTCGTCCCTCCGACTTCGAGCGTGCCCAGCTGTCCGCCCACCACGGTGGCGGTGAAGAAGACCCGGACCGACCGGTACGGCCGAGGTGGTCGTGGTCCGTCAGGACTGACGCTGTGCGTGGTCAGGGGTCGCCCGACACTCACGTCATAGCCCGTCTCCTCCTTCACCTCTCGGACGACCGCTTCCTCGAGCGACTCGCCGTACTCCACGCCACCGCCGGGCAACGTCCACGCCGGGCCGGGGCGAGGGTTGTTGTACCAGGTGAGCAGGACCCCCTCGGCCGGGTCGACGATGACGCCGTAGGCCGCCAGCCTCGTGTCGCATTCGGTGAAATGCATCCCCGGAGTCTGTCAGGCCGATCGTCCGACGAAGCGCCGCCCGTTCTGCAGTGACTGCAGTCGTGGACCCTCCAACGACTTCGACCAGCTCACTGACGATGGCTTCCAGCAACCCTCGGGCCCGCGACACGCCTATCCCATGAGTGCTCTGCTCGACAACCGTGTGACCAGGCCGCCTACTTCTCGACCAGGGGGTTTCGAGCGAAGGCGGCGCCCCCGGCTCCCTGGAGCACTGGTGCGCGATCCACTACCGAGTATCGGACAGCCAGTGACTCTCGCGGCTCCATCGCAGCATCGGAGTCCGACGAACCCCACCGCAGCCGGGTGGCTGGCAGGTCGAATCAGTGTGCCGACGATGCCGGGGCGGCCTAACCTCGGCTCATGCCTGCCGACCCGCCGCTGCTTCCGCTGCTCGAGGACGACCTGGCCGAGCCCGGGCTGATCACTCCTGTTGGGTTCACCGCGGACGCAAACGTGCCGAGCGCGGTGGTGATCTGCTTCTTCGCTGAACTGATCGACCAACTCGCCAGGCGCCAGGACACCGAGCGGATCGGCGTACTCAGTGCTGCGCACGGCCAGCACCCGGTCTACTCGGTCGCGCATGGGCCCAGCCGTGTCGCTGTGTTCCACCCCGGCGTCGGTGCACCGATCGCAGCTGGCTTCCTGGAAGAGGTCATCGCTGCGGGTGGGCGATCCTTCATCGTCGTCGGTGGAGCGGGAGCCCTCCTTCCGAACCTCGTGCTCGGCCACCCGGTGGTCGTCCATAGCGCGGTTCGTGACGAGGGCACCTCCTACCACTACGCCCCGCCGGGACGGGTGATCGACGCCGACCCCGTAGGCGTCGTGGCGATACAGGAGACCCTCGACGCGATGGGCGCCGACTACCTGGTTGGTCGGACCTGGACCACCGACGCGTTCTATCGCGAGCCACGCACTCGGATCGCCCGCCGGGTCGATGAAGGTTGTCTGGTGGTGGAGATGGAAGCGGCCGCGTTCATCGCCGTAGCGCGCTTCCGTGGAGTACGGCTGGGGCAGCTCTTGTACGCCGGGGACAGCGTCGCCGGAGCCGAGTGGGACAAGCGAGACTGGTCCAACGCCAGGGACGTCCGGTCCAGCCTCTTCGATGTCGCCGCAACCGCCGCACTGCGCCTTGACTCAGTGACCGTCGTCGCGCAGTAAACGACACGTGAGAAGTCGAGGTGAGCCGCCGCGCGCCGCGGCTCGCTGGTCTCGGTGGTAAGGGCGCTGCCTGGTTAGGGGATCCGCTATCGAACCTGTGGCTGAGGCGCTGCGGTTGCAATTGCCCGGTGGCTGGCATCCGCTCGACAGCGCCGCGAGGAAAGCAGGCGCGTGCCCGAGACGCTCCAGCCCGTGCGTAGAGACCGCCAAGGCGACAGCCGCAGTTCCCACTGTCGGGAGCGGACTTCTGAAACCCAGCGCCCGGCGAGCCCGCGGGATACCCGTCGCGGACGACGGCTTGCCTGGAGATCGCCTTCCACCGCGCATGCCTGGTGAGGTGAAAGGCCGCGACTTAGAGACGTTCGTCTGTGAGCGAGCTACTCGGCCTCCTCCGCACGGCTCGTCCTGGCTAGCCTCCACACATGAAGGAGTACGTCGTCAGGGCCGCCGTCGCGGAGGACGCCCCTGGCATGGCGTCCGTCCACGTCGAGTCGTGGCGCCAGACCTACCGCGGCATCGTCCCCGATACCGTGCTCGACGACCCGGACATGCCCGGACGGAGGCAGCGGTGGTGGGTGCGAGCGATCACCGAGCAAGCCGAGGGAACGACCGCCGTCGTGGTTGCCGAGCACCTGGGCCAGATCGTCGGGATCGTGTCGGCGGGCAGACCGCGAGATGACGACGCGACGTGGCCGCTCGAGCTCTTCGTCATCTACCTGCTCGAGGAGCACCACGGTTCGGGCGTCGGGGCCCGGCTGCTGCACGCGGTGGTGGCTGACGGGCCGGCTGCGCTCTGGGTGGCCCAGCCCAACCCGCGCGCACAGGCCTTCTACCGCAAGCACGGGTTCGTCGCCGATGGCGCCTCCAAGCACGAGGGCATCCCCGAGATCCGGATGGTGAGGGACGTCAGAACGCCGACCACCCACCTCGGTGCCGCGGGCAGGCGTGACCTGTGAGCACTCCGAACGCCAGGAAGCAGTCGCAGAGAGACAGGAACTCATCGAATGGAAGTGACGGTGCACGACGCCCGGGCAGCGGCAGGCTTCCGGGACGACGTGCTGCGGGTCTGGAACGCGGTGTTCGGGCCGGTGGCGGAAGCTGACGCCTGGCGTGCGGAGGTGTGGGACCGGCACCGCGGCCGCGCCGACTACCGGTTGGGGACGGCTCACGATGACCGTGGTCGCCTGGTGGGGTTCAGCTGGGGCTACACCGGCCAGCGCGGGCAGTTCTGGCCGGACGCGGTCGTGGAGAAGCTCGGCGCCGCTGTCGAGGGCTGGGTCGGCGGGCACTTCGAGTTCGTCGAGCTGGCCGTCCTGCCCGACGCGCGCCGACAGGGGGCGGGCGGGGCGCTGCACGACGCGGTGCTGGCCGGGCTGCCGCACGACCGCGCGCTGCTCGGCACCTCCCCGGACCCGGAGGACCCGGCGGTCCGGCTCTTCCGGTCCCGCGGGTGGCACCACCTCGGGCTCCTCCGGCCTGACGCACAGGTCATGGGCCGTCGGGCCAGCCCAGCGCAGAGCTCTGACGCGGTCGGCCTGCCCGAGTGAACCAGTCCGCCGTAGCGGGGATGCTCTTGACCACTGATGTCACTGCTTCGAACGGGAAGTAGTTGCGGGAACTACTACGCCCTGCCTAGGCTGGCGGCACGTGATCGACGAGATGACCGCCCTCGGCTTCACCGCGTCCGAGGCGCGGGTGTACGTGGCCCTGCTCAAGCGCCCCGAAGCGACGGGGTACGAGCTCGCCAAGGAGGCGGGTCTGCAGCGGGCGAACGTGTACGCGGCCCTGGAACAGCTGGTCACCAGGGAGTGCGTCACCCGCATCGCTGCGGCGAGCGGCCCGGCGCGGTTCCTCGCCGTTCCACCCGCAGACGTGTTCGGACGCATCAAGCGTTCGACGAGCCGCCGAGCCGACGCGTTGATCGCCGACCTGGCTCGGGTCGCACCACCGCCTGCGGCCACGTCCTTCTACACGCTGCACAGCCTCGAGGCGATCATCGACCGGGTGGCCAGCCTGGCCGACACGGCGCGGCACCGGATCGGGGTCTGCGCCTGGAGCGACGACATGGACTGGCTCGCCGGCCCTCTCCGGGCGGCGGCCAACTCGGGTTGCCAGGTCGTGCTCAACCTCTTCGGCGAGACCAGTCTCGACTTCGGTGAGGTCTACCAGCACGAGAGCCCGGATCGCACCGTGGCTGGCCACGTGCTGACGATGGTCTGCGACTCCTCCACCGCGGTCATCGCCAACCTGGGCGCCGAGCCCTCTGCGCTGTGCACCAACCAGCCGGCGGTGGTGCAGGTGGTGGAGAAGCTGATCCGTGACGAGGCCTACCTCGCGGCCATCTACGCCACCCACCACTCCGAGCTCGAGGAGACGTACGGACCGCACCTGGTCCAGCTGCGTCGCAAGCTCCTCCCGGCTGACCAGGCCGACAACCTCGTCTCCATCGTGGGGTTCGGCGCCACGGACCTCGACCGCGACCCGTTCCGGCAGGAGAGCTGATGCCCGTCACCGTCATCGTCGACGCCTTCTGGGGGGACTCCGGCAAGGGGAAGGCCTGCGCCCATCTCGCCACCACGCTGGACGCCAGCCTGGCCGTCCGCGCCGGGGTGGGGACCAACGCCGGCGCCAGCTTCACGCTGCCTGACGGCACCCACGTCAAGCAGCGGCAGCTGCCCACGGCCTGGGTGAACCCGAAGACCCAGCTCGCCGTCGGGCCCGGCGTCCTGGTCCATCCCGACACCCTCCTGAGCGAGATGGAGCGCTACGGCCTGCAGGACCGGACCACCATCGACCACCGGTGCGGCGTGATCACCGCCGAGGACATCGAGGCCGACCAGCAGGACCAGTTCCTGCGTGACGTCGTCGGCACCAGCGGCAGCGGCGTCGGTCCGGCCCGGGCCAGGTACGTCAACCGGACCGCGAGCCAAGCTCGCGACCACGCGTCGCTCGCCCATCTCTCCACCGACGTCGCCGTCGAAGCCAACAGGCGCGCAGCCGCCGGCGAGGAAGTCCTGATCGAGGGCGCGCAAGGCACCCAGCTGTCGGTGTCCTTCAGCTACGAGTACCCGTGCACCACCGTCAAGAACTGCACGACGGCCGCAGCCATCGACGACGTCGGCTTGAACTGGCGCCACCTCAGCGACGTCCTCCTCGTGGTCAAGGCCATGCCGACTCGAGTCGGTCAGGGACCGCTACCCCACGAGATGACCCACGCGGAAGCGGAAGCCCGAGGCATCGCCGAGTACGGCGTCAACACCGGGCGGCCGCGCCGGAAGGCCCACCGCATCGACGACGACCTCCTGGCCTACGCCGCCATGCTGAACGGTCCGACGAAGATCGCCCTGACGTTCACCGACCACTACGACCCCGCTATGCGCGGCCGAACCGACCCAGCCCACATCACCCCGCGGGTCCGCGACCTCATCACCCACGTCGAGGAGGTCACCGGCGCACCGGTGACCATGATCGACACGGGACCGCTCCTGTCGCACATCATCGACCTGGACAGATAGGCCCGCGGCCGTGGTGGCCCAGCAGTGCGGCTCTGCGGTCTCGGGGGCACGGCGCACGTCGGCGAGCGGTGGTTGAGTGCCCGACGACGCCTCGCATGGACGGCAGCCTGTGTGTTGGCTGCCCTTCCGGACGGGCTCGCCGGTTCGTCTGGTCGCCCGAGCAGCGGCTGGGCCGCGGGCTCGGCCGTAAGGTGTCTGGGTGTGTGCTCCGCTCATCCCGAAGCGCTGCCGGCCGAGGTCGTCGACGACGTGGCCAGCACGGTCGGGGCAGAGGTCACCCTCCTCAGTCGCCTACCCGGGGGCGTCAACGGGGGTGCCGTGCGCGTCCAGCTGGGTGGCACGACACCAGCGGTCCTGAAAGCGGTGCCGCGGGCACACGATCACCACCTGGACGAGACGCTGCGCGCCCAGCGGGTGGCCGAGCACATGCGCCGCCACGGGTATCCCACCCCGGCCTGGCTCGGAGTGGGGGCCACGGCGACCCATGTCTGGCACCTCATGGAGCTCGTGGACGCGGCGCCGGCGTCAGCGCTGACGCCGTCACTCATCGAGCAGCTGATGGAGATCATCGAGCTCCAGGCCGGTCAGGCCTCCGAGCCCTACGACCACTGGTCGTACGCCTGGCGGGTCGCCACCGGTCAGGAGATCCCAACCGACGGGTCTGCCGTCGGGGAGACGCCGGAGCAGTCGGGCCTCCGCAGGTCCATCGCTGGGCTCGCGGGGCACTCCCCCGCGGTGTCGGTCTTGGTGGAGCGCGTACGGCTCCTGTGTGCCGACGCTCCACCACCACGGGACGCACCCGACATGGTCCATGCCGATCTCGCCACCCCGAACAACGTGCTGGTCCGCGGCGGAGCGGTGGTGGCGGTCGTCGACATCGGGAACGCAGGGAGCGGTACACGCGCCACTGATCTGACGGCCCTCGCGTGGTACACCTTCCAGGACCCGCTGCTGGACGGTGTCCGCAGGCGGCTGTGGGCCAGGACCCTGGACCTGGTCGGCTGGGAGGGGACGGCGGTGCTCGCGGCGGCGCACATCCTCCACATGCTCGAGATCCCGATCCGTGGCGGGCGCCAGAAGGTCGTCCCAGCGGTGGTCGGGCGGGGCCATCGCGCTCTCGATGAGCTGAACGCGCTGCGCTAGGCGTCGCGTCGGCTGCACGGGAAGCGTGCTCGATATCGGTGGTGTGGTGGCGCCTGTGTCCGGCCTCCCACGTCGAGCCAGACGATCGCCAAGCGCTGCAGAAGCGCTGCTCGACGATCGAGTCACCCGGGTTCATCGACTCCGGACGTCGCAGAGGTGCGATTCACTCGCTCGGGCGAGTCGCCACGACGAAGTGCGTGTGCCAGTGCTTCGGTCCGAGGCCGGAGGGCGCGTCGCGCTCGGACTCGCGGTGGATCTGGACCGTGAAGCGATCGAGCAAGGTAAGGAGCTCCGCTCTGGTCAGGGTCGTCACGCCCGGTCGGGTGCTCCAGTCGTCGTTCTCACCGAGGAAGTGCCCGGCGAACACACCGCTCGGTCCGAGCGCGGCGGTGATCAGGTCGATGGTGTGGCGGAGCTCGGCAGGGGTGGTGAACGGGAGCGACATGCCGGCGTAGATGAGCGTGGCGGGACGGAGGTCCTCGATCTGGGCGAACGTGGTCTCCCAGACGCTCAACCGCTCGGCGCTCTCCGCCGGCGCGGTCCGCAGAACACGAGCTCGCAGGCCGGCCGTCGCGTCGACGGCGAGCACCTGCCAGCCCTCGCGGAGCAGGAAGCTCGTCTCGGTCCCGTCGCCGGCGCCGAGGTCGATCGCTGTCCTCGGTGCTTCTGCGTCGACGAGACCGAGTGCGTCCAGGAAGTCGGAGCGCACCGGTCGCCCCACGTGGAGGCGGAAGTACGCCTCCCAGTCCTCGCTCTCGTGCACGATTTGAAGGCTGTCACACGCCCGACGACCACCACCGGGCGCGGTGACATCCTCGTGGGGTGCGCGACCTGGACTTCCATCCCGGTGAGGAGACGGTCCGCTGCTTCGGCATCCCGCCTGCAGGGGTTCTTCGTCATGACGACCATGGGTGCTTGACCCGGGTACGCGAGCTCAACCCGTTCCCAGGACGGCCGGCGGAGCTGGGGCTCCAGCACCACAACATCGATCCTGCGACCGCTGGCGACGCTCCGAAGCCGCTGCCCTTCGCACGCGTGCCGATCGAGCGCGTGCCCGCGGTCGTCGCGGGCACGTGTCGAACCTGGACCGGGCCCACGCTGTAGCCGCTTGATCAGCTGACGTGCCCCGCCGGGCATGGCTCACGTGGCCAGCAGGTCGTGCATCGCGGGTGAGGCGATGAGGTCGTCGAGGGCTGCCTGGTCATCGCGCCAGGCCTGGGCGGCTTGGTGGACGGTCCACACCACCGTCCAGCGGAGCGCTCGGCCGACGTCCGCTCCGACCTTGCGAGCCAACGCCTCGGCGACGGGCAGGATCAGCTCTGCGGGCTGGTAGGCAGCGAAGGTCGCCACCTCCACGGACGGCTCACCGACCATCGGTGCGGGGTCGAGGACGACCCAGCCGACCGCGCTCGCCCCATGGCGGACCAGGTTCTTCGTGATGAAGTCGCCGTGCAGCACCCTCTGCTCGGAGGCGGTGGCGCACAGCCCGGCTGCAGCCGACCTGGCAGCCGGAAGGCGCCGCAGCCCGGGTAGGCCACGCTCTGGCTCTCGACGTTCGCGCTGCTCGTGAGCGGCATCCTCACGAGCGACCCGCTCCCGCTCCGGATAGCTGCCGCCGACCGTGGGCAGCGGATGGCCAACGGCCGGTGCGGCCCACAGCCTGCCCAGCAGCTCACCAGCGACGTCGACCATGGCCTCGACGGTCGCGGCAGGCGATCGCCATGGCCACGGATCGCCAGGACGTGCCCGTTCCAGCAGCAGAGCGTCGGCGGTGGAGTCCACCAAGGTGATGGCCGCCCCGGTCGCGCGCCACGACGTGAGCACCGCGGCCTCGGTGACAGCAGCCCCGCCGGTCCGAGCCGGCGGGAGCTTGAGCACGAGGTCTCTCCCCGCAGCATCTCGTGCGCCGAACACGGCCGAGCGGGATCCGCCCGGCATCGGCCGACCTACCGCAAGGTTCCAGTGGTCGGCCGCGCGCTGGAGACGCTGCGCGGTGCTCGCCATTCGTCGAACATAGCCATGGCGACTGGTAGCGGCGATGCAGGCTGGTCGACTGCGCGAGCCGCTCGACACCCGACGCCGGACCGACGTCGGGCGCCCCGCGACAAGCCTGTCGCTGGGCCGGAAACCGCTGGTCCGTCCGCTGACTCTGCTGCTAGGAAGCGGCGGTGACCACGTCCACTCCACCGACCAACTCCCCCGCAGCTCGGGTGCTGTGGTTCTTCGGCACCGATGCCGTCGGGAAGTCGACCGTCGCCTGGGAGGCCTACTCGGCGCTCACCGGGCTCGGCGCGCACGTCGCCCACCTCGACACCGACTACCTCAGCTTCTGCCACCCCGCCCCGCCCGAGCCGGCCTCCGTCGTGGCTGCCAACCTCAGTGCGGTCTGGTCGGTCTACCGGTCGCTTGGTGTCGACCACCTCGTCATCTCCGGCATCGTCGTGACCCCGGCCGACCGGGACAGGTTCTGCCGTGCGATCCCTGAGGCCCACTTCACCTTCTGCCGCCTCACAGCGGCTCCCGCCACGATCCGACGGCGCATCTTCGCCAGGCGCGACGCCGAGGCCCACACCCAGGGCAGGCGGCTCAGCCCGAGCGTCCACGCCGAGCTCGAGGAGTACAGCGAGCGCAGTGCCGGCTTCGCAGAGCTGCTCGACCGGACCGCGTTGGAGGACTTCACCCTGGCCACCGACGACCGGTCCCCCGTCGAGCTCGCGACCGAAGGCGTCACACGATTCCTCAGCGCCGCGCAGCCCCGGTAGTGCACAGGAAGCACCGGCCCTGGCTCAACCTCGCCCGGTAGGCCTCGTGGTCGAACGCCACCCGCTCGTCGCGCACCTGTCGATGATCACGGCGTCGGATGCCACCGGTCCAGTGTCGGAGGTGGTTGGCATGGTGAGGACGTGAACGCTGACTCTGGCGGCGGCGCCGGTCGACCCGGGGACGCGGCGTCCCTCGCTGCTCGTTGGTGCGGGCGGCTGGGACTGGGCGAGCCGAGTGGGGTCCACCGTCTGACGGACGGCAGCTCGGGTTCGCTCGTCCTCGCACTGCGGGACGGTGGGAACCAGCTGGTGATCAAGGTGACCACTGATCCGGAGCGCCTACGCCGCGCCGCCCTCGAGGCCCAGCTGCTCTCGTCGGGCGAGATCTCCGACGTCGCTCCGGAGCTGGTCGCCTCGGCCCAGGGGACCGGCTGGGTCGCGGTCGCGACCCGCCGGGGCAGGCCGCTCGCCCCGGCCACCCAGCTGACCCGGGAGACCTGGCTGTCGCTCGCCACGAGCCTCGCTGCACTGCACCGTCGAGCTCCCGAGGGTGATCTGCTGCAGCGGCAACCGGTTCCCGTGGCGGCCAGCGCGCACGGGGCCTGGAAGGCGATGGGCGCCGAGGACGCGGCCGACAGGGGGATCCGTCGTCTGGCCGATGCACCGACGTCGGCTTTGCCGGTCGTCCTGGTGCACGGCGACAGTCACGTCGGCAACATCATCCACGACCACGACGGGGCTCCCCTCTGGATCGACTGGCAGGAGGCTCACCTGGGCGATGGACTGGCCGACCTGGTGTTCCTGTGGCAGCGGGGCGAGTTCGCCGGAGCCCGTCCGCCGCGGGTGGAGATGACGGCCCGCTACGCCCAGCAGCGGTCGATCCACCCAGACCAGCTGCAGGAGCGCCTCGACCTCGCTGAGCTCCGGCTGCTCCTGCACAGCTGGCCACCGTTCCTCGAGCACGGGAGCCCCATGGCGCGCGAGACGATGCGACGCCGCCTCGTCGCGTTGAGCAGCAGGTAGCCCGCAGCGGCGGGCGCCACGGGTCGTCGGCGGGATAGCGTCGTCGCGTGCACAGTGTCGGCGAGCGGCTGGGGTCGTGGTCGGGGTCGGCGCTCGTAGCGCGCGGCGGCGAGCTCGTCGAGGAGGTGTCGCTCGGCCTCACCGCCGGGACCGGGTCCCGACCGTGCTCGCCTGCGACGCGATTCCAGGCCGGCTCGATCAGCAAACAGGTCATGTCCGTGGTCGTGCTGGCGCTCGCCGGCCGCGGCGAGCTGCAGCTCGACCAGCCCATCGACCGCTGGCTGCCTTGCCTGCCACCCCAGCTGCAGTCGATCACGCTCGCCCAGCTCCTCAGCCACAGCTCCGGGATGGGCCACTGGGGCGACATCGCCGGACTCCCCCAACCCCTGGACATCCCAACGGACCACAGCAGGATGGTCGACCTGATCTGCGACGCGCCGCTGACGTCTGCGCCGGGGACCCGTTGGCGTTACAGCGGCCCCGGGTTCGTCGTCGTCGCGCTGGCGGTCGAGGCAGCGACGGGTGGTACCTACGGCGAGGTCGCCGACGAGCTCGTCTTCTCCCGGGCGGGCCTGGAGGCCACCACCTCCGGTCGGTTCCCGATCGGCGACGTCGACGTGGCCGTCGGACGCCGCGGCGGTCAGCCCGTCGAGGTGCACGAAGGGTTCACCCACATCCCAGGCACCGGCGACCTGTGGACGACCACCACCGACCTCCTCCGCTACAGCCGTGCCCTGCGCCACGGGGAGGTCATCGAGCCGTCCACGGCAGCCCGGCTGTGGACCCCCGCGGCCGACCTCGACCCGCCCGATCCGACCGACCGGATCACTGCCGCGACGAGCTACGGCTACGGCACCTTCATCGGCCGCGTGGCGGGACACGAGGCCTGGTACGTCCCCGGCGACAACCCGGGCTACCAGTCGCTGCTGGCCCACCTGCCGCACCTGGACACCGACATCGCCGTCCTCGGCCAGGAGTCGCCCGGCGTGGACGCGGTCCTCGGCCAGCTGGACCTGCCCGCCTGAGCTCGAGCGCCTCGGGGACCCTCCAGCGACTCGGTTGCTCAGTAGCCGCGTCGACCGTCCGCGTGCTCGCGGAGCAGGTCGAGGTGGCCGACGTGCCGGGCCGTCTCCTGGAGGAGATGTCCCAGGATCCATCGCAGGGTGACGACGGGGAGGCCGTCGGGTGCCCACCGCTCCGGGCTGTCGAGGGGAAATGCTGCCGCGATCTCGACCGATCGGGCGCACTGCTCGCGGTAGTCCTGCAGCAGCAGCTCCAAGGGCCGTCCGGGCGGTGGGCTCCAGCCTCCCCCAGGAGCCGCGGGGACGAGCTCGCCGAGGAAGGAGCGCACCATCCAGTGACGCTCGACATCGGTCAGGTGGCTCACGACACCGGCGATGGTCAGCCCAGGCGACGTCGGCACCCACGCCACCGAGCCCAGCCCGGGCTCGAGGTCGGCGCACTTGGCCACCACCGTGGCCCGCTGCCAGTCCAGCCACTGCACCAGGACCTCGCGCTCGTCCGGCGCCGGCACCGGGAACCGCCGGCCTGCCACCTCCACGTGGGCCTCCTCAGTCGACGTCCGACGTCCCGTCCCGTCGTCGGGCGGTACCGCGCTGCGAGACTCATCCCATGGTCGCCACCTGCATCTTCTGCCAGCTGCTCGACGGCCAGGGACCAGTGGAATGGTTGCACCGCGGCGACCGCGCCTCCGCACTGCTCCCCCGCCCGCAGGGAAGACTCGCGGTCGGTCACACCCTGGTCATCTCCAACGAGCACGCCGTCGGGGTGCAGGACGTGTCCCCCGATGCGCTGTCGGCCGCAGCGCTCCTCGTGCAGCGGATCTCCCGTGCGCTGGCGGCAGCCATCGGTGCCGAGGGCGTCAACGTGCTGAACGCGAGCGGGCCGAACTCCGACCAGTCCGTCGACCACCTGCACTTCCACGTGGTCCCGCGCTGGGCCGGTGACGACCTCGACACCTGGCCACGCGGACGCTCCTCCCACCAACCGCCTGACGACTGGCTCGACGCCGTCCACGCGCACCTGGGTACCTGACGACGTCGGGCTCCCGCGCCGGTGCCGATCCGGACGCCGCCGCGCGGACGCGGCCCGTCCTGCGCCGGTTCGACCCCGGCTCCCCTAACGTGCAGCAGGTGGGCGTCCCCGACTTCATCGTGGCTCTTCGACGGCACATCGGCCACGCGCCGCTCTGGCTGCCAGGTGTGACCGCCGTGATCAGGCGCACCTCCGGCGGCGATCCGCAGGTGCTGCTGGTCCGCCGGGCCGACAACGGTCGGTGGGCTCCGGTGACCGGCATCATCGACCCCGGCGAGCAGCCAGCGGTCGCGGCGTCGCGCGAGACCCTCGAGGAGACCGGTGTCCACATCACCGTCGACCGCCTGGCGTCGGTGGTGGCGCACCCGTTGACGAGCCATCCCAACGGCGACCTCGCCTACTACCTCGACCACACCTTCGCCTGCACCTGGGTGGGAGGAGAGCCGTACGCGGCGGATGAGGAGTCGGTGGACGCGGCGTGGTGGCCTGTCGACGGGCTCCCCGAGATGGAGCAGGCCCACCGCGACCGCATCGACACCGTGCTCGCCGAGGACCCCGTCACCCGCTTCGTCCGGTGACGCCCGGGGCGGGCCCGTCGGACGCCCCGGGACCGATCTCGTACCGCCGGCTGCCGTCCCGGTCGGCGACCCGGCGCAGGCCCGCGCGCTCGAGCACCGCGATCGAGGGGTGGTTGTCGTGGTCGACCCCGGCCCAGACGCACCGGACGGCCGGCTGGGCGAGCGCCCACCGCACCGCCGCCCGCACGGCGTCGGTCATCAGCCCGCGGCCTCGACCCGACGGAGCGAGTCCGTAGCCGATCTCCACGCGCCCGGCCTCGTCGGGCGCCGTGCTGAAGGCCCAGCCCCCGCAGACCAGCCCTCCTCTCGGGCGCAGGGTGTACATCCCGAAGCCGGGAGCCCAGGTTCCTGCCCGGACCGACGCCGCCAGCCGATCGACCGTGAGCCGGGTGCCGGGGGTCGGGTAGTCGCTCGCCCACCCGCTGCGCCGGGGCCCGTCCAGCATGACGGCGGCCTGGGCGGGCCAGACCTCCTCCGACACCGTGAGGTCGCCCTCGATCACGACGCGGTGCGTCATGGCGGAGGACCCGAGGGCGACGTCCCGCCACCGCCCGCCCGGACGGCCGCGACGTCGGAGGCGATCGTCCGGAGACGCCGGTCGAGCTCGGTGTCGTCGCCCAGGCTCAGGTGCCACGGCAGCGCTTCCACCGCCTGGACGAACCGCGTCAGCCGCAGCTCGTCCCAGAGCTGCTCGTCGAGCGCCAGGGCGCTGCCGTCGGCGAGGAACCGCAGGTAGTCGGCGAAGATCAGCCGCTCGTCCCGGCCGGACAGCTCGGCCAGGGTGGGCAGCAGGTTCGCGATGTCGGCGAACCGTGCCCGCCGGCCGAGGGTCGCCAGGTCGAGCAGGACGAGGGTGCCGTCCTCGGTCCGGCCGAGCTGCTGCGGGGCCAGCTCGCCGTGGGTCAGCGCCTGCGGCAGGTCCCGGTACACCCTGGCCGCGTGGCGGTAGGTGTCGAGCCAGCCCGACGGCCCGTGGTCGGCGAAGACGCCGTCGAGCTCGTCCAGCGCCTCACTGAGCCGGGCCTCGAACTCCTCCGGCGGCAGCCCGGGAGGAGGGCTGCCGATGTCGGCCGGCACACCGGTCAGTGAGTTCAGCGTCGCGACCAGCCGCAGGACCTCCTCGACGTCGTCCGGACCGATGCCGATCGAGGGCAGGAGCTGCAGCCCGAGGACCTCCTCGCCCTCCCGTTCGACGCACACCACCAGCTGCGGCACGGGGACACCGCGCTCGGTGAGGAAGCGGTAGCGCTGCGCCTCCCGGGAGCCGTCGCGGTTCAGCTTGAAGAACAGCGTCCGGCTGCAGTGCCTCTCCTGCGGGTCGCAGGACACCGTCAGGATGACCGAGGGGTGACCGCCCTGGTGCCGGCCACGCTTGGCGTGCGAGACCACGGCGCGGCCCTCGGCCCCCAGCTCGTGCTCGAACGCCGCCCGCAGGTCGGCCCAGGTCAGTCCGAACGGCAGGGCGACCGGCCGCCCGGGCTCGAGCGGTGTCGGCGACAGCTCTGCTGGCGTGCTCACCGTCAGACGGCCGACGGTTGGCGGCGGGTGGCGACGGCCGCGATCACGGGGGGCACCTCCCGCCAGGAGCCTGCCGTCGCCGGGATCTCGGCCACCTGGGCCAGGTCGAGCCCGCTCCGGGCCAGACCGTTGAGGAAGGTGGCCAGGGTGCGGTGGTAGGCCCCGATCTTGCCCGGCGGGCCGTGGCGCAGGTCCGACCGCCAGTGGCCCTCGGTGAAGTAGCCGGTGACCGTGCGGTGGGCGCGACCCGCGTCGTCCACCACTCCCCGCTCAGCGGGGTGTTGAAGCAGGGGTGGAAGACCGAGAACCCGAACCAGCCGCCGGGACGGAGCACCCGCGCCACGCTGGCGAAGGTCGCCTCGAGGTCCTCGATGTCCATCAGCGCCATGTTGCACAGCACGCCGTCGAACTCCGCGTCGTCACAGGTGCTCAGGGTGTGCGCGTCGTCGTGCCGGTAGCTGAGGGACGCCGGGCTCGGATAGGTGCCGGCGATCTCCAGCATCCGGCTCGAGACGTCGACCCCCACCACGGTGGCGCCGGCGGCGGCGAGGTGCCGGCTCGTCCGTCCCTGCCCGCAGGCGAGGTCGCAGACGCGCTGGCCGGCGACGGGGCCGACGAGCTCGAGCAGCGGCAGCGCGAACGGATCGCTGCCCAGCCCCGCACCGTCACCGAGCCACTCGTCGTACCAGTCGGCGAAGCGGTCGTAGCTGGCGCGAGCGGGCGTGGCCATGCCCTGACCCTAGGCACACCGGTCAGCCCGCCACCAGGGGTCGGGACGGAGCGGCGACGGACACGGCAGCACGGACGTCGTGCGTCGACGGGGTGCGCTGTGCTGGGCTGCGGACATGAGCACCGACGACGCCGCCGAGCACCCACCCATCGACCGCGGACGGTCGTCGGCGGCGCGGGAGGCGGCCGCGGCGTGGGCCTCCCTGCTCGGGTCGGCCTACGCCCTCGAGCCCCTCCCCCGGGTCACCAACCCGGTCTGGCAGGTGTCGACGGCCGCGCTCCCGCCGATGGTGCTCAAGCAGCTCCCGCTGTACGCGCCGGGCGTGGACCCGGTCACCGAGCACCGCGTCCTGACCCACCTGCTCGGCCGGGGCGTCCGCGTCGCCTGTCCCGTCGTCACCGACGCCGGCTCCGTCACCGCACTGGTGGACGGCCGGCACTGGCAGCTCCAGCCCTCCCTGCCCCACCGCAGCGCACCGGAGGCTGTGGCGGTCGAGGACGCTGGTCTGGCCGCCACCGTGGGCAGCGCCATCGGCCACCTCGACCGCGCTCTGGCCAGCTATCCCGGTCCGGTGGGGTCCTACACCGACGACCCCGTGGCGACCCTCGCCGAGGTGGTGCCCGAGCTGCCCGTCGAGCTCACCCGCCTGGTCGACCCGCTCGCCGGGCACCTGCACGAGGCGCTGGCCGACCTGCCCCGGCAGCTGACCCACGGCGACTGCAACGACGGCAACGTGCTCATCGGACCCGACGGCGGTGTCGGCTTCATCGACCTCGACCACGTCCCCGTCGGTCCACGCGTCCGGGACCTCGCCTACTACCTCGCCAGCCGGCTGCACCGCGCCCGGGCGGACGCCGCCCGCACCGCCGTCGCGGCCGCACTTCCGCACTACCTCGACGGCTACCGCGACAGCCACCCCCTCGGCACACGGGAGCGTGCGGCGCTCGTGCCCTTGATGCTGCTCACCGAGATCGCCGGCGCGCACTGGGCACTGCACGGGTGGGACCCCGACCACGACGAGTACCGGCGCCACCTCGCCACCACCGCCTGGATCACCCGCCGGTACGACCAGCTCCTCGCCTCGGTCAGCTGAACCGTGGACCCCTCGCCGCGAGCTGGGTGTCGGCGCGCCCGTTCAGGCGGTGGCCGGCGAGTACGGTGGGCGACCGACGGGTCCTGCTCCTCGACGCCGACGGAGGACGGTCGTGGACACAGCCACCGCTCGTGACCGCGCGCTGGTCGACGCGGTCAGCACCGCTGCCGGCACCCGGCTCGGGTACGAGGGGCGGGCCGACCGTGGGACGTCCGGTGGTGCCGTCCTGGTGGTCCTGCCCGACGGGCGACCCGGCGTCCTCACCCGGTTCCTCGGACCCCTGTCGCAGGCGCGGGACACGGCGCTCGTCCTGGACGAAGCCCGCCGGCAGGGCCTGCCGGTGCCGCGCCACCACTTCATCGCCCAGGTCGGGCCCGACGTCCTCGTGGTGCAGGAACGACTCCCCGGCCAGCCGCCCGACGAGGCCACCCCGGACGTCGTCGCGGCGGTCATCGGGATCAACGAACGGTTCGTCTCCGTGCTGCGCGCCTGCCCGGACGTGCCCACCGTGCCGCTGTGCCTCTCCCGCAGCGGACATCCCCACCCGCGGCACGAGGTCCTGGCCCGGCACAGTGACCGCAGTCGGCGCGTCCTCGAGCGGATCCGGTCCCTCGCCGGCGGGGAGGTCGAGGAGGCCGTCGGTGACGACCTGCTGCACATCGACCTGACCCTCGACAACATCCTCTTCGACGACGCCGGCTCCGTCACCGGCGTGGTGGACTGGAACCTCGGCGCCCACCGCGGCGACCGCCACCTGGCGCTCGTCAAGACCCGCTTCGACCTGGAGTGGGCGCTGCGCGAACCCGGCACGCTCCCGGAGTGCGCGGCCGCCGCTGAGCACCTCGACAGCCACCTCGCCGCCACGGTCGAGGAGGGGACGCTGCTGCGCTACTGGGCCCACCGCGTGCTCTACCAGCTGCACTGGATCCTGCAGTCCGGTCCGCAGCAGGTCATCGACTGGCACCTCGAGCTGGCCGAGACGAAGCTCGGTCTCGAGCGCTGGTGAAGGCCACCGGGCGGTCGACCCACTTCAGGCGGCCCGGAGCGGTCGGAGGCCCAGGGCGGCGGCGAGGAGCGCGGCAACCGCCGCAGCCGCGAGCGCGGCAGCGGGCTGGAGGTGGCCGAGAGTGGCGTAGGGGGCGCTGAGCACCGCAGCAGGCAACAGCTGGACGACGCCCAGGAGCGACTGGAACCGGCTGAGCTGGTCGGCGGGCGCCAGCCGGAGAAGGGCCGGCGCGACGTGCGTGGTGTACAGAGCGGTGCCGGCGCCGACGAGGGCGGTGCTCGCTGTGGCGATGGCGGGTGACGTGGCCACCGCGAGCCCGGTCAAGCCGAGTGCGCAGCCGGTGGGGCCGGTGACCAGGGCCAGCCGGGGCCGGTGCAGCGTGCTGGTCAGCGAGACGACCAGGGTGACGCCGAGGACGCCGGCCGCCCAGGCCGCGTCGATCTGCGCGGCGGCGGCTGCGGTCCACCCGCGGGCTCGGGCGGTGATCGGGACGAGCACGGCGATGCCGGGCAGCACGGCCGCGCACACCAGAGCGACCGAGAGCAGCAGCCGCCACACCTTCAGCCGGGTTGCCGACCGCAGCCCTACCACCAGCTCGGCCACGATGCCGCCGGGTGGGCCCGACGAGCCAGTCGCCCCCGTCGCGGCCCCCGCCTGGACCACCAGCAACGTCGCCAGGGCCAGCGCGACGGTGCCGGCATGGAGGACGAGGACGATGGCCAGGGGCTGGGTGGCCATCAGCACGCCGGCTGCGGGGACCCCGACGATGCGGGCCAGCTGGATGCTCGCGCTGATCTGGGCCAACGCCCGCGGCAGCTGGTCCTCGTGGTCGATGAGCAGACGGGGCAGCACCGTGGCGGCGGGCTGGCCGAGCGCCGAGAGGACGCCGGTGGCCAGCGCCGTGGCTGCGAGCAGCCCGACCGACGGTGCGGCACCCACGAGCGGCACCAGCACCACCAGGAGCACGACCTGGATGCCGTAGGTGGCCAGGAGGGTCCATCCCGGACCGTGCCGGTCGCCGAGGACCCCGCCCAGGAGCAGGAACGCCACCCGGGGGACGAGGGCGAGGGTGCTGGTGAGGGCCACCGCGGCAGCGCCGTGGCCGCTGGCCAGCCAGATCAGGGCGAAGGCCAGCATGGCATCGCCGGCACTGCTGGCGGTGGCCCCGATCCACCAGAGACGGAACCGCCAGGGCAGCCGGCGCAGGGCACGAGAGGGAGTAGCCACCCTCGGAGGCTGGGCCTTCGGGTGGGTTGAAGGTCAAGGCCGCATCGGCATCACCAGCGACGTCAGGTGCGGTTGGTCCGGTGAGGTGACCACCAGCGGCTCGCCGCCGCCCGCGACCCCGACCAGGACGTCGTCCCCGACGCAGGCCCGCACCGCGGCCGACAGCAGCGAGGGGCGCACCAGCAGGTGCAGCGGCTGCGGTGCGGTGGAGCTGGCCCAGCCCACCAGCTCGGTGCCCGCTGGCCCGAGGTGTGCGACCTCGCCGACGATGCGAAGATCCGTGGGCCCGGCCGGCTCCAGCTCCCCCAGCAGCTGCAGCAGCGGGCCACGGGCGAAGCCGGCGAGGGCTCGCCGGGGCGGCTGACGCGCGACCAGCAGCCCGAGATCCGGAACCGCCCGCTCTCCCCCGTCGAGCTCGGCGATCACGGCGTCGTCGGGCGTGCGGAGGTGCACTCCTGCCGTGGTCACGGTCACCGTCGCGAAGGGCTGGCGGGCGAGCGCCCGAGCGGCCGACCCGGTGTCGCCGACCCCGGTGAAGGCGCTGACGGGGCCGCCTGACGCGGTCGCCGTGAGGGTGTGGTGCGCGAGCCAGTACCGGTCCGTGGCCGCCACCGCCAAGCCGGCCTCGGTCAGGGCCCACACCACGCCCGCGACCTCCGGGGCCGCGGTCCGCGAGGTCTGCAGCACCTGCTCCAGCGCTCGTGCCAGCACCGGCCCGCACAGCCGGACGGTGCCGCTGCGGGCGTCGTCGGCCGCGGCACGCAGGTCGGCGACGATGCCGCGGAGGATGCCCAGACGCACCTCGGACTCCTCGGCCCGCTCGCTCGCCAGCTGCTCCAGCAGCACCGCAGCCCGCTCCGCAGGCAGGCTCAGAGCCTGCCGGACCGTCCGCAACGGCACGCCCGCTGCGCGCAGCCGAGCCACCAGCACCCCGTGCCGCAGCTGGGCGGGGGCGTAGTACCGGTAGCCCGACGACGGGTCGACCTCAGCGGGCTCCAGCACCCCTGCCTCGGCGTAGTGCCGCAACGCGCTGGCCGGCAGACCCACCGCACGTCCGAACGAGCTGATCGCCAGCAACCGGTCACCGTCCACCGGACGTCACCACCCGCCGCGATCCCATGAGGACCTCAGGCTCTCACGCCGCCCACGACCCCGCCCGGACCCGGTAGCGCCTCCCGAAACCCGGTCGACGCCGACGCCCGGGGCTCCGAGGATGGTCACATGCTGAGCGGCGACGTGGACCCCAGACCCTGTGAAGCCACCGACCTGCCCGCGTTGGAGGAGTGGGCGCCGACCGGGAACAGCCGGACCCACGACCGACGGTTCGCCCGTCAGCGGACCGGCGCCAGCACCTTCTACCTCGCCCACCGCCGGCAGGCGCCGGCGGAGTTCGTCGGGTCGGCCGAGATCCGGTGGGACGGCTGCGCCGCCGCCGAGGTGCCCCGCTGCCCCGAGATCAACGGCCTGCAGGTGTGGCCCGAGCACCTGCAGTCCCGCGGGATCGGCACCCAGATGCTCCGCCTCCTCGAACGCGAGGTCCGCCTGCGGGGGCATCGCAGCGTCGGGTTGGGCGTCGACGACCCCCGAGCACGCGCCCTCTACCTCCGGCTCGGGTACGTGGACACCGGGGTGGAGTACGTCGACCGGTACACCTGGATCGACGAGCACCACCGGGAGCACCACGTCGCGGAGCTGGGCCAGTGGTTGATGAAGGCCCTACCGGTCGAGCGGGACGAGCAGGAGCCGGGGACAGCGCATGCAGCAGGACCTCCAGCTCGCTGAGGCGCTCCACGCCGTCAGCGCGACCACGCAGACCGACTGGCGCGTCGTGGAGCTCGCCACGGGCACCCGGGGCCGGACCTGGCGACTCACCTCGGTCTCCGGGGACGCGGTGCTCAAGCTGGCACCGGACCGGCAGTGGAGCTCCCAGGTGCTGCGGGCAGCGGCCGCCGTCGCGCGCAGCCGTGCTGCCGGTTACCCCACCCCGCCCTGGCTGGCCTCCGGGATCACGGACGACGGCATCGCCTACCACCTGCAGGCCCTGGTCGCGGGTGCACCCGTCGCGGTGGTCGGGCCGGACGAAGCGCGGGAGCTCATCCGGGTGCTCGAGCTGCAGGCCGGCATCGACCCCGACCCTGACCGCAGCTGGTCCGACCACTGCAGCGACGTGCTCACCTCGCAGCTGCCCACCCTGCGGGCCAGAGCGGGCTCGACCGGGAGGGACGGCCGTGCGCTGGTCGCCGCCTGCGACCGGTTGCTCGACGGCTGGGACCCTCGTTCCCAACCGCGAGTCGACCTGGTGCACGGCGACTTCCGTCCCGCCAACGTCCTCTTCCACCAGCGCGAGGTCGCCGGCGTGGTCGACATCGAGGCGATCGGGAGCGGCAGCCGGGTCTTCGACTACGCCACCCTGCTCGACCACCAGCGGATCGAGCCCGCTGCTCTGGAGCTGCTCGTCACCGCCGCCGCTGCCGTCGCGGGACCAGGCCTGCTGCGGGCCTGCTTCGCCCTCGTCGCACTCGACCTCGTCGACTACCTGACGGCCGGCCCCGAGGACCACCGCGTCCTGCGCATCCGCGAGCTGACGACCCGCGCACAGCAGATCGACCGCCTCACCTCGCGGTGAGCCGGGTCCCCCGCGTCCACCGTCAGCGGGTCCAGTAGTCCTCGGCGCGCCGCCCCGGCCGGAACCCGTGGTGTGCGGCGAGGGCGGTGGCCTCGGAGAAGTTCGCCGCCAGCCCGCTGGTCGCGTGGTCGTCGCTGCCGAAGCTGATCGCCCGGCCGCCCTCCTCGGCCCACCACTGGGGGATCCAGGGCCGCACCGGACGTCCGGTGTTCAGCTCGAGGGCTCGCCCAGAGGACGCGATGGCGCGCAGGGCCTCGCGGAAGCCGTCCTCGAAGCGGCGGTGGTCGAAGGGACCGTGCTCGTCGGTCGGCCAGTAGCGCGCGGCGTAGTCGATGTGGGTGAAGACGTCGAAGGTCCCGCCCTCGACCATCACCGGCACCTCCCGCAGATAGGCCCAGACGACCTCGGCCGGGTCGGGCAGCAGCCGGAACAGGGTCACCGGCTCGCTGCGGTTCCCGGCGAAGGGCACCGTGTGCAGCGAGCCGTTGACGCGGTCGAGCTCCGACAGGTCGACGAGGGCACCGGCGGCCTCGCCGTCGAGGTGCGGCTGGCCGAGCTCGACCCCGGTGAGGACGCGCAGCTCGGGGAACTCGTGGCGGCAGCGCTCGATGCTGTCGAGGTATCCCTCGACGTCGAGCGGTGGCGGCTGCATCAGGCCCTCGCGGATCAGGACCCGCTGGTGCTCCGCGAAGTCCTCAGGCGCCGCCCGCCAGCCACTGAGGTCGAGGTGGTCGGTGAAGGCGAGCGCCGGTAGCCCGATCCGCACGGCACGGGCGCAGGTGCGTCGCATCGTCCCGGCGGCCGGCCCCGACGCCCCACCGGTGTCCCAGGAGAACTCGCTGTGGACGTGCGTGTCAGCCGGGAGCGGGGTCACCCGCCCACCCTCGCACTAGTGCCGGTCGGGATAGGGGTCGTGCGTCGAGTCCCCGCCGCTGAGGGTCTCGTAGTAGCCGTTGCCACAGCTCGGGCAGGGCGGCAGGTGCTTGGTGGACGTCACCTGCAGCCGGTAGCCGCACTGGTTGCACTTGTACGTGCCGGCGGAGGCGTCGCTGCCGGCGGGGACGGGATCAGCCATGCCTGGTTGGTACCCACGCCGGCCCGGCTCACCTCACCGGTCGGAAGAACGACGACCGGCGGGCCCGGGCAGCCCGTCAGCCGGCCGCGGGTCGGCGCAGGGCGAGCAGGTCCATCGGGTCGGCGTCGTGCTCGGGCAGGCCTGCCACCAGGACCGGGAAGTGCGGATCGTCGGTGTGGCCCTCCAGCTCCACCCGGCGGACGCCCCTGGCCCCGAGCCGCAGCAACGTGCGCGCCACGGCGGCCTCGAGCAGCGCCACCCCGTCCTCCTGGTCCGGGGCCGCGGTCTCGCTGACCGCCAGGGTGCGGCCCTCCCACTGCTGCGCTGAGACCAGGCAGAAGGCCAGCACCTCCTCGGGTGCCGCATCCTCGACGACCACCGTGGAGGTGTCCGCGTCGAGCCCGGCGCGATAGCGCTCCCACGCGTCCACGAGATGGTGCGGACGGACCGGCCCGACCGATGCGTGCGACCACTCGTCGTACTGCAGCCACGCCCGGCGGACGCCGGCCGGGTCGGCCTCTGCGAGGGTCAGGGCGGTGTGTCCTCCGGGCACGGGATGGGCATCGATCCACTGCTGCCAGGGCGTGGTCGTGGGGTCCGCCCACGGCTCGGGGTGGTGGCGCACCACCTCACAGCCGAGCGCTTCGGCGAACAGCCGCCGCAACGGCTGGCTCGCCATCGCCCGCGCCTGCACCCGGTAGGGGCGCTCGAGCAGCTGGCAGGCCGCGCCGTACAGGCTCGTGCCGATCCCGGCCCGCCGGTGCGCGGGCGCGACCGCCACCTCGCAGAGGTAGCTCTCCGTCACCGGGTCGAGCTGCATGCTCGCCAGCCCCACGACCTCCCCGGCGCGTTCGGCCACCACCGTCCGACGCCACCGGGGGCCGTCGCCGTCGGGCCGCAGCGGCGGCAACCCGTCGGACGAGGCCTGGTCGGCGGGACGCGCAGGTCGGATCACGACATCGGAGGAATCACTCGAAGAATGCACCGTCATGTCCCCGACATTGACAGGTCGATATCGACGAGATCAATAGCCCGCGGAAAGAAGTTGAGAATTCTGGACAAACCGCTACCAGGGGAACTCGGTATTCTCATCCTATAACGATCTCGCCCGCCCCGCCTCCGCTCGCACAAGATATCTCAGAATTGATGAGCCTTTTCCCGTGGCGGTGTTTCTCGCGATAGGATGTCGGAGAACACCCGGGGCGGCGCAGGCCTCCATCGACGACGACGCAGAGGCGCTCAGTCCAGACGCACCCGGACGAACCGCCGCGGGTGCCGGCGTCGTCCGCCGGACTCGGCGGTGTCGGCCCGGACCTCGACCACGACGACCGGGTCGGCGTGGGTGATGGTGACCGGGTCACCGCCGAAGGGGCGGCGCTAGCTGGTCCGGCCGCGGGTGCGGAACCGTCGGCGGGCCCAGCGGCGGGCCGATGACCGCGCCAGGGCACCGCGAGCGAGGCCAGCGCGCCACCGAGCACAGACGCGATGACCCCCGCGTCACCACCAGCGACGTGTCCTTGTCGGCGCGCTCGCGGTCGAGGCCGATCGAAGTCGGTCACCCTCCGGTGCTAGCCGCCCGCCGCGGACCCAGACCGCGGCGGGCGACCGGGCTCACCAGGCGTAGTCCTCCGGGGCCGGCTTGTGGCCGGGGAAGAGCTCGTCGAGCCGCTCCAGGGTGGACGCGTCGAGGCTGACCTCGACCGCTGCGAGTGCGCCGTCGAGCTGCTCCGGCGTGCGGGGGCCGATGATCGGCGCGGTGACGACCGGCTGGTGCAGCAGCCAGGCCAGGGCCAGCACCGCCGGCTCCAGGCCGAGGTCGTCGGCCAGCTGCTCGTAGGCCTCGATCGCGGGCCGGTTCGCCTCCAGCGACTCCTTGGCCCGACCCTCCAGCCGGCGCTGGCCCTCGTTCTCCTTGCGGACCACACCACCCAGCAGACCGCCCTGCAGCGGCGACCACGGGATGACGCCGAGCCCGTGGTACTCCGCGGCGGGCAGCACCTCCAGCTCGACCTCGCGCTTGAGCAGGTTGTAGATCGACTGCTCGCTGACCAGCCCGTTGAACGAGCGCATCTCGGCCGCGGCCTGCGCCTGGGCGATGTGCCAGCCGGCGAAGTTCGAGCTGCCGACGTAGAGGATCTTGCCCTGCTGGACGGCGACCTCCATCGCCTGCCAGATCTCCTCCCACGGCGTGTCCCGGTCGACGTGGTGCATCTGGTAGAGGTCGATGTAGTCGGTCTGCAGCCGCTTCAGGCTGGCGTCCAGGGCCCGGCGGATGTTCAGCGCCGACAGCTTGCCCTGGTTGGGCCAGGGGCGGTCGGGGTCGGACATGTCGCCGTAGACCTTGGTGGCCAGCACCGTGCGCTCACGGCGTCCGCCGCCCTTGGCGAACCACTCGCCGATGATCTCCTCGGTGAGCCCGAGGCGGATCTGGCGGCCGTAGCCGTTGGCGGTGTCGAAGAAGTTGATCCCGACCTCGTGGGCGGAGTCCATGATCTGGTGGGCGGTCTGGGTGTCGGTGGCGGGCCCGAAGTTCATCGTCCCCAGGCAGAGGCGGGAGACGGAGAGCCCGGTGCGTCCGAGATGGGTGTAGTCCATGGCCCCACTCTGCCCGGCGCCTCCCCGCCACCATCTCCCGGGTCGAGGGTTGACCGGCGTCCGGTCAGCGGCGATAGCATCGCCGCGTGACGATGGGAACGACGACCGACGATGCCGCCCTGGTCGACGAGCGGGCGGCGCTCACGGCAGCCGCCTGCCTCTTCCGGGCCCTCGGCGACCCGGCCCGGTTGGCGATCCTGCGCCACCTGCTGCTCGGCGGGCACCGGGTGGTCGACCTCACCGCCCACCTCGGGCTGGCCCAGTCGACGGTGTCGGCGCACCTGGCCTGCCTGCGCGACTGCGGGCTGGTCAGCGCGCGTCCGCAGGGACGGGCCTCGGTGCACGAGCTGACCCAGCCTGAGCTGGTGCTGGAGACGCTGCGGGGCGCCGAGCGGCTGCTGGCCGCCACCGGTGACGCCGTCACCCTCTGCCCGGTCACCGGCGAGGACGTCCGGTGAGCGCCCCGGCGACGCCACGCCCTACCGGCTGGGTCGCCGACCCCGCGCTGCGTCGCCGGCTCGGACGCCGCGCCCAGCTGCTCGCCGGTGCGTCGGTGGTCTACAACGTCGTCGAGGCCGTGGTCGCCATCAGCAGCGGGATGGTCGCCGGCTCGGTCGCCCTGGTCGCCTTCGGCCTGGACTCCACCGTCGAGGTCGCCAGCGGCCTCATCATCCTGTGGCTGTTCCGCCACCGGTGGCCGGAGGCGCGGGAGCGGCTGGCGCTGCGGCTGCTGGCGGTCTCGTTCTTCGCACTCGCTCTCTGGGTCGGGGTGGAGTCGGTGCGGACGCTCCTCACCGGCAGCGATCCCGAGGCCTCGCCGGTGGGCATCGGGCTGGCCGTCGCCTCGCTCGTCGTGATGCCGCTGCTCTCCTGGGCGCAGCGCCGCACCGGCCGGGCGCTCGGGTCGAACGCGGTGGTCGCCGACGGCACCCAGACCCTGCTCTGCACCTACCTGTCCGCCGTGCTGCTGGTCGGGCTGCTGCTCAACGCCACCCTGGGCTGGTCCTGGGCCGACCCGCTCGCGGGGCTGGTGATCGCCGGAGTCGCGGTGCGGGAGGGCTACCAGGCCTGGCGGGGCGAGGGCTGCTGCGGCTCCGTCGGGGGCCGCGACGACGAGGACGCGTGCGGGTGCGGCGACGGCTGCACCGCCGCTTGCTGCCGACCGGCCGCCGCCCCAGCGGACCGGGTGGGCTGATGGGCGCCGGGCACAGCCACGGCCACGCCGGCGCCAAGCACCGCTGGCGACTGGCGGTCGCCTTCGGCCTGGTGGCCGTCTTCTTCCTCGTCGAGCTCGTCGCCGGGCTGGTGTCGGGCTCGCTGGCACTGCTCTCCGACGCCGGGCACATGGCCGCCGACGTGGTCGCGCTCGGCGCGGCGCTGGTCGCCACCCGGGTGGCGGCCCGGCCCGACACCACCGGGCGCCGCACCTTCGGCTCCTACCGCGCCGAGGTGTTCGCCTCCGGGCTGGCGGTGCTGCTCATGCTCGGCGTCGCGGCGTACGTGGTGGTGGAGGCGGTCGGCCGCTGGGGCTCGCAGGTCGAGCCGCAGACGGGGGCGATGGTCGTCGTCGGCGTCCTCGGGCTGGCGGTCAACGTGGCGGCGCTGGTGCTGCTGCGCGGCGGTGCCCGGGAGAGCCTCAACGTCCGTGGTGCCTACCTGGAGGTGCTGGCCGACACCGCCGGCTCGGTCGGGGTGGTGCTGGCCGGCGTCCTGGTGGCGACCACCGGGCAGCCGCTGTGGGACACCGGGGTGGCGCTGGCCATCGGCGCCTTCGTGGCCGTCCGGGCCGGGCTGCTGGGACGTCAGGTGCTCGCGGTGCTCGGCCAGCACGCCCCCGAGGGTGTCGACCCCGAGCGGGTGGCGGCCGACCTGGAGGCGATCGACGGTGTCCTGGAGGTGCACGACCTGCACCTGTGGACCCTCACCTCCGGCATGCACGTCGCCACCGCGCACCTGGTGACGGCCGAGGAGGAGGCGGTGCACCCGGTGCTCGACCGGGCCGGGGCCCTGCTGCGTGAACGGCACGGGCTGGCGCACGCGACCCTGCAGGTGGAGCCGCGCACGCACCGCACCTGCGCCGAGATCGACTGGTAGCCGCTCAGCCCCCCAGCCCGGGCAGCAGGACGTCCTCCCGCAGCCGGTCACGCTCCGGCTTGGGCAGGAAGGACGCCTCCAGCGCGGTCAGCTGCAGCCGGCGGAGCCGGTCGAGGTCCCAGCCGAAGGCCTCCACGCACAGCGCCAGCTCGCGGCTCAGCGTGGTGCGGCTCATCAGCCGGTTGTCGCAGCTGATCGTCACCGCGAAGCCGAGGTCGACCAGCCGGCCCACCGGGTGCTCGGCGATGCTGGCCGCGATCCCGGTCTGGAGGTTGGACGACGGGCACACCTCCAGCGGCAGCTGCAGGTCGCGCACCAGCGCGGCCAGCGTGCCGAGCCCGCCGTCGGCGGCCACGTCCTCCAGGACCCGGACGCCGTGGCCGAGCCGCTGCGCCCCGGCCAGGTGGACCGCCTCCCACACCGACTCCGGTCCGGCGGCCTCCCCGGCGTGGACGGTCACCCGGGCGTTGGCGCTCTTGAGCAGCTCGAAGGCCTCCAGGTGGCGTGACGGCGGGAACCCGTCCTCGGCGCCGGCGATGTCGTAGCCGGCGACCGAGTCGTCGCGGTACTCCACCGCCAGCCGCGCGATCTCGGCCGACCGGTCGGCGTGGCGCATCCCGGTGACGATCTGGCGGGCCACGATGGTCCGGCCCTGCGCCGCCGCCTCCGCGACCCCCTCGGCCAGGCCGTCGCGGACGGCCTCGACCGCGTGCGCCGGCGTCAACCCCTGCTGGCTGTGCTGCTCGGGCGCCCAGCGCGCCTCGGCGTAGACCACCCCGTCGGCGGCCTGGTCGAGCACCCACTCCCGGGCCACCCGGCGCAGCGCCGAGGGCGTCTGCGTCACCGCGATGGTGTGGTCGAAGGTCTCCAGGTAGCGCACCAGCGAGCCGGAGTCGGCGGCCTCGAAGAACCAGTCGGCCAGGGCCTCGGGACTCTCGGCCGGCAGGGTGTGGCCGATCTCGGCGGCCAGCTCGAGCACGGTGGCCGGCCGCAGCCCACCGTCGAGGTGGTCGTGCAGGGCGACCTTGGGCAGGGCCCGGATCTGCTCGGGGGTGGGCGGGATCAGCGGGTCAGCGGCGTTCGGCACGGCGGGCAGCCTAGTGCCACCGACCGGTCAGGACTCCATCAGATGGCCGGTCCGCACCAGCTCCTCGGCGACCTCGCGGAGCTTGACGTTGCGCTGCTGGCTCACCCGCGACAGCACCCGGAAGGCCACCGCCGCCTCGATCTGGAACCGCTCCATGAGGATGCCCTTGGCCTGCCCGATGAGGTCGCGGCTGGCGATCGCCCGGCCGAGCTGGTCGGCCTTCTGGGCGTTGGCGAAGGCCACCGCGGCATGGGTGGCGAACAGCAGCCCGATCTGCTCAGACTCGTCGTCGAAGGCGCGAGCACGGCGCGAGTAGAGGTTGAGGGCGCCGAGGTTGTCCCCCTCGACGTAGAGCTGGAAGGCCAGCATGCCCCTGGCGCCCAGCTCGAGCGCCCGGCGGCTGAACCGGGGCCACCGCTGCTCGGCGGCCATGTCGTCGACCCGGACGGTCTGCTGCTCGAAGGCCGCGTCCAGGCAGGGGCCCTCGCCCAGCTCGCTCTGCACGGCGTCGACCTGGTTGGGCAGCGCACTGGTGCCGTGGTAGCTGGAGACCTCGCGGCGCGCGAGCACCACGCTGATGGAGCCCTCGTCGGTGCCCGGGATCAGCGCCACCGCCGAGCGCACCAGCTCATCGAGCATGGTCTCGGTGTCGTCCTCGCTCTGCAGCTGCCGAGCCAGCGTCCCGAGGCTCTCGGCCAGCGCCTGGTCGGGGACGTCGCCGGCGCTCTCGGCCGACGGCTTCCCGCGCGCGCTGTCGTGGCTGTCGTCCCTCACCTCGGCTCCCTCGGTCGGCGATGGCCGCCGCAACGGCCCGAGGGCACGCTAGCAAGGGGCGGCCGCCGCCGCCCAGTCAGCGTGAGCAGGGCCGCGGGCGCACCCGCAGGTGCTTCAGCCGCCCCGGACCGCGTCGAGGTCGGTGACGTCGAAGGCGTCGGGCAGCACCTCGCGCATCGTGCGGATGCCGCGGGCGGTGTCGACCAGCAGGTCGGGACCGCCGTTCTCCCACAGCAGCTGACGGCAGCGACCACACGGCATCAGCACCTCACCCCGGGCGTCCACGCAGCTGAAGGCGACCAGTCGTCCACCACCGCCGGCGTGCAGCGCGGAGACGACCCCGCACTCGGCGCACAGCGTCACCCCGTAGCCGGCGTTCTCGACGTTGCAACCGACCACCACCCGGCCGTCGTCGACCAGCGCGGCCGCACCCACCGGGAACCGCGAGTACGGCACGTAGGCGTGCTCGGAGACGGCCCGAGCGGCCTCGCGCAGCGCGGCCCAGTCGACGTCGGCCGGCTCAGGGCTTGTCATAGGGCACCCCGTCCGCGGCCGGGGCCCGCACCTTCCCGATCAACCCGGCCACCGCGATGATCGTCGCCACGTAGGGCAGCACCAGCAGGAACTGGCTCGGCATCGGGGTGTTGAGGGTCTGCAGCTGGGAGGCCATCTGGGTGACGAAACCGAAGAACAGCGCCATCAGGGTCGCCCAGACCGGGTGCCAACGACCCATGATCAGCGCGGCCAGCGCGATGAAGCCGTTGCCGACCGTCATCTCCTTGGTGAACGACCCGGTGGCGGCGAGGGAGAAGAACGCGCCTCCCAGACCGCCGAAGACGCCGCCGACCAGCACCGCCGACCAGCGGATCCCGCGGACGCTGATGCCGACGGTGTCGGCGGCCTCGGGGTGCTCGCCGACCGCACGGACCCGCAGCCCCCAGGAGGTGCGGAACAGCAGGAACCAGACCACCAGCACGGAGGCGATCGCCAGGTAGGCCAGGGCGTTCTGCTCGAACAGCACCGGCCCGAGCAGCGGCAGCGCCGACAGCCCCGGGATCGGGATCGGGGTGAGCAGCGGCGCTGAGTTGAGGTCGCCCGAGCTGGGCTGCACCAGCTGGTCGAAGACGAAACCGGTGAGCCCGGCGGCGAGCAGGTTGAGCACCACCCCGAGCACCACCTGGTCGACCTTGTAGCGGATGGCGAACAGGGCCAGCAGGGCCGCCATCACCAGCCCGCCGACGACGGCAGCCAGCAGCGCCAGGGGGATCGAGTTGGTGATGCTGCCGACCACCGCGGAGGTGAAGGCGGCGCTGAGGAACTGGCCCTCGATCGAGACGTTGACGACGCCGGCCCGCTCGCAGAGCACCCCGCACAGGGCGCCCAGCACCAGCGGGGTCGCCAGGGTGAGCGTGCCGGAGAGCTGGTTGCTGACGGGGAACGGCAGGTCGCGCCCGGCGGCGGCCCAGGTGAGGAAGCCGAGCAGGAAGGCCAACCCGGCGACGACCCCGGCCAGGGTGCGCACCCGGCTGCTCAGCCGGCCGACGAGGAAGCCGACCCCGGCCAGCAGGCAGAGCAGCGCGCAGACCACCACGACCGGCACCCCCGGCAGCCCCAGGGTGGGCAGCTGCACCTCGTCGAAGGCGTTGGACAGCGCGAACCGGGCGACGTCGCCGGTGCTGGCGGTGAGCACCACCAGCACCACACCGACGACCAGCACCAGCACGCCGACCGACAGCCGGTGCGTGCGGTCCTCCCTGGACTCCAGCCGGGTGCTGGCGGGGCGCTCGGTCACGGGTTCGGGACGGGTGGTGGTCACGAGGACAGGCCTCCGGTCGGGGTGGTGCCGGTGAGCGGCGCGCGCCGCGCCTTGAGGAAGGGCACCACGGTGGTGACCAGGGCGGGTGCGGCGACGAAGAGCACGATCAGCGCCTGCAGCACGGTGGTGAGCTCGGCCGACGTCTGCGCCTGGGACTGCATCGCCAGCCCACCGGCGTGCAGCCCGCCGAACAGCAGCCCGGCCAGCACGGTCCCCAGCGGACGGGAGCGTCCGAGCAGGGCGACGGTGATGGCGTCGAAACCGATGCTGCCGACCAGACCGCCGCTGAGCGGGGTCGGCGTGCCGGAGACGTTGGGCCCGAGGGCGGCCTGCACCCCGGCGAGCCCGGCCAGCGCACCGGCGATGAGCATCGCCAGCACGGTGCTGCTGGACACGCTCATCCCGGCGGTCCGGGCGGCGTGCGGGTTGAGCCCGACCGACTTGATGGTGAACCCGGCCACCGAACGCTCCATGAGGAACCAGACCAGCACCGCCGCGGCCAGCGCGAGGACGAAACCCAGGTGCAGCCGGCTGCCCTCCAGCCGCGGCATGGTGGCGTTCCAGTCGACCACCGGCGAAATCGGGTCGGCGCGTCCCGGACGCTGGAAGGCGGTGGTGGTGAGCGCGAAGGCCAGCAGGCCGGTGGCGATGTAGTTGAGCATGATGGTGACGATCACCTCGTGCGCCCCCGCCCGGGCCTTGAGGACGCCGGCGATGCCGCCCCACACCGCCCCGGCCAGCATGCCGAAGGTCACCGCCACCACCAGGTGGATGCCCGGCGGCAGGTGCCAGCTGAAGCCGACCCAGGCGGCCGCCATCGCCCCGACCACGGCTTGGCCCTGGGCGCCGATGTTGAACAGCCCGGCCCGGAAGGCCAGCCCGACGCCCAGACCGGCGCAGATCAGCGGGGCGGCCTGCGCGGTGGTCTCGGTCAGCGGCACCCAGCCGCCCACCGACCCGGCGACCAGCGCGGCGTAGGCCGAGGACACCTTCTCCCACGACGCCCCCAGCGGCAGCTGCGGCGCGGTGAACAGGTAGGCGTACTGCCCGACCACCGCGGGGTCGGAGACGATCATCAGCACCGCGCCGACGAGGAAGGCCAGCACGAACGCCAGCGCGGTGATCAGCACGTCGCGCCAGGGCACCCAGCGGCCGAGCCGGCGCAGCACCCATCCGAGCAGCTCAGACACCACTCCCACCGCCCTCCAGGCCCGGCCCGGCAGGGCCCGAACCCTCCAGCTCCGCCACGTGCTCGGCCACCTCGGCCTCCAGCTTCTGCTCCTCCTCGGCCACGGTGGTCACCGAGGCCGAGCGGACCGCCTCCTCGTGCGGGACGCCGGCCATCATCAGCCCGAGCACCTCCCGCGAGGTGTCGGCGTCGACCACCCCGACCACCCGGCCGCGGTACATCACCGCGATCCGGTCGGCCAGCGCGGACACCTCGTCCAGCTCGGTGGAGACGATGAGCACGGCGGTGCCCTTGTCGCGCTCCTGCACGATCCGCTGGTGCAGGAACTCGATGGCGCCGACGTCCACCCCACGGGTGGGCTGGGAGGCGATCAGCAGCGACAGCGGGCGCGACAGCTCACGCGCCAGCACCACCTTCTGCTGGTTGCCGCCCGACAGCGAGGCCACCGGCGTCTCGACGGACTGGGTGCGGACGTCGAACTGCTCGGTCAGCGTCTCGGCGTGGGAGCGGATGTCCCCCAGCCGCAGCAGACCGCGGTCGGCGAAGGCGTCCACGTGGTTGAGCACCATGTTCTCCGCGACGGTGAAGGAGCCGACGAAGCCGTCGTGCTTGCGGTCCTCGGGGACGAAGCCCATCCCGGCCCGCAGCCGGCGCCGCGGCGTCGCCCGGCTGAGGTCGGTGCCGTCCAGGCGGATGCGACCGCGACTGGCGGGCACCACCCCGAGCAGCGCCTCGGCCAGCTCGCTCTGCCCGTTGCCCTGCACCCCGGCCACGCAGAGGATCTCCCCACCGGCCACCTCCAGGTCGACGTCGTCGACGACCACCACGCCGTCGGGGCTGGTGACGGTGAGGTGCTCGACCTCCAGCCGCGCCCCGGCCACCTGCGCCGGGGTCTTGTCGACCCGCAGCGAGACGGCCCGGCCGACCATCATCTCGGCCAGCTCCGACTCCGAGGCCGACGGCGCGGCCTCCCCGACCACCCGGCCGCGGCGGATCACGGTGATCCGGTCGGCGATGG
Source organism: Desertihabitans aurantiacus (assembly GCF_003344635.1). GTDB lineage: Bacteria > Actinomycetota > Actinomycetes > Propionibacteriales > Propionibacteriaceae > Desertihabitans > Desertihabitans aurantiacus. Next base: position 52,149 of record NZ_QPKK01000002.1, read on the forward strand.
CGCGCACCTCGCGCAGCTTGTGGGTGATGAAGACGATGGCGCGGCCCTCGTCGCGCAGCGCGCGCATCACCTCGATCAGCTCGTCGGTCTCCTGCGGGGTGAGCACCGCGGTGGGCTCGTCGAAGACGAGGAAGCGGGCGTCGTTGCTCAGCGCCTTGAGGATCTCCACCCGCTGCTGGACGCCGATCGGCAGGTCCTCCACGCGGGCGTCGGGGTCGACCTCGAGCCGGTAGCGCTCCGACATCTCCCGGACCAGCCGGCGGGCCGCGCGCAGGTCGAGGATGCCGCCGCGTCCGGGCTCGCGGCCGAGCACGATGTTCTCGGCGACGCTGAACACGTCGACCAGCATGAAGTGCTGGTGCACCATGCCGATCCCGGCGTCGATGGCCTGGCGCGGGTTGGCGAATCGGACCGGTGCACCGTCCAGCAGGATCTCCCCGCCGTCGGGCTGCAGCAGCCCGTACAGCTGGTTCATCAGGGTGGACTTGCCGGCCCCGTTCTCACCCAGCAGGCAGTGGATCTCGCCGGGGCGCAGGTCGAGGCTGACGGCGTCGTTGGCGACCAGGGAGCCGAACACCTTGGTGATCCGGTCCAGCCGCAGGACGCCCGCACCGGCGTCCGTCCCGGCCACGTCCCCTGCGGGCGGGGAGGCGCTGCTCTGGGTCACCTTCGGGATCCTTCCACACGGGTCCGGCAGCGCGACGCCCCGAGCCCGGTGCAGGGCTCGGGGCGGCGGCGGGTGCTCACTTGGGCTGGGCGGCGGACTCGATCTGGATGGTGCCGGAGGTGATGTCGGTGCGCAGCTGCTCCAGCTCGGCCTTCAGCTCGGCCGGCACGTCGTCCTCGAACTCGTTGAACGGGGCCAGACCGGTGCCGTCGTTCTCGAGGGTGCCGACGTAGGGCTCGTTGGAGAACTCGTCGTCGTACGACGCCCGGATGGCGTCGGCCACCGCGAGGTCCATCGCCTTGTAGACGCTGGAGATCAGCTGCGGGCAGTACTGCTCGGCCGAGACGCAGCCGTCGGTGTCGACCCAGATGGCGTTGACGTTGCCGCCGCTGGACTGGGCCGCCTGCAGGGCGCCCTCACCGGCCGGGCCGGCGACCGGGAAGAGGATGTCCGCACCCTGGCTGACCAGGGTGTCGGCGGTCTGCTTGCCGCCGGCGATGTTCTGGAACGGGTCGTCACCGGGGACGAACTGGCCGTCCTGGTTCTCCGAGCTCCAGCCGATCACCTGGACGTCGGTGCCCTTGGTCTCGTTGTGGTGGGCCACGCCCTGGGCGAAGCCGTCCATGAAGATCGTCACGGTCGGGATCTGCAGGCCGCCGAAGGTGCCGACGGTGCCGGTCTTGGTCATGCCCGCGGCCAGGTAGCCGGCGAGGAAGCTGGACTCGGCGGTGTTGAACAGCAGCGGCTTGAGGTTGTCCAGGTCGGCGCTGCCCTCGGGGTTGGAGTCGACGATGGCGAAGTCGATGTCGGGGTTGGCCTCGGCCGCGGCGGTGGTCGCGTCGTCGAGCAGGAAGCCGACGGTGACGATGATGTTGCAGCCGTCGGCGACCATCGCCTCCACGTTGGGGGCGAAGTCGGCGTTGGTCGAGGACTGCACCTCGTTGCTCTCGATGCCGAGCTCGGCGACGGCGTCGGTCAGACCCTTGTAGGAGGTCTGGTTGAACGACTTGTCGTCGAAGCCGCCGGAGTCCGACACCATGCAGGCCTTGAACGCCGCGGCGCCGTCACCGCTGCCGCCGGCGCTCTCGCTGGTGCTGGGCTGCGGGGCCTGGGGTGCCGGCGGCTCGGCGCAGCCGGCCAGGGCGAGCAGGGCGGCGGTCGCCAGTGTGGCGACGGCGGGGAGCTTCTTCACGACGAGGGCCTTTCGACAGGAGGATCCACGCCCGCGGGGGGTGGGTTGAGACGATCATGCGGCCGCCTCGGGCGGGCGCTGGAACTGTAGAACGGCAGCCCTGCCCGCGTCTGCTCCGACCGGGGGCTCCGGCCGGAGTGGTATCGACTTGTAATACGCCGGGGTCCGGAGAGGCCCGGCGGGCGGTCAGGACAGGCGGGCGGCGCCCACCGCGGCGACCCGGCTGAGCACCTGGACGCCGACCGCGATGCAGCCCTCGTCGACGTCGAAGTAGGGCCGGTGGATGTCGGGCCAGTCGGTCTCGCCCGGGCTGCGCACACCGAGCCGGGCCATCGCCCCCGGCACCCGCTGCAGCATCCAGGAGAAGTCCTCCCCGCCGAGGGACTGCTCGGTGCGGGTGACCGAGCCGCGACCGAGCTGGCTCTGCGCGGCGTCCATCAGCCGGTCCACGCCGGCCGGGTGGTTGACCGTCGGCGGCAGCCCCTCGTCGAAGTCGACCTCGATGGCGACGTCGTAGGGCGCGACCAGGTGCTCCAGCACCTCCGGCAGCAGGGTGCGGGCCCGCTCCCAGCCCTCCACGGTCAGCGTCCGCATGGTCCCGGCGACCACGCCGTGCCGCGGGATCGCGTTCTCGGCGGTGCCGGCCTGGACGTGGCCCCAGATCAGCGAGGTGCCGCTGCGCGGGTCGAGCCGGCGGGACAGCACCAGCGGGGCCTGGGTGATCACGGCACCCAGCGCGGCCACCACGTCGCTGGTGGCGTGCGGGCGCGAGGTGTGCCCGCCCGGCCCGCTGAGCGAGACCCGGATGCGATCGGCGGCCGAGGTGATCGGGCCCTTCTTCAGCGCCACCTGCCCGACATCGGTGCGCGGGTCGCAGTGCAGCGCGTACACCTCGTCCAGACCCTCCAGCGCCCCCTCGGCGATGACCTCGGGCGCTCCGCCGGGACTGACCTCCTCGGCCGGCTGGAAGATCAGCCGGACGGTGTTGCGCAGCAGCCCGCGGTCGCGCAGCCGGGCCAGCACCAGACCGGCGCCGAGCACGATCGTGGTGTGCACGTCGTGGCCGCAGGCGTGGGCCACCCCGGCCTGGGTGGAGGCGTAGGGGACGTCCTTGGTGTCGTTGATCGGCAGCGCGTCGATGTCGGCGCGCAGCCCCACCCGGGCCGGACGCCGCTCGCCGTCGAGCACCGGCACCGGCTCGCGCGGGGCGATCTCGCAGACCAGACCGGTGCCCATCGTCAGCGGCTCGGGGCTGAGCCCGGCCCGCGTCAGCCGCTGCACCAGCCGGGAGGTGGTGCGCCGCTCGTTGAAGCCGATCTCGGGGTGGGCGTGCAGGTCACGCCGGAAGCTGACCAGCTCGTCGTCGAGCCCGAGGGTGGCTTCGCGGATGACTTCCTGGACCTGGTTGTACACGAGGTGCGGGCTTCCTGAGGACGACGTCGGGACCTCTCGCAGTCTGCCAGAACCCGTGCCCCGGACCGTCCCGCCCGCCGGCTCAGAAGGTCTCGCGGGGCCGGTGGACGCCCCAGACGTCGCGCAGCGCGCCGCACACCTCGCCCACGGTGGCGCGCCGGCGCAGCGCCTCCTTCAACGGCACCAGCACGTTGTCGGTACCGGCCGCCGCCCGCCGGACCTCCTCCAGCGCGGCCTCCACCGCGTCGCCGTCGCGGGACGCCCGCAGCCGGGCCAGCCGGGCGGTCTGCTCGGCCTCCAGGGCCGGGTCCACCCGCAGCGGCTGGTAGGGCTCGTCCTCCTCGACGGTGAACCGGTTGACGCCGATGACCACCCGCTCGCCGTCGTCGACCTCGCGCGCCACCCGGTAGGCGGTGCGCTCGATCTCGCTCTTCTGGAAGCCCTCCTCGATGGCCCGCACCGCCCCGCCGCGCTCCTCCACCGCCGCCATCAGCCGCAGCGCCTCGGCCTCCAGGTCGTCGGTCAGGCTCTCCACCACGTAGGAACCGGCGAACGGGTCGACGGTGGCGGTGAGGTCGGTCTCGTGAGCGAGCACCTGCTGGGTGCGCAGCGCCAGCCGGGCCGCCTTCTGGGTGGGCAGCGCGATCGCCTCGTCGAAGGAGTTGGTGTGCAGCGACTGGGTGCCGCCGAGCACCGCGGCCATCGCCTGCACCGTCACCCGGACCAGGTTGACCTCCGGCTGCTGGGCGGTGAGCTGGACGCCGGCGGTCTGGGTGTGGCAGCGCAGCATCATCGAGCGCGGGTTCTGCGCGCCGAACCGGTCGCGCATCAGGTGCGCCCAGATCCGGCGGGCGGCGCGGAACTTCGCCACCTCCTCCAGCAGCGTGGTGCGCGCGACGAAGAAGAAGGACAGCCGCGGCGCGAACTCGTCCACCGCCAGTCCCGCCCCCAGCGCCGCCTCGACGTAGGCGATCGCGTTGGCGAGGGTGAAGGCGATCTCCTGCGCCGGCGTGGCCCCGGCCTCGGCCATGTGGTAGCCCGAGATCGAGATGGTGTTCCAGCGCGGCAGGTGCTCGCGGCAGTAGGCGAAGGTGTCGGCGACCAGCCGCAGCGACGGCTCGGGCGGGAAGATGTAGGTGCCGCGGGCGATGTACTCCTTGAGCACGTCGTTCTGGACGGTGCCGGTGAGCCGCTCGGCGGGCACCCCCTGCTCCTCGGCGACCAGCTCGTAGAGCAGCAGCAGCACCGCGGCGGGGGCGTTGATCGTCATCGAGGTCGACACCTCGCCCAGCGGGATGGCGTCGAACAGGACGGCCATGTCCTCCACCGAGTCGATCGCCACCCCCACCTTGCCGACCTCGCCGGCGGCCAGCGGCGCGTCGGAGTCGTGGCCCATCTGGGTGGGCAGGTCGAAGGCCACCGAGAGCCCGGTGGTGCCGTGCCCGATCAGCTCGCGGTAGCGGGCGTTGGACTCCCGGGCGGTGCCGAACCCGGCGTACTGGCGCATCGTCCAGGGACGCTCGGTGTACATGCCGGGGTGGACGCCGCGGGTGTAGGGGAAGGCGCCCGGCTCACCCAGCGCGGCCGGATCGGCGCCCTCGCGGTCGGCCGGGCCGTAGACCCGGGCGAAGGGGGTGCCGGACTCCGTCTCGCCACGCACCACCCGACCTCCTCGACGCTGCTGGGCACCTCCGCCGCGGCCGATGATGCCATGCCGGTCGACGTGGCAGGATCAGCCGCATGACGACCCCACGCCGGATCGACGTCGACACCCCGGACGGCCCGATGCCGGCCGACTGGTTCGCGCCGCGGGCCGAGCCGGCCGCCACGGTGGTGCTGTTCCAGGAGATCTTCGGCGTCACCGACTACATCCACCGCCGCAGCCGCGACCTGGTCGCCGAGGGCTACGGCGTGCTGGTGCCGCACCTGTACTGGCGGCTCGGCGAGGGCGGCACCGCGCCGGTGGTCACCGAGACCGACGGCGACGCGCTGGAGCGGGCGATGGGGCTGGCGCAGCGGCTCGAGCTGGAGACCGCGGTGGCCGACGGGGTGAGCGCGGTCGAGACCGTCCGGCGCTACGACGGGTCGACCGGGCTCGGGCTGCTCGGCTTCTGCTTCGGCGGCGGGGTGGCCTTCGCGGTCGCGGCCCGGGTGCAGCCGGACGTCCTCATCAGCTACTACGGCTCGGCGCTGCCGTCGCTGCTCGACCTGGCTCCCCAGGTCACCTGCCCGAGCCTGCACCACTTCGGCGACGCCGACGCCTTCATCGACGCCGACGCCCGCGCCCGGATCCGCGAGGCCGTCAGCGCCAGCGGCGCCACCTGGATGGACCACCCCGGCGCCAACCACGCCTTCGACAACCACCTCGGCGCCTGGCACCACCACCAGGCCGCCGTCAACGCCTGGCACGCCACCACCGAGTTCCTCGACGACCACCTCCCCACCGCCGCGGTCCCCCACCCGTCCTGACCGCCAGTTCGGGATCCGGCACCGACATCGGTGCCAGATGGCGAACCGGGGCCCGGGGCTAGCGGACCTGGCGGACGAGGGCCTCGGCGGCGTCGAGGATGAAGGACGTCTCCCGCGCCCAGTGGGGCTCCTGGCTGCGGTAGGGGCCGGTCGCCAGCGAGATGATCACCGCCGCCGCCCGCAGCCGCAGCTCGGCGGGGTCGACGCGGGTGTCGAAGACGGGCACCCAGCCCTGCAGCAGGGCCCGCACCCGGGCCGCCTGCTGGGCGTTCATCCGCTGCACGGTGGAGAGGTGGGCGACCAGGCAGGCCAGGTCGTCGACCCGGCGTCCGGGGCCGATGGTGTCGACGTCGAGGACGCCGACGATCCGGCCCGCCTCGACGTGCACCTGGCCCTCGTGGAAGTCGCCGTGGGTCGGCTCGTCGCCGGGGCTGATGCCGGCCAGCCCGGACTGGATCTCACCGCTGATCCAGTCCAGCCGGCGGCGCTCCATCGGCAGCGCCCGGGCGACCATCTGGCTGTAGTGCTGCACCGAGTCGGTCCACGGCGGACGCCGCTGCAGCTGGCTGACCGCCAGCGGCATCGCGTCCAGCAGGGTGATCAGCGCCTCGGCGGTGCACGGCGGGCGCTCGTCGAAGATCGCCTTGGCCAGCGGCCGTCCGCCCACCTCACGCAGCACCAGCAGGTAGTCCTCGGTGGTCGCCACCACCGGCGGGGCGGGGACGCCGGCCTCCAGCAGCATCCGGTGGCGCCGCTCGACGTCGGCGAAGAGCTGGGCCCGCAGCACCTTGACGTAGAACACCGTCCGGCCCACCGGCGAGTCCACCGTGACCCGCAGCACCGCCCGGCGCCGCGGCCGGTAGGCGATCATCTCCAGGGTGACCTCGTCGGGACGCACCGGCCGCGGCAGCACCCGGTGCGTGGTCAGCAGGTCGGCCATCTGGTCGGGGTAGGCGGCCCGCGCCAGACCTGGCAGGTCGGGGTCCTTGGGGTAGAGCCACACCGCCAGCCGCCGGTCGCCGGCGGCGAAGATCTCGGCCCGCTCGTCGCTGGGCGCCGGACCGCCCGCCCGCGCGCTGACCCCGAGCAGCTCGTCGCGGCGGCCGAAGGGCCACTTCACCGAGGCGTGGTAGGTGGCGGTGGTGGAGTGCTGGGGGTTGGCGTCGACATGGTCCATCCGCCAGTCGAGCAGCTGCCCGCCGGCGTGCTCGACCGCCGCGCTCAGCAGCTCACCGACGTCGCGGGAGGTGAGCAGCCGCGAGCCATCAGGGTCCTGCTGCTCCACCGGCACCTCCCGGACGAGTCGACCTGGTCCGCGCGCCAGTGTGTCAGCGCGCTGTGCCCGCCGCGCCCGCCGGGCGCACCAGACCAACCGCATCGTAGACGTCGGCCAGCGTCTTCGCCGCGACCGCGCGCGCACGTTCCGCGCCGGCCACCAGCAGCGCCTCCAGCTCGGTCCGCTCCTCCATCAGCTCCAGGGTGCGCTGGCGGAACGGGGTGATGACCTCCATCGCGGCATCGGCGACGGCGACCTTGAGGTGGCCGTACATCTTGCCGTCGAAGTCGGCGACCAGCTGCTCGACCGAGCGGCCGCTGAACACCGAGAGCAGGTTGAGCAGGTTGGAGACGCCCGGCTTGTTCTCCTCGTCGTAGGCGATCACGGTGTCGGAGTCGGTGACCGCGGAGCGGAACTTCTTGATGTTGGCCTTCGGCTCGTCGAGCAGCTCGATGATCCCGTTGGGCGAGGAAGACGTCTTGCTCATCTTCGAGGTCGGGTCCTGCAGGTCCATGATCTTGCCGACCGAGCCGACGATGTGCGGCTCCGGCACGGTGAACACCTCGCCGAAGCGGTGGTTGAAGCGCTGCGCCAGGTCGCGGGTCAGCTCCAGGTGCTGGCGCTGGTCCTCCCCCACCGGGACGCGCTCGGCCTGGTAGAGCAGGATGTCGGCGGCCATCAGGATCGGGTAGGTGAACAGCCCGACGTTGGCCTTGTCCGCACCGACGCGGGCCGACTTGTCCTTGAACTGGGTCATCCGGCTGGCCTGGCCGAAACCGGTCAGGCAGCTGAGCACCCAGGCCAGCTGGGCGTGCTCACCGACGTGGCTCTGCGCGAACACCGGCGAGCGCACCGGGTCGACACCGGCCGCCACGAACTGGGCGGCGCTGCGCAGGGTGCGCTCGGTCAGCTGCTGCGGCTCCACCTCGACGGTGAGCGCGTGCAGGTCCGCGACGCCGTAGAAGGTCTCGTAGTCGTCCTGCAGGGCCACCCACTGCCGCAGCGCACCGAGGTAGTTCCCCAGGTGCAGGGAGTCGGCGGTGGGCTGGGTCAGGGAGAGCACGCGGGCTGGCATGGCGGTCATTGTTCCATCGTCGGGACGCCGCCGCGTCCGGGTTCGGCGACCGGCCGGCCTCACGACCCCGGGGTGGCGGGGGTCGCCGGACGCGCCCCGACCGTCACCCGGAAGCGGGCGGCGCGGCGGCCGTCCAGCTCGAGCACCTGGAAGCGGACCGCGTGCCCGGGCTCGTCCTCACCGGCGTCGGACGCCCGCAGCTCGACCTCGAGCTCGTCGCCGGGCAGCGGGAGGCGTCCGAGCCGGGCCATGAACCAGCCGGCCACCGTGTCGTAGGGACCCTCGTCGAGGACCAGCCGGTGGCGCTCGGTGAACTCCTCCAGCGTGGTCAGCCCGTCCAGCTCGCCGGCCGCCGGCGCGGGCATCCCGACCACCACGTCGTACTCGTCGGTGATGTCGCCGACCAGCTCCTCGACCAGGTCCTCCATGGTGACGATGCCGGCGGTGCCGCCGTACTCGTCGCGGACCACCGCGAGGTGGGCGGCGCGGCGCCGCATCTCGGTCAGCGCCGGCAGCATCCGCACCGTGTCGGGCAGCGAGATCACCGGCCGAACGAGCTGCTGCACGGTGCTGGCCCGTCCGGCCAGACCGGGGTCGAAGAGGTCGCGGACGTGCACGAAGCCGACCACGTCGTCGGTGGACTGGGCGGTCACCGGGTAGCGGGAGTGCGGTGCGTCGCGCACCTCGCGGACGGCGCGGGAGACCGGCATGTCGCCGGCCAGGAAGTCCACCTCGGTCCGCGGCACCATCACCTCCCGCAGGCTGCGCTCGCCCGCGCTGAACACCTCGTCCACGATCCGGCGCTCCTCCGCACCCAGGGTGACCGAGGTGCTGACCATGGCGCGGATCTCCTCGTCGGTCACCTCCTCCCGGCTCGCCTTCGGGTCGCCGCCGAGCAGCCGCACCGCCACGTTGGTGGACGCCCCCAGCAGCCAGATCACCGGCCGGGCCAGGGTGGCGATGAGGTCGACCAGCGGCGCCAGCGCCAGCGCGAAGCCCTCGGCCCGTTGCAGCGCGAGCCGCTTGGCGGTGAGCTCGCCCAGCACGATCGAGAGGTAGGAGATGACGATGGTGATGGCGACCAGGGCCAGGGTGTCGGCCACGCCGGCCGGCACGCCCCGGCTCTGCAGCACCGGCGACAGGTCGTCGGCGAGGGTGGCGGCGCCGAAGGCGGCGGACAGGAAGCCGGCCAGGGTCACCCCGATCTGCACCGCGGAGAGGAAGCGGTTGGGGTTGGCGGCCAGCCGGGCCACCTTCTGACCCCGGCTGCCGCGGTGGCTGAGGCTCTTGACCTGGCTCTCGCGCAGCGACACCAGCGACATCTCCGCCGCGGCGAACACCCCGCCGACCACCGTGAAGAGCAGGATCAGCCCGATGTTGACGAGCGTGGAGTTCACGCGCCGAACCCTAGTCGGCCCGGCGGTGGCGGTCAGCGTCCGTCGACGACGAGGTCGGCGCGCAGGTCGGGACGCTGCTCGGCGAGGTAGTCCTCCTCGCTGGGGATCCACTCGGCCAGCCACCGCTCGCGCCACACCCGCTCGCCGTCGCGGGAGCGCGCCCGGGCGTGCCGGATCGCGGCCGGGACGTCCACCCAGATGGTGACGTCCCAGGGCACCGTCAGCCGCCGGTCGGTGGCCGAGACCCCCTCGACGACGACGGGGACGCCCGGGGAGGCCTGCTGCCACTCCAGCGGCCGGTCGGCGGTGAGGTCCCAGCGCTGCCACCGTGCCACCCGGTCGGCCAGCAGCGGCTGGAGCACCTGGGTGGTGAAGAGGTCGTGGTGCCAGGTCGGCACACCGGGACGGGCGAAGTCGTCGACGTGCACCACCACGGCCCCGTCCAGCGCGCGTCGCAGCGTCTCGGCGAAGGTGGTCTTGCCCGAGGCGCCCATCCCGTCGACCCCGACCCAGGACGTCCGCCGCAGGGGTGTGAGCCGCTCCCGCACCTGCCGGACCGCCACCGCGGCATCGATCACGGCACTCCTCCGGGGGGACGGTCGCGGGGCTACGCTGGCGGCGCGGGTTCGGGCGCACCACCTCGACGGTGCCTTCACGAAAGGGCTGCTGCGTGTCGTCACAGTACTTCGCCGGAGGAGACCCGGGACCGCACCGCGACGACCGGACGGGCTCCGAGCCGACCGAGCCGCTCCCCGCCGACCCGACCCCGTCCGGGACGACCTGGCCCGCCTACCCGGCACCGCCCGAGCCGACCCGTCCGCTCGATCCGGAGGCCGCCGCCTGGGGGCCGGGCTCCTCCACCTCCGCCGACCCGGACGCACCGCACCCCTCCGCGTCGGCCGACCCGTACGCACCCCGGTCCGCCGCCTCGGCCGAGCCGTACGCGCCGTACCCGGCTGCCGCGCCCGCCGACCCC
>NZ_QPKK01000020.1 GCF_003344635.1 Desertihabitans aurantiacus
CGAGCGCCACCTCCAGACGCACGCGGCGCTGTACGGCCGGACCGAGCTGAGCCTGGACGGCGGCGCCGGGACCGGCGGCGACTCCCGCGACACCGCCGAGCGGCTGGCCGCGGTGCAGCGGGCCGACGGCGCCGAGCCCTGGGCCGACCCGGAGCTGGTCGCGCTGCTGTTCCACCTCGGCCGCTACCTGCTGATCAGCAGCTCCCGTCCCGGCGGTGTCGCGGCCAACCTCCAAGGCATCTGGAACGAGGAGCTGCAGCCGCCGTGGAGCTCGAACTACACGGTCAACATCAACCTCGAGATGAACTACTGGCTGGCCGAGACCACCGACCTGCCCGAGTGCCTGCCCCCGCTGTTCGAGCTGGTCGGCGCGCTGGCCCGGCGGGGCGAGGAGACGGCGAGCCGGCTGTACCGCGCGCCGGGCTGGGTCGCGCACCACTGCAGCGACCTCTGGGCCTACGACGAGCCGGTCGGTGACGGCACCCACGACCCGTCCTGGGCCTTCTGGCCGATGGGCGGACCCTGGCTGGTCACCCACCTGTGGGACCACCTGCGCTTCGGGGCCGACGACGACTTCGCCCGCGCCACAGCCTGGCCGCTCGTCCGCGGCAGCGCCGAGTTCGTCCTCGCCTGGCTGCGACCCGGGCCGGACGGCACCCTGGGCACCTCCCCCAGCACCTCACCGGAGAACCGCTACCTGCTGCCCGACGGCGGCTCCACCTCGGTCGGCACCAGCTCGACCACCGACCTCGTGCTGGCGGCGAACCTGCTCCGGATCGTGGACGAGCTGGCCGCCCGGCTCGGCATCGAGGACGAGGTGGTCACCGCCGCCCGGGCCGCCCGTCCCCGCATCCCCGCCCCCGAGATCGGCGCCGACGGCCTGGTCGCGGAGTGGGCCGGGCACCCGACGATGGTCGACCCGCACCACCGCCACACCGCGCACCTGTGCTTCCTGCACCCCCTGGACGGCGAGGTCGGCCCCGAGCTGGCCGCGGCGGCGTCGCGCAGCCTGGACGCCCGCGGCGAGGAGTCCACCGGCTGGGCGCTGGCCTGGCGGATGGCGATGCGGGCCCGGCTGGGCCAGCCCGAGCGGGTGGAACGGCTGCTGCGGCTGTTCATGCGCACGGTCTCCGACGACCGGGGCCACTGGTCGGGCGGGCTCTACGGCAACCTCTTCGCCGCCCACCCGCCGTTCCAGGTCGACGGCAACCTCGGCGTGGTGGCCGCGCTGGCGGAGTGCCTGCTGCAGAGCCACCGCGGCGTGATCGAGCTGCTCCCCGCGCTGCCCCCGGGCGCACCGGACGGCTGGGTGACCGGGCTGGTGGCCCGTCCCGGCATCTCGGTCGACCTCGTGTGGCGCGACGGCCGCCCGGTCGAGGTCACCCTGCGGGCCCGCACCCCCGCCGCGGCCGGACCGCACCGGCTCCGCACCGGCGGCACCGAGACCACCGTCGACCTGCCCGCCGACGAGCCGCTGGTGCTCGTCCTCGACCCCGCCACCCCAGGAGCAGCCCGCCCATGACCGACTCCCCGCTGCCCCTCGAGGGCGTGCTGGTGCTGGACTTCAGCCAGTTCCTCGCCGGTCCGGTGGCCGCGCTGCGGCTGGCCGACCTGGGCGCCCGGGTGATCAAGGTCGAGCGCCCGGTGGTCGGCGACATCGGACGCACCCTGGCCTTCGCCGGGTTGCGGGCCGGGGTGGACACGATCTCCTTCCACGCGATGAACCGCAACAAGGAGAGCGTGGCGGCCGACCTCAAGGACCCCGAGCAGCTGGAGTGGGTGCGCGCGCTGGCCCGGCAGGCCGACGTGGTGCTGCAGAACTTCCGCCCCGGGGTGGTGCAGCGGCTCGGTCTCGACCACGCCACCCTGAGCCGGGAGAACCCGCGCGTGGTCTACGGCAGCATCACCGGCTACGGCGACACCGGCCCGTGGAAGGACCGGCCCGGGCAGGACCTGCTGGCCCAGTCGGTCTCGGGCATCCCCTGGCTGCAGGGCGGTGAGCGGCCGACCGCGGTGGGGCTCTCGATCGCGGACCACCTCGCCTCCTGCCACCTGGCCCAGGGCATCACCGCGCTGCTGCTGCGCCGGGAGCGCACCGGTCTCGGCGGGCACGTCGAGACCAGCCTGCTGGAGTCGGTGCTCGACCTGCAGTTCGAGCTGCTCAGCGCGAAGCTGACCCAGCCGGAGCAGGTGCGGGTGCGCTCCCGCGGCGAGCACTCGGCGCACACCTTCCTCTCCGCGCCGTACGGCATCTACCCCACCGCCGACGGCTACCTCTCCATCGCGATGAACCCGGTGCCCGTGATCGGGACGCTGCTGGAGCTGCCCGAGCTGGAGTCGATGACCGACCCGCGGTCGTGGTGGGACTCCCAGCCGCGGATCGAGCAGCTGATCTCGCAGCGGCTGGCCACCGCCGGCACCGCCCACTGGCTCACCCTGCTCGACGCCGCCGACATCTGGTGCGCCCCGGTGCACACGCTGGACGAGCTCGTCGCCCACGACGGGTTCGCCGCGATCGACATGGTGCAGAGCATCGCCCGCACCGAGCCCGACGGCAGCCGGACCACCGTCCAGACCACCCGCAGCCCGCTGCGGATCGACGGCCGGACGCTCCGCAGCGGTCGCGGCGCCCCCGTCCTCGGCGCCGACACAGCGGCCGTCCGGGCCGAGCTCGCCCCCGACCCGGTGGTGCCGCGGTGACCGCGCTGCGGGGCATCACCTGGGAGCACGAGCGCGGGCACGGCTCGGTGCTCGCGGCCAGCGCGGCCTACCTCGAGCAGCACGGCACCCGGGTCACCTGGTCGGTCCGCTCGCTGCAGGCCTTCGCCGACCAGCCGCTGGACCACCTGGTCGAGCACCACGACCTGCTGGTGGTGGACCACCCGCACATCCCCTCCGCCGCCGAGGCGGGTCTGCTGGCGCCGCTGGACGAGCACCTGCCGGCCGGGCTGGACGACGCCGCCTTCGTCGGGCCGTCCCACGCCACCTACCGGCACCGGGGCCGGCAGTACGGGCTGGCCACCGACGCCGCCGCGCAGGTCGCCGCCCACCGCCCCGACCTGCTGCCCGACCCGCCGCGGACCTGGCCGGAGGTGCTCGACCTGGCCCGCCGGGGCCGGGTGCTGTGGCCGGCCAAGCCGATCGACGCCTTCTCCTCCCTGGTCACCCTGTGCGCCGGCAGCGGCACGCCGGTGCTCACCGCGGAGGGTTTCGCCGACCGCGCGGTCCTGGAGGAGTCGTGGGCGGTGCTGTCGGAGCTGGCTCGGCTGGTGCCGGCCGACTGCCTCACCGCCAACCCGATCGAGGTGGCCGAACGACTGGTCGGCTCCGACCGCTGGGCCTACGCCCCGCTGCTGTTCGGCTACACCAACTACAGCCGGCAGGGCTACCGGCGGGTCCGGCTGGCCTACACCGACATCCCGCTGCGCGACGGCCAGCCGCGGGGCTCGCTGCTGGGCGGGGCCGGGATCGCGGTCTCGGCCCGCAGCCGCGACGTCGCGGCGGCCGCCCGGTTCGCCACCTGGCTGGCCTCGGGCCCCGTGCAGCGCGGCGTCTACTTCGCCGGCGGCGGCCAGCCCGGCCACCTCGACGCCTGGCAGGACGGGCAGCTCGACGCCGCCACGCTCGGCTTCTTCAGCGGCACCCGCCGCACCTTGGAGCAGGCCTACGTCCGCCCCCGGCACCCCCGCTTCCTCGCGCTCCAGGACACCGCCTCGCCCTGGGTCACCGACGCCCTGGCCGGACGCACCCCCGCGACCGAGCTCTTCGACCGCCTGGACGAGGCCACCCGCGACCACCTGCAGGAGGAGCACCGTGCGCGTCGTTGACCGCCACCTCGAGGACTTCGTCGTCGGGGAGTCCCGGACCACCCTCGGACGCACCATCACCGAGGCCGACGTGGTGCTCCACGCCGGGCAGACCGGGGACTTCTTCCCCCACCACGTCGACGCCGAGTGGTGCGCCAGCCAGCCCTTCGGGGCCCGGATCGCCCACGGCACCCTCGTGCTCTCGGTCGCGGTCGGGATGACGGCCGGCGACGTCAACCCGCAGGCGATGAGCTACGGCTACGACCGGATCCGCTTCGTCCGCCCGGTCCTCCTCGGCGACACCATCACCGTGCGCGCCGAGGTCGTCGCCGTACGCGACTCCGCGAAGGACCCCTCGACCGGTCGGGTGGAGGAGCAGGTGACGGTCACCAACCAGCACGGCGACGTGGTGCTCGCGCTGGTCCACCTCTACGTCGTCAACCGGAAGGACGTGGGCTGAGCATGGTCATCGACAGCCACCTGCACGTCTGGGACCGCAGCCGCTCCCCCTACTCCTGGCTCGACGGCGCCGACCCGCGGCTGACCGGGTCGGTCGGGCTGGACGACATCCGTCCCGGGCTGACCGCGGCCGGGGTGGACGGCGTGGTGCTGGTGCAGGCCGACGACACCGTCGCCGAGACCGGGTACCTCTTGGAGGTCGCCGCCGCCGAGCCGGCGGTGCTCGGGGTGGTGGGCTACGTCCCGCTGCACCGGCCCGAGGAGGTGGCCGAGCTGCTCCCCCGCTGGCAGCGCGAGCCGTCCCTGGTCGGGGTGCGCAACCTCACCCACGACCGGCCCGACCCCGACTGGGTGCTGCGCCCCGACGTCCAGCGCGGGATCGCCCTGGTGGCCGGGGCCGGGCTGCCCCTCGACCACGTCGCGGTGCTGCCCCGCCACCTGGAGCACACCACCACCCTGGCCCGCCGGTTCCCCGGGCTGCGGATCGTGCTGGACCACCTCGGCAAACCGCCGCTGGGCGCCGACGTCGACCGGCGCCGCGAGTGGGAGCGGTTGCTGCGCGCGGCGGCGTCCGAGCCCGGCGTGGTGGCCAAGGTGTCGGGCCTCTACGGCAGCACCGACCCGACGGCCTGGACGCCCGACGAGCTGGCCTGGGCGGTGGAGGTCGCGCTGGAGGCCCTCGGCGCCGACCGGCTGATGTACGGCGGCGACTGGCCGGTGTCGCTGCTGGCGGGCGGCTACGCCCGGGTCTGGGAGGGGCTGCTGGCCGCGCTGGAGCGGTGCTCGTCGACCGAGCGCGCGCAGGTCCTGCACGGCACCGCGAGCACGGTCTACCGGCTCGCGCCGGTGCCGCAGGAGGCACCGCGATGACCTTCCCCGAGCAGCACCCCGACCCCGCCTACCAGCTCGGCCCACCCGCGGACCCCCGGCCGATCGTCGTGGTCGGCGCCGGCGGGATCGTCCGGGACGCCCACCTGCCCGCCTACCGCAAGGCCGGGTTCGACGTGCACGCCCTGGTCGACGTGGTCCGTCCCCGCGCGGAGGAGCTGGCCGCCCGTTTCGGCGTCCGGCGGGTCTTCGGGTCGGTGGCCGACGCCGTCGCGGCGGCGCCGCCGGAGGCGGTCTACGACGTCGCGCTGATGCCCGAGCAGTTCGAGCCCACCCTCCGCGCGCTGCCCGAGGGCTCGGCGGTGCTGCTGCAGAAGCCGCTCGGGCACCACCTGGAGGAGACCCGGCGGCTGCAGCGGCTGGTCCGCGAGCGCGGGCTGGTGGCGGCGGTCAACACCCAGCTCCGCTTCGCCCCCTACGTCCAGGTCGCCCGGCGGCTGGTCGCGGAGGGGACGATCGGTGAGCTGGTCGACCTGGAGATCCGCATCTGCGTGGAGACCCACTGGGAGCTCTTCCCGCAGGTGTTCACCCTGGACCGGCTCGAGCTGAACATGCACAGCGTCCACTACCTCGACCTGGTGCGCTCCTTCCTGGGTCAGCCCGCCTCGGTCAGCGCCGTCACCGTGCCGCACCCGGACAAGCCGCACCCCAACACCCGCACCGCGGTGCTGCTGCACTACCCCGACCGGCCGCTGCGGGTGGTCGTCAGCACCAACCACGACCACGACCTCGGGCCCGAGCACCAGGCGAGCTCCATCACCTGGCAGGGCACCCGGGGAGCCCTGCGGGCCCAGCTCGGGCTGCTGCTGGACTACCCGCGCGGCGGGCTGGACCGGCTCCAGCTCGCCACCCCAGGGCAGGGCTGGAGCGACGTCGACTTCACCGGCTCCTGGTTCCCCGACGCCTTCATCGGCTCGATGTCGGCGCTGCAGAACGTCGTCACCGGACGGACCTCCAGCCTGCCGACCTCCGTCGACGACGTCGCCCGGACCATGGCGCTCGTCGAGGCCGCCCACACCGCCAGCCGGCGCGGGGGCGTCGTCCCGGAGCCCACCGACTGACCGACCGACGCCGCCCGGCGTCCGACCAGATGTGCACGCACCCACGAAGGAGTGAAGACGTGAACCAGCTGACCAAGGTGCTCACCGCCGCAGCGGTGGCCGGCGCCACCGTGCTCGCCACCAGCGGCTGCGGACTGCTGGCCAGCAGCAGCGGAGGCGGCGGGGAGGGCGACGGCCCGACGCTGACCATCTGGGCCCGGCCCGCCAGCATCGGCGAGAACGCCGAGACGCTGCTGGCCCAGCAGTTCCCCGACCACGACATCACCGTCTCGCGGATCAACGACATCGACGACAAGCTCCGCGCCGGTCTGCGCGCCGGCTCCGGGCTGCCCGACATCGCCTTCATCGGGGGCAACCTGTCGGACTACTTCGCGGTCTCCGACCAGTTCGTCGACTTCACCGAGCACGGCTTCACCGACGACGGTCGCTACGTGCCGTGGGTGCTGGAGCCGGGTCAGGACCTGCAGGGCCGGCAGGTGGCGCTGCCCACCGACATCGGGCCCTACGGGTTCTTCTACCGCGCCGACGCGATGGAGGAGCTGGGCTACCCCGGCGACCCCGAGGAGCTGGCCGCCGAGGTCAGCACCTGGGAGGACTACCGCGCGCTGTCCGAGCGCGCCCGGGAGGCCGACAGGTTCACCTGCGACGCGCCGTACGGGCTCTACGTGCTCGGGCTGAGCCAGCAGGGCTACCGCTACGTCGACACCGACGGTGGGCAGCCGGTCAACCAGGTCGACTCGCCGGTCAACAAGGAGGCCTACGACCGGGCGGCGACGATGGTGCAGGACGACCTGTGCGCCGGCACCAACCCGTACTCGGCGGAGTGGAACTCCGCGATCGCCCAGGACAGCGTGGTCGCCTTCATCGGCGCCGGCTACCAGGAGGGCATCCTCAAGCCGGCCGCCGGCGAGGACAGCACCAGCTGGCGGGTCACCGCCACCCCGGGCGGCCCCGGGTCGACCCCCGGCTCCTTCGTCACCGCGCTGAGCGCCAACGGCAACGGCGAGGCCGCGGCCGAGGTGGCGCAGTTCCTGGCCTCGCCCGAGGCGCTCAAGGACGCCTACCTCACCCGGGGCCTGTTCCCGCCCGCCGTGGAGCTCTACGAGGACCCCGAGCTGCTGGAGGGCGACCCCTTCTACGGCGGGCAGTCCGCGTTCGCGACGCTCGCCGGGGTCGCCAGCGGCACCGAGGAGGCCTTCGGCGGCCTCGGCTCGGGCACCATCAGCTCCCGCTTCCGCGATGCGCTGGACGAGGTGCACACCACCGGCCGCGACCCCGAGGAGGCCTACCAGGAAGTGGTCGGGGAGTTCTCCGACTACACCGGCTGACCGGACCGGGGCGCCGGTGACCGGACCGGCACCGGCGCCCGTCCGTCCTGACAGAGAGGACCCGTCATGGCTGAGCCGGCTGTGACCACCCGGCCGGACGTCACCGACGTCCCGCCCGCCCCGACGCCGTCCCCCCGGCGGCGTCGGCCGGCCCTGGTGCGCCACTGGCGCGAGTACCTGGCCATCTCCCCGTTCTACGTCCTGTTCACCGCCTTCGGGCTGGTGCCGCTGGTCTACGCCGTCCAGCTGAGCACCATCTCCTGGGACGGCCTGTCCGACCCCGTCTTCGTCGGGCTCGACCAGTTCCGGCGGGTGCTCACCGGCGGTGAGTTCAGCGTCGCCCTGGTCAACACCGTGCTGATCTTCCTGATGGGTCAGGTGCCGGTGGTGATCGGCGCACTGGTGGCCGCGGTGCTGCTCAGCCGGCCCGGGCTGCGCGGCGCCGGCATCTACCAGACGCTGTTCTTCCTGCCCCAGGTCACCTCGGTGGTCGCGATCGCCGTCGTCTTCCAGTCCCTCTTCTCCAACAGCTACGGCATCGTCAACCGGCTGCTCGGCATGGTCGGCGTCGAACCGGTCCCCTGGCTGGAGAGCGCCTGGGGCGTCAAGGTGGTCATCGCGCTGATGATCATCTGGCAGACCACCGGCTACTTCATGGTCATCTTCCTGGCCGGGCTGGCCGCGATCGACCCCGCGCTGCACGAGTCGGCCACCCTGGACGGGGCCGGCGCGGTACGCCGCTTCTTCCACATCACGCTGCCGATGCTGCGCCCCACGATCATCTTCGTGATGGTGACCGGCACGATCAGCGGGTTCCAGCTGTTCACCCAGCCGCAGGTGCTGCTCAACGGCGGCACCGGTCCCTCCGACAGCGGGCTGACGATGATGTTCCTCCAGGTGCGCTACCTGGGCAGCTCGGGCTCCGGCACCCAGGTGCTGCCCGACCTCGGCTACGCCGCCGCCATCGGCTGGGCGATCTTCGTGGTGCTCGTCGTGGTGGCCGCCCTCAACGCCCAGATCCTGCGTCGCTCCAGGAGGTCCTGACGTGTCCGTCCCCACGATGCCGACCGAGCACCGCACCCGCGCCACCCCGCTGCCACCGCGGAAGCGCCCGATGACGCGGCACCGGGTCGGCGGCTACCTGGTGCACGTCCCCCTGCTGCTGGCCGCGGTGCTGTTCGCCTTCCCGTTCTACTGGCTGGTGGTGATGGCGACCAGCGACACCGCGGAGATCTTCGCCTCCCCGCCGCGCCTGGTGCCCGGTCTGCGGTTCGGCAGCAACTTCGGCGAGGTGCTCGACGGCTCACCCTTCCTCTACGCCTTCACCAACTCGGTGTTCGTCACCGTGGTGGCCTCGGCGCTGCAGGTGTTCTTCGCCGCGCTGGCCGGTTTCATCTTCGCCAAGTACCGCTTCCCCGGCCGGGACCAGCTGTTCGCCGCGCTGGTGGTGACGATGGCGCTGCCCACCGGGGTGGCGATCGTGCCCAACTTCCAGATCTATGCCAACCTCGGCTGGCTGAACAGCTACTGGCCACTGCTGGTGCCCGGCGCGGCCAGCGCGTTCGGCATCTTCTGGATGCGCCAGGCGGCCACCGCGGCCATCCCGGACGAGCTGCTGGAGGCGGCCCGGGTGGACGGCGCCGGCTTCTGGCGGGTCTTCCGCCACGTCGGGCTGCCGGGGCTGTCGGCCACCATCGCCGCCTTCACCGTGTTCCAGGTGATGTGGAACTGGAACGAGTACCTGTGGCCGCTGCTGGTGCTCAGCGACACCGACCTCTACACCCTGCCGCTGGCGCTGCAGCTGCTCAAGGGGGCCTACGGCGCGGTCGACTACTCGGTGGTGATGGCCGGCACGCTGGTGGCGACCATCCCGCTGGTGGTGCTCTTCCTCATCTTCCGCCGGACGGTGATGAGCAACGCCTCGGCGGGGGCGGTCAAGGGCTGAGCCCTCACGGACGCGGCGGGAAGCCCTCGGCCTGCAGCACCCAGCCCTCCGGGGTGGCAGGGCGCACCCGCGTGCCCTCGGCGTCCACCCAGCCGCCGGCGAGCAGCGCGACGGCCATCAGCAGCCCGCCGTTGCCGGGCAGGTAGAGCGGCAGCCGGTTCGCGACCTGGAAGTTGTGCCCGTTGGCCAGGTAGGTGTTCTTGGCCTCCGGGCGCAGCAGCAGGTCGAGGGCGAGTGCGGGCTCGCCGAGCCGGGTGGCGCACATCGCCAGCACCGGGAAGTCCCAGCCCCAGGCGCTGGGCCAGCGCCAGCGCTGCAGCACCCGGTCCAGGGTGGCCCGCATCACCCGGGGATCGACCAGCCCGGTGTCGGGCACCACGCCGAGCGCGGCGAGCATCGACGGGTGGTCGGTGTACTCGGTGCGCGGCGGACGCTGCACCGCGTCGTAGTGGCCGTCGGGTGAGACGTCCAGCGCCAGCCCGGCGGCCACCTCGTCCCAGTCCGCCCGGCGCTCCCGGCCCTGCCGCTCGCGCCAGCGCTGGGCGGTCTCCAGCGCCCAGCGGAAGTAGGCCGTCTCGAACAGCGGGTCCCAGCTGTCCTCGCTGCCGTAGACCTCCTGGGCCGGGATCAGCGGCGGCGGCAGGTGGTAGCGGCCGTCGTCCTCGCGGAGCACGAAGGAGGCGATGAACTCGGCCGTCTCGGCGACGATCTCGTGGTGGCGGGCCAGCACGGCGGGATCCTCGCCGCGGGCGTGGTAGAGCAGCTCGGCGAGGTGGATCGGGTGCGGCTGCTGCCAGACGAGCAGCGGGCCGATCCGGTTCGGGTGCTCGATCCCCTCCGGTCCGACGTGCTTGGGCCAGCGCGCACCGCGGAACCCCTGCTGCCGCGCGGTCTCCCGGGCGACGTCGAGGACGGTGGCGTACCAGTCGAAGCTGCGCTCCAGCAGCTCCGGGCGTCCCCAGGCCGCGAAGTGCGCGGCGTGCCACCAGTGCATCTCCAGGTGGAAGGTGCCCGACCAGCTGTTGCAGACCAGCCCGCTCTCCTGGGACGGGGTGGAGCCGGCGCAGCTGATCGCGGTCTGGTACTGCGACAGCACCACCCGCCGTTCCAGCTCCGCGGCGCGGGGGTCGGTGCTGCCGGACAGGTCGACGGCGGCGCCGCTGCGCCAGAACGCCTCCCAGCCCTCCCGGCAGGCCCGCTCCGTCTCGGCCACCGACGGCAGCGGACGTCCGTCGGCCGCCGGGGCCAGCTCCAGCGCCAGCTCGAGGACGTCCGTCCCGCCCGAGCCCAGCTGGTAGGTGTGTGGCGCGGTCTGGGCGAAGCGGTCCGGCATGGTGCCGCCGGCCACGGCGACGTAGCGGGTGTCGTCCAGGCGCCGCTCGAACACGGCGCCGGTGCCGCCGGCGCGCAGCGTGGTGGTGTGGTCGTCCGGACGTTCCCAGTCGGCGTCGGCCTCGAAGGTGTCGTGGACGTGGGGGAAGGCCAGCTCGAGCCGGGCGCGGCCGTCGGCCAGGAGCTCGGACTCGACCCGGACCGCCAGCACGTCCCGGTCGGGGTGCACGAGGGTGGTGACGACCACCCGGCTGCCGGCGCAGCGGAAGGAGCTGCGCAGCACCCCGGTCCACAGGTCGAGCTCCTGCTCGGTCTCGCCGAGATCGCCCGGCTCGGCGCGGGCCCCGTCCGGGCCGGTGGTGAGCACCAGGCCCACCCGGACCAGGTGCAGCCGCTGCGGGTTGGTCCAGAAGTAGTAGCCCGGCGCCTCCGCCCCGACCGAGGCCGCCTTGTCCTTGCGGTAGTCGTACCGGCTCGGGTACCGCACCGGGCCACGCGGGCTCTGGTAGGTCTCCATGGTGTCGGCCAGCGTCCAGCCCTCGGGGTTGGGCGCCCAGTGGTAGCCCCACTGGCTCATGGTGCCGAGCGGCGTCGCGCTGCGGCCCTCGCGCCGGGCCACCGTCCGGTCGTGCAGGTCGGGGAAGGTCTGCAGCCCGGTGATGTCGGCGGTGAAGCACAGCTCGCCGTTGCCCACGCTCAGCGGGGACAGCGGGTCGGGCCGGTCGTGCCGGACGCGGTGCCGGCCGACGACGGCCTCGCGGTCGATGCTCATGGTGCTCCCGGGGTTCGCGACGCTGGTGGAGCCGAGCCTATGGTAAAACGTTTGCTCCGTGGCGACCCGTCACGGAGCTCGAGACCGGCCGGGTCGACCGTGCGTCGCCCGGCGACCACCGCGGGAGGCCCTACGCTGTGCCAATGGCCACCCTGAGGGACGTCGCCGCCCACGCCGGCGTCTCGGTCTCGGTCGCATCGCGGGTGCTCAACGACGACCCCGGCGTGCGGATCCGGCCGGAGACCCGTCAGCGCGTGCTGGAGGCGGCCCGGCTCCTCAGCTACGCCCCCAACTCGGCCGGACGCTCGCTGCGCAAGGCCCGCTCCTCGGTGCTGGCCCTGGTGGTCCCCGACGTCACCAACGCCACCTTCACCGACCTCACCCGCGGGGTGGAGGACGAGGCGCTGCGCCGGGGCTACGCGGTGCTGCTGGGCTCGAGCGAGCGGATGCAGCCGGGCACCCCCGGCTTCTCCCGCCTGCTCTCGGAGCGTCGGGTCGACGGTGTGCTGCTGCAGAAGGGCGACGACACCCGCAGCGAGCTGGTGACCTCCGCCCTCACCGACACCCGCCACATCGTCCTGGTCAACTCCGGCCCGGTCGACGACCTCAGCACCGTCGCGCTGGACGACCACACCGGCGCCGCGCTCGCCACCCGCCATCTGCTCGAGCTGGGGCACCGCCGCATCGGCCTGGTCAACGGGCTGCCCTCGGCCGACACCGGACGCCGCCGCGCCGCCGGGTTCACCGCCGCGCTGGCCGAGGCCGGGCTGGTCGCGGAGGACCGCCACGTCACCGAGCTCGGCTACACCCTGCCGGCCGGCCGCAACGCCGCCCGGCTGATCCTGTCCCGCCCCGGCCCGCCGACCGCCCTGGTGGTGGCCAACGTCAACGCCGCCTTCGGCGTCCTGCTCGAAGCCCGCGAGATGGGGGTGGACGTCCCCGGCGCGCTCTCGGTGGTCGCCGTGCACGACGTCTGGGAGGCCGACATCCCGGTCCCGGCGCTCACCACCGTGCGGATGCCGATGGTCGAGCTGGGCGCCACCGCGGTCGGGGAGCTGCTGGCCCGGATCTCCGGCGGTCCCGCCCGCCACCTGGTCGTCGACGACCCGGCACCCGTGGTGGTGCGCCGCGGGTCCACCGCGCCCCCACCTCCCACCTGAGCGCCCCGTTCCTCGACGCCCCCTCCCGCCACTGTGGCCAACCCGTCGGTCGAGGGGCGTCTGGACCGACGGAACGGCCACGCCGGCGTCGCTGTGCGGGCCGGGGGTGGCCGGAGCGGGCGGGCGTGCTCTAGGGTCTGGACAAACGTTTGCTCGCCTGTAGTCCCGAACGCGAAGGTGCGTGATGAGCCCGGTCCCCCGTCCCCCGGTCGGTTTCGGCGCGGCGTACTACCCGGAGTACCAGCCGACGCCCCGGCTGGCTGAGGACCTGCGGCTGATGCGGGACGCCGGGTTCAGCGTGATCCGGGTCGGCGAGTCCACCTGGAGCACCTGGGAGCCCTCCGACGGCGTCTTCGCCACGGACTGGATGGCCGAGGTGCTGGACGCGGCCGCCGAGCACGGCATCGGCGTCCTGCTCGGGACGCCGACCTACGCCGTGCCGCCGTGGCTGGCCCGCAAGCACCCCGAGATCGCCGGGGAGCCGCGCAGCGGGCAGCCGCTGCGCTGGGGCGCCCGGCAGGAGGTGGACCTCACCGCCCCGGCCTTCCGCCGGCACGCCGAGCGGGTCATCCGCACGGTGACCACGACCTTCGCCGAGCACCCGGCGGTGCTCGGCTGGCAGGTGGACAACGAGCCGGGGCTGCTGCTGCTGCACAACGAGGCCGTGGTGGCGCGGTTCCGGCAGTGGGTGGCAGCCCGGTTCCCCGACGTGGAGGAGCTCAACCGGCGGTGGGGGCTGGCCTACTGGTCGCACCGGCTCACCTCGGTCGAGGAGCTGTGGGCGCCCGACCACAACGCCCAGCCGCAGTACGACCTGGCCTGGCGGTGGTTCCAGACCGAGCTGGTCGACGAGTTCATCGCCTGGCAGGCCGACCTGGTGCGGGAGGTGGCGCGTCCGGACCAGCTGGTCACCACCTGCATCGCCTACGACCGCCCGGCCACCGACGACCTGCGGCTGACCGAGGCGCTGGACGTCGCCGCCGGCAACGCCTACTACCGGATGCAGGACGCGCTCGCCAACCCCGCGCCGACGCAGCCGCAGGGCTGGATGACCAGCGGCACCTGGAGCGTCTTCCTCAGCGCCGACCGGATGTTCGGCTCGCGCGGGGCGCCGTTCCTCGTCACCGAGACCAACGCCGGCCCGATCGCGGCGTCCAACGTCGAGGAGCCCGGCTACGACGGCCAGTGGCGCCAGGTCGCCTGGGCGATGGTGGCCCGCGGCGCCCGGCTGGTGGAGTACTGGCACTGGCACACCGCCCACTTCGGCGCCGAGACCCACTGGGTGGGGGTGCTCCCCCACGACCAGCGTCCGGGCCGGGTGTACCGGAACGTGGCCACGCTGGGCGCGGAGATCCAGCGGCTCGGGCCGGCCGTCGCCGAGACCGTCCCCGACGCCCAGGTGGGTCTGGTGTTCTCCACCGGCTCCAAGTTCGCGCTCGCCTTCGAGCCGGTCTTCCCCGACGAGCCGCGGGCGCTCTCCGGGCGGAGCTACCAGCGCATCGTCGAGTCCTTCTACCGGGGCTGCTTCGCCGCCGGGCTGCAGACCCGGGTGCTGCACGACCGGGCGCTGCCGCCGGGCGCGGAGCTCGCCGCGCAGCTGCCCGTGCTCGTGGCCGCCGGGCTGTACGCGGTGCCCGACGACGTGCTGCAGACCCTGGTCGACTACGTGCACGCCGGGGGCCACCTGGTGCTCGGTCCGCGCAGCGCCTACGCCGACGAGTGGGCCTGCGCCCGCACCGACGTCAAACCGGCCCGGCTGGCCGAGCTGGCCGGCGTCTCCTACCAGGAGTTCTGGACGCCGGCCGCACCGGTGCCGCTCGTCCCGGTCGCCGTCGGCTGGCCCTCCGGGTCGACGGCCACCGGCTGGCTGGAGCTGCTCGACCCGGACGGGGCGGAGGTGTGGGCCCGCTACGACCACCCGCACCTCGGCGCCGCCGCCGTCACCAGCCGGGCGGTGGGGCCGGGCCGGATCACCGTCGTGGGCACGGTGCTCGACGACGACACCGCCGCCGCGCTGTTCGCCCGGATCGCCGCCGAGCACCGCCTGCCCACCTTCGACACCGGCACCGCGACCTCGGTCACCCATGCCTCGGCCACCGCCACCGACGGCCGCAGCCGGACGCACTTCGTCTTCAACTGGAGCGGGGCCGAAGTCCGCGTCCCCGACCCGGGCTGGCTCCCCCTCGACCACGACGGGCTGCAGGACGGCAGCCTCACCCTCGGCCCCTGGGACGTCCGGATCCTGCGGGAGCGCCTTCCCGACGCCGGCCCGTACCGTCCGCACCGCTGGCCATCCCGACCGGAGGATCGATGATGGACCTGCCCACCGACACCGCGGCGCTCACCGCCGTCCTGGAGGACACCGGCCCGAGCGAGGGGGTGCTGCCGCCCCGCGCCCGGTTCGCCACCGACGCCCCGGTGCGCTCGCTGAACGGGCGCTGGGAGCTGCGCTGGGTCCCGGTCGCCACGGCCGCCCCGGAACAGCCGTGGGAGGAGACCGACCAGGTCTGGGCCGCGGTGGACGTCCCCGGCTGCTGGCAGCTGCAGGGCTTCGGCGCCCCGCTCTACACCAGCTCGAAGTACCCCTTCCCGGTCGACCCGCCGCACGTCCCGGTGGAGAACCCGCTGGGCGACTACCGGCTGCTCTTCGACGCCGGCCCGGAGTTCGACGCCGGTGCCCGGCTGCGTTTCGACGGGGTCGACTGCCTGGCCCAGGTGTGGCTCAACCGGGAGCTGCTGGGCACGCTGCGCGGGAGCCGGCTCACCCACGAGCTCGACGTGACCGGGCGGCTGCGGGCCACCGGGAACGAGCTGCTGGTGCGGGTGGTGCAGTGGGCCGCGGGCAGCTACGTCGAGGACCAGGACCAGTGGTGGCTGTCCGGCATCTTCCGCGACGTCGACCTCCTCGCCTGCCCGCCCGACGGCCTCGCCGACCTGGAGGTGGACGCCGACTACGACCCGGCCACCGGGCACGGCCGCATCGACGTCCGGGCCACCTCGACCGGCCCGGTGCGCTGGTCGCTGCCCGGGCTCGACCTGCTCGACCGGGAGGGCAGTGGCCCGGTCGACGTGGGCCCGGTCGAGCCGTGGAGCGCCGAGCACCCCGTGCTGCACGAGCTGGTGGTCTCGACGCCGACGGAGACGGCGCGGCTGCGGGTCGGCTTCCGTCGGGTGACCATCGAGGACGGGCTGCTGCGGGCCAACGGCGTCCCGATCCGCTTCCGCGGCGTCAACCGGCACGACCAGGACCCCTCGACCGGACGCACCGTCACCCGCGAGGCGGTGCGCCGCGACCTGGTGATGATGAAGCGGGCCAACATCAACGCGGTCCGCACCGCCCACTACCCGCCGACCCCGTACCTGCTCGACCTCGCCGACGAGCTCGGGCTGTGGGTGGTCGAGGAGGGCGACATCGAGTCCCACGGCTTCGTGCTGGTCGACTACCGGCGCAACCCCTGCGACGACCCGGCCTGGCGCGACGCGCTGCTGGACCGCACCGCGCGGATGGTGCAGCGCGACCGCAACCACGCCTGCGTGGTGCTCTGGTCGCTGGGCAACGAGTCCGGCCCGGGCGCCAACCTGGCCGCCTGCACCGAGTGGATCAAGGCCGCTGACCCGACCCGTCCGGTGCACTACGAGCGCGACCCCTCCTACGCCTACTCCGACGTCTACTCGCTGATGTACACCCCGGTCGAGCGGGTCGAGAAGATCGGCGCGGGCACCGAGGAGGCCGAGCTCGAGGGCAAGCAGCAGACCGCGGGGAAGCCGTTCATCCTCTGCGAGTACGCCCACGCGATGGGCACCGGACCGGGCGGGCTGAGCGAGTACGAGGAGCTGTTCGACCGCTACCCCCGGCTGCAGGGCGGTTTCGTCTGGGAGTGGTGCGACCACACCCTGTGGCACACCACCGACGACGGCCACCGGTTCCTCGCCTACGGCGGCGACTTCGGCGAGCCGCTGCACGACGGCAGCTTCGCCGCCGACGGCCTGGTCAGCTCCGACCGGGTGGTGCGTCCCGGCCTGGAGGACTACCGGCGGGTGATCGCCCCGGTGCGGCTGGAGGTGGACGCCGACCGCGGCACGGTGCTGGTCACCAACCGCTACGACGTCGCCAGCACCGCGGGGCTGCGCTTCTGCTGGCGGACCAGCGGTGCGGACGGGCTCGGCGACTCCGGCGTCCTGGACGTCCCCGTGCTGGCACCCGGGGAGGAGGCCACCGTCGAGCTGCCCGTCCGGGCCCGCCCCGCCGGCCGGGTGGTCACCGTCTCCGCCGAGACGGCCGTCGCCACCGCCTGGGCGGAGGAGGGCCACGAGATCGCCTTCGGGCAGTCACGCGTCGAGGACGCGCCGCCGCTGCCGTCGGTCCCGGACGCCCCGGCGCACGTGGCCGGCGAGGGCCGGGTGGTGGTCGGCGCGGCGGAGCTGTCGACCCGGCCCGGACCGGACGCGTTCACCCTCGCCACGCTCTCCGGGCTGGCGGTGCACGGGCCCCGGGTCGGCATGTGGAGGGCGCCCACCGACAACGACCTCGGCCGCAACATGATCCGCTTCGGGCAGACCCCCGACGCCGACCACTGGCAGTCGATGGAGCTGCGCCAGCTGGCGACCCGGACGCTGTCGGCCCGCCTGGTCGACGACGTGCTCGAGGTGCGGCAGCGGGTCGCCCCGCCGATGCGCGACGTCGGCGTGGACGTGGTGCTGCGCTGGTGGTGGTCCGGGGGTCTGGTGCTCGACGTCGCCGCCGCCCCGTTCGGCGGGTGGACCGGGTCGTGGGCCCGCTTCGGGCTCGACCTGGAGCTGCCGGGCCAGCAGGCCGACCGGCCGCTGCGGTGGCTGGGCTCCGGGCCCGGCCAGGACTACCCCGACACCGGGCAGGGCAACCGCTGGGGCTGGCACGAGAGCACGGTCGAGGACTGGCAGGTGCCCTACGCCCGGCCGCAGGAGAACGGCGTCCGCCGCTGCCGGCGGCTGGAGCTGCAGGTCGCCGACGGGCGCCGGCTCGTGGTCGAGGGCGACGGGCACGTCTCGCTGCGACCCTGGGACGATGCCGAGCTGGACGCCGCGGCACACCCGCACGAGCTGCCGACCAGCGACCGGCTGGTGCTGGGTCTGCAGCTCGCCGTGCACGGCATCGGCACCGGCGCCGCAGGCCCCGGCGTGCTCCCGCACTCCCAGCTCACCCCGCGGGCCCTGAGCGCCCGCTACCGGCTGAGCGTGCACGGCTGACCGGTCCGCCCGGCCACCTAGGGTCCAGCCAGGGCCTGAGGCTTGCGGCACGCGGCGTCACTTCTCCGATCGCGGTGTCGATCGGCCCCGTCAGCCGTTCGCCTCGAAACGGCGGTCCCGCGAGCTCCTGACGATGCTTCGGCCACGTGACGCACCCTCGCGCTCACCGAGCGGCTGTCCTCACCGCTCCTCGGTCGGGCCGGCGGTGACGATGTCGTGCTCGGCGGCCCACTCCCCCAGGTCGCGGCGCTGGATGGCGGCGGCCATCAGGTCGGGGAAGACGTCGGGGGTGCAGGCGAAGGCGGGGACGCCCAGCTCGGCCAGCGCGCGGGCGTGGTCGGCGTCGTAGTAGGGGGCGCCGTCGTCGCTGAGCGCGAGCAGCGCCACCATCACCGCGCCGGAGTCGTGCACCTGGCGGGCCCGGCGCAGCATCTCCTCGGCGATCCCGCCCTCGAGCAGGTCGCTGAGCAGCACCAGCACCGTCTCCTCCGGCTCCTCGATGAGCTCCTGGCAGTAGGCCAGCGCCCGGTTGATGTCGGTGCCGCCGCCCAGCTGGATGCCGAACAGCACGTCGACCGGGTCGTCCAGCTCCTCGGTGAGGTCGACCACCTCGGTGTCGAAGACCACCAGCGACGTCCGCACCGACCGCAGCGACGCGAGCACCGAGCCGAACACCGCCGACCAGACGATCGAGCTGGCCATCGAGCCGGACTGGTCGATGCACAGGATGAGGTGGCGCTCCACCTGTCCGCGGCGCCGGGCGTGGCCGACCAGCCGCTCGGGCACCACGGTGCCGTGCTCGGGCTGGTAGTGGCGCAGGTTCGCCGCGATCGTCCGCGGCCAGTCGATGTCGGCGGCCCGCGGGCGGGTGGTCCGGCGCGAGCGGTCCAGCGCGCCGCTCACCGCCTGCACCAGAGCCTGGGCGAGGCGGGCCTCGAGCTCGTCGGTGACCGCGCGCACCACCTGTCGGGCGGCCTCCTTCGACGACTCCGGGATCGCCCCGCGCAACCCCATCAGGGTGGTGACCAGCCCGATGTCGGGCTGCACCGCGGCCAGCATCTCCGGCTCGGCGAGCAGCCCCTTGAGCCCCAGCCGGTCCATCGCGTCGGCCTGCATCACCTGCACCACCCGGCTCGGGAAGTGGCTGCGGATGTCGCCCAGCCAGCGGGCCACCGACGGTGCCGAGGCCCCCAGCCCGCCGCGGCGTGGTCGCTGCTCGGCGTCGTAGAGGTCGCCGAGTGCCCGGTCGCGCACCAGGTCGTCACCCTCCAGCCGGGCGCCGGTGCCGTCGGCGGCCTCCCCGCCCAGCACCAGCCGCCACCGCCGCAGCCGGTCCTCCTCCTCGGTCACGATCCCTCCTCCGTCCCGGCGTCGGCCAGGCCGAGCAGCCGGGCCAGCGCGGCCACTGCCGGCCGGGCCCGCTCCAGGTCGATCTCGGTGGTCCGGCTGCGCGGGGTGCCGCCGGAGCGCAGGGTCTCCCCGATCGAGCGGCGCTCGGCGGCGGAGAACCCGGCGAAGGTGCGGCGCAGCAGCGGCAGCAGGGCGTCGAAGGACTCGCCGCCGACCGAGCGCAGCCAGCCGTCGAGCAGCCGCAGCAGGGTCGGCTCGTGGAGCAGCAGCAGCGCGTCCCCGGTGAGCAGCCCGTCGACGAACCCGGCCGCGGCCAGCGGGTCGGTGCCACCCGACAGCCAGCGCGACACCCGCCGGGCCACCTCCTCGGCGTCGAGGACGCCGACGTCGAGCAGCATCCGGTTGGCCCGCCCGACCACCGTGCCGTGCACCCGGTCGTCGGCGGCCACCGCGGCCAGCGCCTGCCGCCACGGCTCGAGCAGCTCATCGGTGCCGAGCAGCCCGACGCCGGCGTCGGTCGCCTCCATCGCCGCCACCATCCGCGCGGCCGCCTCGTCGTCGAGCGCGCTGCAGGCGGCCCGCAGCCCGACGCTGGCCCGGCGCACCACGGTGAGCAGCACGTCGGCCACCCGCGCGACGTCGAGGGCGCGGACGTCGCCGTAGCGGCAGGTGCGGGCCATCGGCTCCACCGAGCGGAGCAGCCCGACCACGTCGGTGTGGGAGGCGGCCTGCTCGTCCAGCCGGGTCAGCACCGCGGGCAGCGCCTCGTCGAGCTCGGCGAGCAGGCACCGCTCGACCAGCCCGGCCAGGACGTCCAGCCCGTCGGCGTCCCGGGCCCGCTCGGCCAGCCGGCCGGCGGCGGCCTCGCGGACCGTGGTGCCGTACAGCCCGGCCTCCACCAGCGTCACCGCGAGCTCGGGACGCCAGGTCAGCGACCAGGTCTCCTTGAAGGTGCCGAGCCCGGTCTCGTCGCGCACCCGGGTGGCCCAGTCGACGTCGAGCACCCCGAGCCGGTGGAAGAGCACCGAGCGGGCCCGTCCGGCCTCGCGCCGCAGGTCGAGCTCGACCACCTTCTCCTCCGCCGACACCCGCAACCGCAGCGTCTTCTGCTGCCGGGCGAGGTCGGCCGCGACCGGAGCCATCGGGGTGTCCTCGGGCACCTCGCCGAGACGGTGGCCGACCACCAGCCGCTCCCCCACCAGCCGCAGCGGCACCGCCGACCCACCGCAGAGCACGGTCTGGGTGGCGTCGAGCAGCTCCTCCAGCCCGACCGAGGGCCGGCCGCGGACGACGGCCAGGGTGCGGGCCAGCCGGACGGCCTCGACCACAGAGGCGGGGGCGGCGTCCAGGCCCTCGGCCCGCAGCGCCCGGGCGGTATGCACCAGCCAGCTGGTGCTGGCGGCGTCCTCGCCCGCGGCGTCCTCGTCCTGCCAGCTGTCGAAGAGGTGCTGGTACCAGCCCGGGGAGGTGATCCCGGCGCCGTAGCCGCTGGAGCGGGCCAGCCGGCCGGTGGTCCAGGGCACCCAGGTGGCGGCCACCTTGACCCGTGGCAGCCTCGTCAGCAGCCGGGCGTCGGGGGCAGCGGGACGTCCGGTGGGGTCGACCGCCGGGGCGTGGTAGGCGCCGCAGACGAAGGCGACACGGGGACGTCCGGCCTTCCACTCCGCACGCACGGCCTGGCGCATGGCGGCCTCCCGGCGGGCGTTCTGCAGCGTCCACCCCGAGGTCTCGTCATCGAGCGCTGCCGCCACCGGGTCGTGGCCCTCGCGGACCGCCGCCATCGCCTCGGTGATGCTGGCGAACCGGGCCAGGGAGGAGGTGGAGCGGTGCTCGACGGCGTCCTCCCACCAGCGTTCGGGGTCGTCGTAGCCGGCGGCCGCGGCGAGGGTGCCGATGGCGTCGGGCCGGGCCCGCAGGGCGTCCGGCTCCTCCGCACCCGCGTCCTCCAGGGCGAGGACGTGGGTGGCGGCCAGGTCAGCCATCCGCGCCGGGATGCCGTTCGCCAGCGCCCAGCGCAGCGCCACCCACTCCGGGGAGAAGGAGGCCATCGGGTAGAACAGCGCCCGGCCGCGCTGCTCCACCCCGTGCACCAGCCCGGCCACCGGCGGCCGCATCCGCTCGGCGGCCAGCAGCGGCAGCACCGGGTCGAGCTCGGGGACGCCCTCGACCAGCACGCTGTCGGGTCGCAGCTCCTGCAGCGCCAGCAGCACCGAGCGCGCCGAACCGGGCCCGTGGTGGCGGACGCCGAGGACGGCCACCTCCGGCGTCGGCGTGTCGGGGTCGGCCGGCACGCTCAGCCCAGCTCCCGGCAGGCCCGGTACAGGTCGGCCCACTCGCGGCGGTCCTTGACGACGGTCTCCAGGTACTCCTGCCACACCACCCGGTCCTGCACCGGGTCCTTGACCACCGCGCCCACCAGGGCGGCGGCGACGTCGTCGGCGCGGACCCGGCCGTCGCCGAAGTGGGCGGCCAGCGCCACCCCGTTGGTCATCACCGAGATCGCCTCGGCCGTCGACAGCGTCGCCGATGGCGACTTCACCGTGGTGCGCCCGTCCAGGGTGAGGCCGCCGCGCAGCTCGCGGAACACCGTCACCACCCGCTCGATCTCGGTCGAGGCCTGCAGGTCGGTCGGCAGCTCCAGCGAACGGCCGACCTGGCCCACCCGCTGCTCGACGATCCGCACCTCGTCGGCGAGGCTGTCCGGCAGCGGCAGCACGACGGTGTTGAAGCGGCGCCGCAGCGCGGAGGACAGCTCGTTGACGCCCTTGTCGCGGTTGTTGGCGGTGGCGACCACGTTGAACCCGCGGACGGCCTGCACCTCGGTGTCGAGCTCGGGCACCGGCAGCGTCTTCTCCGACAGCAGCGAGATCAGCGCGTCCTGCACCTCGGCCGGGATCCGGGTCAGCTCCTCCACCCGGACCAGCGAGCCGCTCTCCATCGCCCGCATCACCGGGCTGGGCACCAGCGCGGCACGGCTGGGGCCCTCGGCGAGCAGCCGGGCGTAGTTCCAGCCGTAGCGCAGCGACTCCTCCGGGGTGCCGGCGGTGCCCTGGACCACCAGCCCGGAGTTGCCGGAGATGGCGGCGGCGAGGTGCTCCGACACCCAGCTCTTGGCCGTCCCGGGCACGCCGAGCAGCAGCAGCGCCCGGTCGGTGGCGAGCGAGGCGACGGCGATCTCGACGAGCCGGCGCGAGCCGACGTACTTGGCGCTGATCTCGGTGCCGTCGGGCAGCCGGCCGCCGAGCAGGTAGGTGGTGACCGCCCACGGCGAGAGCCGCCACCGTGGCGGACGCGGCCGGTCGTCGGCGGCGGCGAGGGCCGCGAGCTCGTCGGCGTAGGCCTGCTCGGCGTGCGGGCGGAGGGTCTCGGACGGGGGTGTTTCGGTCGGGGGCGTCTCGGTCGGGGGCGTCCCGGTCGGTGGGGTCTCGGTCATCGGAAGGCCTCTCGGACGGACGTGCGGACGGACAGGTGCTGGCGCAGCTGGGCGACGGCGGTCAGCCGGGGTTTGGTCGCACCGAGGTCGGCCAGTGCGTCGTCGACCCCGGGGTGCAGCCGGTCGGCCAGCAGGCCCAGCGGCAGGTCGAAGGAGTCGGGACCGGCCCGGGCCAGCGCGCGCAGCAGGGCGCGGCTGAAGTGCTCGTCCCATGGCCCGGGGACGGCCGCCAGCACCGGTCCGGCGCCGAGGGTGTAGCCGGTGCGCTGCCCGGCCACCCAGGCGAGCACGTACTGCTGGCGCAGCTCCACCGGCACCAGCGGCAGCCAGGCCCGCGGCACCTCGCCGACCAGCGGCCACAGCGCGGTGGCCCAGCGCCCGTCGCGCTGGGCGGTGACCGCGGCCACGATCCCGGCGCGGAGGGCGTCCTCCTCGACCGCGTTCCACACCACGGCCGGGTCGTCGTCGACGGCGG
>NZ_QPKK01000200.1 GCF_003344635.1 Desertihabitans aurantiacus
CGCTGCAGGGCGGCCCACCGGCCCGGGTGCTCGGTGGCGTAGCCGCGGTGGGCGCCGGCCAGGGCGGCCAGCGCGGGGTGCCCGGACCGTCCGGCGACCGCCTCGGCCACCCGCTCGGCCAGCTCGCCCAGCGCCAGCTCGGTCAGGCCGTCGAGCAGGGCATCCCGACCGGGCAGGTGGGAGTACAGGCTCGCCGGCTGCACCCCGAGGCGTCGGGCCACCGCGGAGACGGTGACCGCCTCGAGCCCTCCGGCGTCGGCGAGGACGGCCGCCTCGGCGACGACGGCGGCGGGGGAGAGGGGTCGGCGTGGCACGACGGCCAACCTACAGGTTGTAGGCAAATACCTCTAATCCGTAGGAAGGTCCTCGTCCACGGCGTCGGGCAGGTGCAGCAGCTCGACGAAACGCTCGTTCACCTGCTGCTGCCGCTCGTTGTAGCTCTGCTGAAGGTGGGCCGTCAGCAGCTGCGCCGGGTCGGTGACCGCGGGCAGGTCCCCCAGGCGGGCGAGCAGCGGGCGGTAGTGGTCGGCCAGGTCCCCGGCGAGCCGCTCGACCTCGGCCTCGGAGGTGTCCTGGTCGACCCGGGAGAGCCGCCGGACCAGCTCCGTCGCCGCCGGGTCGCCGACCATCAGCGGGGCCAGCGACCGGGCGACGGTCGCGAAGTCGGTCTCGCCGAGGACGTGGGCGAGCAGCACCAGCTGCTCGCGCTCGTAGCGGGCCAGCTCGGGGACGGCCTCGGCCGAGGCCCGCAGGTCGACGCCCAGCTCGGCCAGCACCGGCGGCAGGTCGGGCATCCCGCGGTGGTGGCGGAGGGCGGCGATCACCGCCCGGCGGGTGGTCAGCCGCTCGATCTCGGCCGCAGCCTGCTGGTCGAGCTCGTCCAGCAGGGACTCGGCGGCCTCGGGGTCGTCCAGCACCTCGGGCAGCACCGCGAGCGGGACGCCGAGCGCGGTCAGCCGGGTGATCCGCAGGATCCGCACCAGGTGGCCGACGTCGTAGCTGCGGTAACCGCCGGCCGTGCGCCTGGGCTCCTCCAGCAGCCCGATCTGGTGGTAGTGGCGCAGGGTGCGGACGGTGACGCCCGCCAGGGCGGCCAGCTCACTGCTGCGCAACGGTCCGCTCCTTCGGCTCCAGGTCGACCAGCGCCCGCGAGAGCAGGACGGCGGCGAGCACGACCAGCCACACCGCGTTGACCGCGAGCCCGGCGGTGACGGGGGAACCGTACTCGGCGACCACCCCGGCCAGCGCGATCCCGGCGGGGGCGGCGACCAGCAGGACGGCGTTCTGCAGGCTGAGCACCCGGCCGCGCACCTCGTCGGGCACCCGTTCGGCCTGCAGCACGCCCACCGTCGCGCCCAGCAGCGCGTTGGCGACCCCGACCAGCACGGCGCCGACGAAGACGACCGCCGGGGAGAGCAGCGTGGCGATGAGCAGGAACCCGGTGGTGGTGCCGATGAGGGCGAGGGTCAGCCAGATCCGCCGCGGCAGCCGGGCGCCGACCACCGCGAACCCGGCGGTGCCGGCCAGCATCCCGACCGCCAGCGCGGTGAGCACGAAGCCGAGCAGGTCCTCCTGGCCCGCCCTGGTGAAGTACAGCGGCAGCACCAGGCCCTGCACCCCGCCCAGCACGACCGCCAGACCGACGGTCAGCCCGACCAGCCCGGTGAGGAAGCGGCTGCCGCGCAGCACCCGGGCACCCGCGGTGAGCTGCTGCCACACCGAGCCGCGCGGGGCGCCGGCCGCCTCGACCTGGCCGAAGCGGTGCGGCAGGACGAGGGTGAGCACGGCGGCGAGGGCGGAGGTGGCGGCGGTCACCAGCAGCACGGTGGTGCCCTCCAGCAGCACCAGCAGGGTGCCGGCGGCGGCCGGGCCGACGACGAGGGCCATCGAGGTGAGCGACTGCCGCAGCCCCACCAGGCGCTCCAGCGGCACCCCGGTGTGGCGGGCGACCGCGGGGACGAGCACCTCCCGGGCCGTCATACCGGGGACGTCGCCGAAGGCGCCGACGACGGCCAGCCCGATCAGCCACCACAGGTTGAGCCCGAACAGCAGGTCGGCCAGCGGGATGGCGGCCACCGACGCGGCCGAGATCAGATCGGCCAGCACCGAGCAGGTGCGCCGGTTCATGCGGTCCAGCACCACGCCGGCGAACAGACCGACCAGCACCGCCGGGACGGCCGTGGCGGTGGAGATGATGCCGACGTCGAGCGGGCTGCCGGTGGTCTGCAGCACGATCAGCGGCAGGGCGACGGCGAGCACGCTGTTGCCGAGCAGGCTGAGGAAGTGGGAGCCGAGGTAGGCCAGGACGATCACAGGCATGGCCCCAGCACAGACCGTGACGTCGCGTCAGGGTCAAGCGCCGGCGCCACGACCTGTGACCAGCGTCACCAGCGATCGGCGCAGAGCGCGCCTGGATCGATTCAGTGCCGGGGTGCAGACTGGGGGCTCGAGACGCGACGGCGCGTCCGGACGTCCTGCACCTGCTCCGGAAGACCCGCCCATGCCTCTCGCTGTCTGGATCCTCGCTGTCGGCGCCTTCGGGTTCGGCACCACCGAGTTCCTCTCGATGGGTCTGCTGCCCGAGATGGCCGCGACCTTCGGTGTCGACATCCCCACCGCCGGCTGGTTGATCACCGCCTACGCCCTCGGCGTCGTCATCGGCGCCCCCACCCTGACCGCGCTGGCGCACCGCTGGTCGCGCAAGCGGGTGCTGATCGCGCTCATGGTGCTGTTCACGCTGGCCCACGTCGCCACCGCCGCCGCACCCACCTTCGAGACGCTGGTGGCGGCCCGGCTGGTCAACGGGCTGGCCCACGGCACCTTCTTCGGCGCGGCCGCCGTGGTCGCCCGCACGCTGGCCGCCCCCGGCTTCCAGGGCCGGGCCACCGCGCTGGTCTTCACCGGGCTCACGGTCGCCAACATCGTCGGCGTCCCCACCGGCACCTTCCTCGGCCAGCAGCTCGGCTGGCGGCTCAGCTTCGCCCTGATCGGGCTGATCGGCGTCGTCACCGTGGTCGCGGTCGCGCTGGCGGTGCCACGGGTCGAGCAGAACGAGGGCGGGCTGCGCACGCAGTTCGCCGCGTTCGGTCGCGGTCAGCTCTGGATGACCCTGCTCATCACCCTGGTCGGCTTCGCCGGCACCTTCACCGTGCTCAGCTACATCGCCCCGATGCTCACCGAGGTGACGGGTCTGGCCGCCGGCGCGGTGCCGTGGGTGATGGTCGTCTTCGGCGTCGGCGCCACCGCCGGCAACGTGCTGGGTGGCCGGCTCGCCGACTGGTCGGTGCCGCGGACGCTGGCCCTCGGGCTGGGCGGGCAGGGCGTCCTCTTCGTGCTGCTCTTCACCCTGGCCGAGCACCCGGTGGCGGCCGTCCTCGGCATCCTCGGGTTCTCCTTCTTCGGCTTCGTGATGAGCGCCTCCATCGTCAGCCGCGCGATCCACTCCGCCGGCGGCGGGGCGAGCATGGCCTCGGCCTCGATGCAGGCGGCCTTCAACAGCGCGAACGCGGTCGGCGCGGTGCTCGGCGGGCTGGCCATCGACGCCGGATTCGGGTTCGCCTCGCCGGCGCTGGTGGCGGCCGTGCTGAGCGTCGGCGGGCTGGGGGTGCTCGCCTGGGCCACCCGCCTCGACGTCAGCGGACGCGCTCCGGTCGACCCCGAGGTGCCCTCCCGGCGCCAGCGCCGCGAGCTCGCCCGCGCCGCCTGAGCCGCAGGCTCAGACCTCGCGCCAGTCGTGCGAGGTGATGTGGGAGCCGCCCTGCGGACCCATCTGCAGCATCCCGCCGTCGACGACCAGCGAGGCGCCGGTGATGTAGCCGGCCCCCCGGGTGGCGAGGAAGGCGATGGTGTCGGCGATCTCCCAGGCGTGGCCGGGACGTCCCAGCGGCACCCCGGGACGGTCCTCCTCGCGCGGGTCGGTGTCGGTCTGCCCGGTCATCGGGGTGGCGATCTCGCCGGGGGCGACGGAGTTGGCCGTGATGCCATGGCGGCCCAGCTCGATGGCCATGGTCTTCACCAGCCCGCCGAGGCCGTGCTTGGCGGCGTCGTAAGCGCTGGAGCCCACGCGGGGCGCGTGCTCGTGGACGCTGGTGACGGCGATGAGCCGGCCGCCCCGGCCGGCCTGCACCATGTGCCGGGCCGCCCGCTGCAGGCAGACGAAGG
The DNA here is from genome assembly GCF_003344635.1 of Desertihabitans aurantiacus. GTDB lineage: Bacteria > Actinomycetota > Actinomycetes > Propionibacteriales > Propionibacteriaceae > Desertihabitans > Desertihabitans aurantiacus. The sequence goes on from NZ_QPKK01000200.1 coordinate 4,162, forward strand.
CGCCGTCGAGGTCGGTGGCGACCACGTGGCGCCAGGCCTCGAGGGTGACGTCGAGGAACGGGGTGGAGTCGCCGGTGCCGGCGTTGTTGACGAACACGTCGATCCCGCCGAGACGGTCGGCGAGGTCGTCGACGACGTCCCCGCAGGTCTCGATCTCGCTGGTGTCGAGCCGGGCGACATGAGCCTGCCGGCCGTGCCCGCGGATCTCCTCCGCGGTCTGCTCGGCACCCTCCTCGTCGGTGTGCCAGGTGAGCCCGACGTCCATCCCGGCCAGGGCCAGGGCGACGGCGGTGGCACGGCCGATGCCGGAGTCGCCGGCGGTGACGACGGCGCGGGTGGGGCAGAACTCGGACGGGTCGGGCACGACAGCTCCTTCGGTGCGGGGACACCGGTGCTCTACCCAGACCGACGGCCCTCACCCGGAGCCGGAGACGGCACCGCCCACCCCGCACCGGGCGGGGTGGGCGGTGGGTGGCCGCTCAGCCCTGCACGAACCAGTCGCGCGGGTGGTGGTCGGCGGTGAGCTCGCGGCGCGGGGCCTGCGGGCGGGCCCAGCGCACCCCGTTGGCCAGCACCCGGCGGACGTCGGGGTGGTGGTAGACGGGGTAGTCCTGGTCGCCGGGGGAGAAGTAGAACACCCGGCCCAGACCGCGTCGCCAGGTCGCCCCGGAGCGGAACACCTCGCCGCCGGAGAAGGAGGAGATGAAGACCAGCTCGTCCGGGGTCGGGATGTCGAACAGCTCGCCGTACATCTCCTGCTCGGGGATCTGGATCGGGTTGGGCACCCCCTCGGCCAGCGGGTGGTCGGGGGCGATCGTCCAGACCAGCTCGCGGTCGCGCTCGTTGCGCCACTTCAGCGAGCAGGTGGTGCCCATCAGCCGCTTGAAGATCTTGGAGTAGTGGCCCGAGTGCAGCACCCCGATGCCCATCCCGGCGTGCACGGCGGCCAGCACCCGCTCGACCACCGCGTCCTCGACGTCGGCGTGCCTGGCGTGGCCCCACCACAGCAGCACGTCGGTGCTGTCCAGGACGTCTGGGGTCAGCCCGTGCTCGGGCTCGGCCAGCGTGGCGGTGCGCACCTCGACGTCGTCGCCGAGGAGCTCGCGCAGCCCGTCGGCGATGACGGCGTGGATGCCGTCGGGGTAGTGGCGCAGGACGGTCTCGTCCCCGCGGGTCTCGTGGAAGAACTCGTTCCAGACGGTGACACGGATGGGCTTGTTCACTGGGGGACCTCGACCTCTCGGCGCTCGGCGGCGGACTGGTAGATCGCGTCGACGACGCGGCTGCGGTGCAGGGCGAACTCACCGTAGTGGCCCTCGTAGCGGGGCTGGCCCTCCGGGGTCTCGGCCCCGACGGCGATGGCGGTGAGGAACTCCGCGATCACGCTCTGGTGGTGCTTGCCGGGATCGCGCAGCTGCGGCTTGGCGATGGTGGGCGCCCCGGCGACGTCGGAGTAGACGGTGAGGGTGTCGGTGGTGGAGTAGTTGTCGACGTGCAGCCGGGCCCCGCCGACCGCGCCGAGCAGGTCCACCTCGATGTCCTCGTGGGCCTTGGAGTAGGAGGCCCAGGACGCCTCCAGCTGCAGGCTGGCGCCGTTGTCGAGGCGGCACAGCGCGCTGGCGAAGTCCTCGACCTCGAAGTCGAAGTCGAGCCGCTGGGAGGCGACCTTTCCGCCGCCGCCGCGTCCGGCCGAGCCGAGGTGGTTGTAGGCCACCGCGGAGACGCTGGTGACCTTCGGCTCGTCCAGCAGGAACAGCGCGATGTCGAGGACGTGGGAGCCCAGGTCGATCAGCGGGCCACCGCCGGCGGTCGCCTTGGAGGTGAACCAGGAGCCCAGACCGGGGATGCCGGTGCGGCGCAGCCAGCTGGCGCGGGCGTGGTAGATGTCGCCGAAGGGGCGGCTGTCGAGGTGGCGGCGCAGCCACTGCACGTCGGCGCGGCGGCGGTGGTTGTAGGCGACCTCCAGCACCCGGTCGGCCTCGCGCGCGGCCTGCACCATCTCCTCGGCCAGGGCGCCGGTGACGGCCAGCGGCTTCTCGCAGAAGACGTGCCGGCCGCCCTGCAGCGCGGCCATCGCGATCGGGTGGTGCAGGTCGTTGGGGACGCCGATGGAGATGATGTCGAGGTCGTCGCGGGCGACCAGCTCGCGCCAGTCCTCGTAGCGGTGCTCCACACCGCGGGTGTCGGCGAGCTCGGCCAGCCGGGCCGGCTCCTGACCGGCCAGCGCGACGACGCGCGCGCCGGGCAGGGCGGTGAAGGCGTCGAGGTGGGTGGTGCCGGCGAAGCCGAGGCCGATGACGCCGACCCTGAGTTCGTCGGTCGGCCCGGTCTCGGCGGCGGTGTGGCCGGGCAACGTGCGTGCGGACATGCAGGGACCTCTCTGGCTCTGTACGGGGTACGTCCGGGGCTACGCTACTCAATCGATTCAGCACGGCAAGTCGCCCCACCGACGCGTCGGCCACGTCGGGAGGCGTCACTACGCTGCAGACGTGGCGCGGTGGAGCAGGTCGCAGGTCGAGGCCGCGGCGACCGACGCCGGGTCGCTGGCCGCCGCCCGGAGGCTGGCCCGTCCCGGCCCCTGGAGCGGCTGCGGCGCCAACGACACCCTGCTCTGGGGGCGCTGCCAGGGCTCGGGCGCCACCCCCTACCAGGTGAGCGTCGACCTCACCACGCCCGCCTGGCGCTGCTCGTGCCCGAGCCGGCGATTCCCGTGCAAGCACGCGCTGGCGCTGCTGCTGCTGTGGTCCGACGGGGCCCTGGAACCCGGTGGTGCGCTGGAGACCGGGGACGCCCCGGCCGAGGTCGCGGAGTGGTCCGCGCGGCGGGCCGCCCGGGCCGCGCAGCCCACGTCCGCCCCACCCGACCCGGCCGCGCAGGCGGCCCGGCTGGAGAAGCGGCTGGCGCTGATGGACGCCGGGATCGAGGAGCTGGCGCTCTGGCTGACCGACCTGGTCCGCACCGGGCTCGGCGCGGCCCGCTCCCGCCCGACCGGCTGGTGGGACCAGATCGGCGCCCGGATGGTCGACGCCCAGCTGCCCGGG
>NZ_QPKK01000201.1 GCF_003344635.1 Desertihabitans aurantiacus
GCAGACGGACCGGCGCCTGGTCGAGCGAACGCAGACGCTCGACCAGGCGCCGGCGCACGTCCGGCCACTCCGCGGAGAGGATCGAGAACACCACGGTGTCGCGCCAGCTGCCGTCGGCCCGCAGCACGTGGTGGCGCAGCACCCCCTCCTGGGTGGCGCCCAGGGCCAGCACCGCCTTCCGCGAGCGCTCGTTGACCGCGTCGGTCTGGATGTGCACCCGCTCGAACCCGGAGTCGAAGGCGTGGCCGAGCAGCAGCAGCTTGCACTCGGGGTTGACCGCGGTGCCCCACACCGCCGGGGTGTAGGCGGTCCAGCCCAGGTGCACCTTCCGGTTCGCCGGGTCGACGTCGCCCAGGGAGGACGTGCCCACCACCCGTCCGTCGTCGGGGCCGCCGACGATCCGGATCACCCAGGTCCGTCCACCGCTGGCCCAGGGGTAGCGGCGGGCGAAGGCGGCGAACTGCTCCACCGAGCCGGGGCGTCCGGCGCTGCCGCCGCCGTAGCCGCCCGCGAACACCTCCGGCCGCGCGATCGCGTCGTGCAGCTCGGCGTAGTCGGCGCCGGTCAGCGGGTCGAGTCGGACGAACCGGCCGCCGAGTCGGTGGTCGAGGGGGAGGTTGGGATCCACGTGGCCATTCTCGCCCGGCCCGCCGGGCGCCGGGAAGGGCTGGAGCATCGGCGCTCCGGGAGCCGTCGACCGTCGCGAGCACAGGGATCTCCCGCCAGGGTGCCCCTCCGCCGGACCCGTCGCCCCGCCGCTGTGCGGGTGTCGTCACCGCTCCGCGTCACCCTGGCGCAGGATCACTGCGCCAGCCGGCGATCGGTCGTGGCCATCGGGGTGACTCCGGGGTGAACACTCGGCTGCGGCGCCGGAGGGGCTGGTCTGGACCACGGCCGGGGTGGGAGGCTCGTCGAGCCCCCGACCGCCCCCGGTGAAGGACCTGCCATGACCTCCTCCCACCTCGCCGCCGCGCCCCGCCCACCCGCGAGCGCCCGGGCGCGGCTGACCGCGTTCGCGGCGGCCCTGCTGCCCCTCGCCCTGACGGTAGGCCTGCTGCCCGCCACCGCCGACGACCACGGCCGTCCGGAGCTGACGGGATCGAGCTCGACGCTGCTGCAGCAGGCCACGCACGACGTGGCGCCCGGGCTGGCGATCACCTCCTTCCAGCGGTTGCAGCCGCAGGGCTGGGTGACCGGCCACGTGATGACGGCAGATCTCGACACCCCGTCGCTGTCGCTGGACGTGGTCGACGGCGGCACCGTGTCGGCGTCCAACCAGACCGTCAGCGAGCTGGCCGCGGAGGCCGGCGCGGTGGCCGCGGTGAACGGGGACTACTTCGACATCAACGCCTCCGGCGCCCCGGTCGGCACCAACGTCTCCTCGACCGGCGGGCTGCGCACCGCCGCCCCGGAGCCCCGCGAGAGCCTCACCGTCACCGGCCAGAAGGCGGCGGTGCAGCAGCTGATGTCGGCGGCAGCGGTGCACGTCGACGGGGTCGAGCTGGACGTGCCCGCGGTCAACTCCCCGTCCTGGCGGAGCGACCAGCTCGCGCTGTTCACCCCGGTCTGGGGCGCCCACCCGGTGGGCTCGCTGCTGACCGCGGGTGAGGGCGTCCGCGCGGTCGAGGTCGTCGACGGCAGCGTCACCCGGGTGCTGGACGCCGCCGCGCTCGCCGAGCCGCTGGCCGAGGGCACCAGCGTGCTGGTGGGACGCGGGGCGGCGGCCGCGCGGCTGGCCGGCGTCGAGGCCGGGCAGCCGGTGCAGGTGAGCCTGGAGGCCAGCGCCGACGTCGACCTCGCCGTGGGCGGGGCGCAGCGGTTGCTGGTCGACGGTGAGGTGACCGATGTCGACCAGGCCACCGCGGCCCGGACCGCGGTCGGGGTGTCGGAGGACGGCACCCGGCTGTGGGTGGTGGCGGTCGACGGCCGCCAGGCCGACGCGCACGGCATGACGCTGCAGGAGCTGGCCGCGCTGCTGGACGACCTCGGCGCCTGGAACGCGGTCAACCTCGACGGTGGCGGTTCCACCGCGATGGTGGCCCGCCCCGCCGGCGAGCGCGACCTGCGGCTGGTCAACCGGCCCTCCGACGGCAGCGAGCGGCTGGACGCGAACGCGCTGGTGTTCCGCTCCAGCGCCACCGGCGAGCCCGACGACGTGCTGGCACGACCGCTGCTCGACCCGCCGGTGGGCCTCGACGCCCCCGGCGCGGACGCCCTGCTACCCGGGCTGTCGCGCACCGTGGTGGCCAGCGGACTCGACGCCGACGACGCCGCGGTCGATGCACGCGGCCGGTTCACCGCCGCGCCGCGCTCGCTGCTGGCCGTCGACGGCACGACCGACGCGCCGGTGCCGGGCCAGCAGGCGGTGGTGGTGCGCGGGGTCGCCCCAGGCACCGGGCAGGTGACCTTCGACGGCCGGCTCCCCGGCGGGCGCACCAGCGAGCGCATCCCGCTGACGGTGCACCAGGAGATGGTCGGGCTGGAGCCGTCCGCGCCGCTGCTCGCGCTGCCCGAGGGGGAGCCGGGTGCGGCCGCCGTGCCGCTCTCGCTGACCGCGGTCGACGCCGACGGGCACCGGGTGCCGGTGGAGACCCGCGACGTCACGGTCCGGGTCGAGGGCGGCGCCGAGGTGCGCCCGTCGGGGCCCGCCACGTTGGAGGTGACCTCCACCGTGGCCAGCGGCGCGGCTGAGATCACCCTGGAGGTGCTCGGGCACGAGGTCCGGGTGCCGGTGACCATCGGCTACCAGACCGAGACGGTCGCCGACTTCGCCGACGCCGCCGCGTGGGAGCCCGGGTCGGCCCGCGCCCCGGTCAGCCTGGCGCCCGCCGACGGTCCGGACGGCAGCGCCGGGCTCGCGGTCGAGATGGACTTCACCACCAGCACCGCCACCCGTGGCGCCTACGCGGTGCCGCCGGCCCCGGTCGAGGTCGACGGCCAGCCGCACTCCTTCACCCTGTGGGTGCACGGCAACGGCCAGGGGCAGTGGCCGCGGCTGCAGGTGACCCGCGGCGACGGCACCTCGACCAACCTCGACGGTCCGCTGGTCAGCTGGACGGGGTGGCGCCAGATCACCTTCCCGGTGCCCGCCGGCACCGCCTACCCGCTGACGATCACCGCGATCCGGCTGATGGAGACCCGCGCCGCGGCCAGCTACACCGACCGGGTGGTGCTCGCCGGGCTGGACGCCCAGGTGCCGGTCGCCGTCGAGCAGCCCGAGCGTCCCCGCCGGATCGACCCGGCCGTCCTCACCCAGGGCGACGTGGACGACCGCCCGCAGCGCATCGCGGTGATGAGCGACACCCAGTTCGTGGCCCGTGACGGGGAGGACGGCGCGCTGGTGCAGGCGGGCCGGCGGACCCTGCGCGAGATCGTGGCCGAGCGCCCCGACCTGCTGCTGGTGGCCGGCGACCTGGTCGACGAGGCCTCCGACGCCGACTTCGCGCTGGCGCGGAAGGTGCTGGAGGAGGAGGTCGGCGGGGCGGTGCCGTGGGTGTACGTGCCGGGCAACCACGAGATCATGGGTGGCGGCATCGAGCGGTTCGAGCAGCACTTCGGCGAGACCACCACCAGCCGCGATCTCGGCGGCACCCGGGTGATCACCCTGGACTCCTCGAGCGGCACCCTGCACCCGGGAGGCGACACCACCCAGCTACGCGAGCTGGAGCGGCTGCTCGACGACGCACTGGAGACCCGCTCGATCACCGGTGTGGTCGTGGTCGACCACCACCCGGTCGACGACCCGCACCCCGACCAGGCCAGCCAGCTGGGGGACCGGGTCGAGGCGGCCGCCCTGCAGCGGGTGCTGACGGAGTTCCGCGCCGCCGGCAAGTCCGCGGCGATGGTCAGCGGGCACGTGGGCACCTTCTCGGTGGACGCGGTCGCCGGCGTCACCCGCTACATCAACGGCAACTCCGGCAAGTCCCCGTCGGGGGCCCCGGACGAGGGCGGCTTCACCGGCTGGTCGATGCTCGGGATCGACCCCGGGAAGGGGGTGGTCGGCTTCAGCCCCGACCTCGGTGACCGCACCGGGTGGCTGCAGGTGCAGACCCACGCCCGGGTCGACGAGTTGGTGCTGTCGGCGCCGTCCGGGCTGGAGGTGGGCGAGCAGGCCGAGGTGGCGGCGACGATCACCCAGGACGGCACCCGTGAGGTGCCGGTGGCCTGGCCGGTGACGGCCACCTGGGGCGGCGAGGGCGTCCGGCTGGCCGGGTCCACGGAGCCGGCCGTGGTCGAGCTCGACCCCACCACCGGCACGCTCACCGCCCTCGAACCGGGCACGGCCACCGTCCGGGTGGAGGTGAACGGCGTCGAGGCCGAGCAGCAGGTCACCGTCGGCTGATCCGGCGCGGATCGCCCCCTTCGACAGGCTCAGGACGACGCTTCGACAGGCTCAGGGCGTTGTGGTGGGGCTGGGCGCGGGGTGCGGGTCTGCGCCCGCGCGGCGACGCAAGGAGCGCGCTGAGCCTGTCCAAGCGCGAGTGCTCCGGGCGCGCGACGCGGGTCAGCCGGCGGCGGTGAGGGCGGCGTCGAGGTAGCTGCGGAAGTTCTCCTCGACATCGGACGGCACGGTGGGGCGTTCACCGTCCGGGGTCTCCTCGGCCGGGTCGGTGACCGCTTCGACGTACAGCGAGAGGACCCGGTCCCCGGACAGCTCGACCAGGCAGTAGTGGCCGAAGCGCTCCACCGCGGTGGCCCCGCCGGCGCCCTGGACGACCTGGACGCAGGCGGGCGCGCTGACCCCGGCCTCGAGCTCGACCGGCTCGGCCGAGACGTCGGGCTGGTAGGAGACCTCGATCGGCTCACCGGTGCACCCGCCCCAGGCCTCACGCTGCTGGGCCACCACGTCGCCGATCCCCGGCGCGAGGCCGAGGATCTCGATCACCGTCTCGACGTCCTCCGTCGGCCCGCTGCCCGACCGGTCGAAGCTGCGGGTGAACGCCGCGCTGACCGCGGGGTCCGGGGCGGCGCTGCCGGTGGACGTCGCCTCGTCCAGGGCGGTCGGGTCGCCGGTGCAGGGGTCGCCGGTGTCGAGGGGGATCAACGGCCGGGCGCTGGCGGACTTCGTCCAGCCGTCGGTCGGCAGCGCGTCGGTGCTGAGCAGCTGGCCCCGCAGCTCCTCCTCCGTCGGCGCGGCGGACGGCGTCGGGGAGGCCCCGGCCGGTGGTTCGCCGGTCGTCGCGGGCTGCTGCGAGCAGGCTGCCGCGGAGGCGAGCAGAGGCAGGACGGCGAGGGCTGCCAGACGGCGACGCATCGGGGGTTCCTTCGGCTGGGGTCGTGGGTGCTCGACCCGAACCCTAGGCGCCGACGGGCCCACCCCGCACGGCGCGGCCCCGGGTCGGCGCCATGACCGTCCTCCCGTCCGCGGCCGGGACGCCACCGGCGGCCGGTGACACATCTGCCGGACCCTGGGTAATGATGCAGGCGCCCGGGCACCCGGGCGTGGACGACCACGGAGGTGCCGCAGTTGCCCCGCTTGAAGCGCGTCTCGACGCGGATGCCCGGCTGGACCCGGCGACGGGCCGGCAAGGGGTGGGTCTTCCTCGACGAGCACGGCCGGACGATCACCGGCGAGGCCCGGGAGCGGGTCGCACACCTGGCCATCCCGCCCGCGTGGCGCGACGTGTGGATCTGCCCGATCGAGAACGGCCACCTGCAGGCCACCGGGGTGGACGACGCCGGCCGGACGCAGTACCTGTACCACGAGGAGTGGACCCGCCAGCGCAACCTCGCCAAGTACGAGCGGGTGGTCGAGATCGCCGTCGAGCTGCCCCGGCTGCGGGAGGCGGTGCTGGCCCACATCCGCGCCGCCGGCACCAGCCGCGAGCACGCCGCGGCGGTGGCGGTGAAGCTGCTCGACTCCGGCGCCTTCCGCGTCGGCAACGACGCCTACGCCGACAAGCACGGCAGCTACGGGCTGACCACCCTGGAGCGCCGCCACGTCCGGGCCAGGGGCGAGGCGCTGGTGGTGAGCTTCACCGGCAAGTCCGGTGTGCAGCACAGCGTGGTGATCGACGACCCGGACGTGGTGCAGGCCCTCAACCGGATGCGACGCCGTCGCGGCGGCGGACCCCGGCTGCTGGAGTACCGCGCCGCCGCGGTGCTCAGCGCGCTCGACTCCGCCGACGTCAACGCCTACCTCAAGGAGCAGACCGGGCTCGACATCTCGGCCAAGGACCTGCGCACCTGGGCCGGCACGGTGATCGCGGCCGAGATGCTCGCGCTGACCACGGAGGCGGGGGAGAGCAGGCGGTCGCGGGCCCGGGCGGTCAAGCAGGCGATGACGATGGTGGCCGAGGCGCTGGGCAACACGCCGACGGTGGCCCGCACGTCCTACGTCGACCCGCGGCTGGTCAGCCTCTACGAGTCCGGCACGACCCTGCCCAGGGCCGTCCTCGAGGCCGACTACGCCACCGAGGACGAGCGGCGCCGGGCGATCGAGGAGGCCACCCTGGAGCTGCTGCGCAGGGCGGACTGAGCGCCCCGCCGGCTGATCATCTCCGCTGGATGATCACGGTCGGGCGGAGAGGACTGATCATCACCGGTTCCGGTGCAGGGGTGTCGGGACGTCGGTCGGCCTGGTTAGGGTCGACATGTCCCCACCCCCCAGGACAGGACCCACCGTGTCGCCCACCCTCCTCCGGCGCCAGCTGCTGACCCTGCTCGCCTGCCTGACCGCCCTCGCCCTGCTCCCGCTCAGCACCGGCCCCGCCGCGGCCGAGGAGCCCGACGACTTCACCGCCCTCGCCGAGGAGGTCACCCGCTACACCACCACCGATGCCGACGGCCGGCCCGTCTTCGACGCCGAGGCCGCCGCGGCCGCCGGCGCGTCCCCGGAGGTGCTCGAGGCCGGACGCCTGGTGCCGGCCGCCGGTCGGATCGGCGCCGCCACCTCCGCGGGCGAGCTGCGCACCGCCGACGGCATCCCGGTGTGGGGCAACTGGTGCGGGCCGGGCCACGGCTCGGGCGAGCCGGTCGACACCCTCGACACGCTGTGCATGCGCCACGACCTCTGCTACCGCGAGCGCGGCTACTTCGACTGCGCCTGCGACGCCCAGCTCAAGGCCGAGATCGCCCGCCACGCCGACCGGATGGCCACCGGTGAGCGGCTGATGGCCGCCGCCATCACCGCGGCGTTCTCGGTCATCCCCTGCGTGCCGTGACCCCGGACGCGGCCCCCGCCCCCGACCGGGAGCG
>NZ_QPKK01000202.1 GCF_003344635.1 Desertihabitans aurantiacus
CGGTGCGCCGCCAGCACCCGCCACTGCACCGCCGGCCCGACGCGGTGCGGCACGAAGGCGCACACCCCGCCCTCGTGCACCACCGCGGCCCCGGCCTCCAGCGCGGCCTGGTTGAGCTGGACCGGCCCGCGGAGCACCCCGAGCGCCCCCGGCCGGGGCAGCGCCAGCAGCCAGGAGCCCGGCGCCAGCAGCTGGACGGCGCGCAGCGCGTCGAGCAGGTCGGTGGCCCGCAGGGGGTCGAGCCCGAGCAGGCCCTCGGCGTCGACCACGTGGTGGGCGACGTCGCCGTGGGCGATCTGGGAGGCCGCGACCTCGGCGCTCAGCGGGGTGTGCTGGAGGGTGTTGAGGTGGGTGGCCAGAGCGATCGCGGCGAGACGCGGCATCGGGCCACTGTAGGCGAACGACCCGGCCCGGGAGCCGCTGCCGATCTTGTAGGTTCGTGCCCATGGCGGCAGTGGCGGACCTGGCAGGCGTGACGATCCGGCGTGGCACGGCCACCCTGGTCGACGACATCACCTGGACCGTGGACGAGGCCGACCGGTGGGTGGTGATCGGCCCGAACGGGGCCGGCAAGACGACCTTGCTGCAGGTGCTGGCGGCCCAGCTGCACCCCACCGCCGGGGTGGCGGAGATCCTCGGGGAGCTGCTCGGGATGGTGGACGTCTTCGAGCTGCGGCCGCGGATCGGCGTCACCTCCGCCGTGCTGGCCGAGCGGGTGCCGCGCTCGGAGAGCGTGCACGACGTGGTGGTCTCGGCCTCCTACGCCGTGCTCGGGCGCTGGCGGGAGGAGTACGACGCCCTCGACCACGAGCGCGCCGACGAGCTGCTGACCCAGCTGCGGGTCGGCCACCTGGCCGAGCGCACCTTCGGCACGCTGAGCGAGGGCGAGCGCAAGCGGGTGCAGATCGCCCGGGCGCTGATGACCGACCCCGAGCTGCTGCTGCTGGACGAGCCGGCCGCCGGTCTCGACCTCACCGGGCGGGAGTCGCTGGTGCGCACGCTGAGCGAGCTGACCTCGAGCCCGACGGCGCCGGCCACCGTGATGGTCACCCACCACGTCGAGGAGATCCCGGCCGGGATCACCCACGCCCTGCTGCTCAAGCACGGCCGGGTGGTGGCGGCCGGTCCGCTGGCCGAGACCCTGACCGAGCAGGCGATGAGCGAGACCTTCGAGATCGACCTCGTGCTGCGCCAGGAGCGTGGCCGCTGGTCGGCGACGGCCCGCTGATGCCGGTCAACCTCAACGACTTCCTCGGCGACCACCCCTGGTTGCTGTGGCTGGCGCTGGCCGCGCTGGTCGCCGCCGCCCGGCTGGTGGTGGCGGACCGACGGCTGCTGCCGGTGGCGGCCGCGGTCGCGCTGGTCGCCGTCGTCGCCGCGCTCTGGCCGGCCGGCTGGTGGCTGCAGCTGCTCGTCGCGCTGGTGCTGGCGGGCGTGGCGGTGTGGTGGGCACGTCCGCGCGCCGGCCGTCCCGCCTGAGTCGCCGATGGCCCGACTGGTCCCCGTCGACGACCCCGCGGACGAGCGGCTGGCCGACTACGTCCGGCTCCGCGACGTGTCGCTGCGCCGGCACCTGGAGACCGAGCAGGGGCTGTTCATCGCCGAGGGGGAGAAGGTCATCCGCCGGGCGCTGGAGGCCGGCTACCGTCCCCGTTCCTTCCTGCTCGCCGAGCGCTGGCTGGCGGGGCTGGCCGACCTGCTGGCCGACCACCCCGACGTCGAGGTGTACGTCGTCGGCGAGGCGCTCGCCGAGCAGGTCACCGGCTTCCACGTGCACCGCGGGGCGCTGGCCTCGCTGCACCGCCAGCAGCGCCACACCGTGGCCGACCTGCTGGCGCTGCGCCGGCTGGTGGTCTGCGAGGACGTCGTCGACCACACCAACGTCGGCGCCATCCTGCGCAGCGCCGCGGGGCTCGGCTTCGACGGCTGCCTGCTCGCGCCCCGGGCCGCCGACCCGCTGTACCGGCGCTCGGTCAAGGTGAGCATGGGCGCGGTGTTCTCGCTGCCCTGGGCCCGGCTGGAGGACTGGGCCGAGGCGGTGCCGACGCTGCGGGCGGCCGGGTTCTGGACGGTCGCGCTCGCGCTCTCCGAGGACGCCCGCGACCTGTCCGAGGTGGCTGCCGAGGCCGCCGCCGACCCGGGGCGGCGGGTCGCCCTGCTGCTGGGCACCGAGGGCGACGGGCTGTCGCGGCGCTGGGTCGAGCAGGCCGACGTGGTGGCGCGGATCCCGATGGCGCGCGGCATCGACTCGCTCAACGTGGCGGCCGCGGCGGCGGTGGCCTGCTACGCCTTCGGCCCGTCCGCCTGACCGTCCGCCCGGCCGTCGGACCGCCCGTCACGAAGGTTGTTCCGGGCCGGCACCCGCCGTTCACCGGGGTCGGTCCCGCCGTTCACCGGGAGCGGTCTACAGTGCGTGCGGTCGCGCGACCGCACCACTGGTGACGCGGCCTCCGAGGAGGCGAGGCGACCCCCGGGTCGCAGGGAGAGAGACAGCGATGGAACGACGGATCGGGCTCGGGCTGCGCCAGCCGGCGGCCCTGCTGCTGGCCGGCACGGTGCTGGCCGCGCTGACGGCCTGCGGCGGCGGTGCGGCCGCGCCGGAGGGTGAGGGAGCGCCGGCCGACGGCGGGCCGCTGGTGGTCTACACGAACTCCAACTCCGACGGCCGCGGCGAGTGGGTGACCGAGCAGGCCGCCGAGGCCGGGTTCGACATCGAGATCGTCGGGCTCGGCGGGGCCGACCTGACCAACCGGATCATCGCCGAGGTCAACAACCCGGTCGGTGACGTGGTCTACGGCCTCAACACCATGTACTTCGAGCAGCTCAAGGCCGAGCAGGCGATCACCGCCCACGAGCCCACCTGGTCCGGGGAGGTGCCGCAGGAGGCCGGCGACCCGGTCGACGGCGCCTACTGGCCGCTGGTCGACCAGGCCATCGTCATGGCCTACGACAGCGCGCGGGTCACCGACGTGCCGACCGACGTCAGCCAGCTGTGGAGCGACCCCCGGTTCCAGGGCCGCTACGAGGTCAACACCTCCCTCGGCCAGGCCACCCCGCAGCTGGTGGTCGCCGGCATCCTGGCGCCCTACACCGATGAGCAGGGCCAGGTCTCCGACGAGGGCTGGGCCGCGGTCGAGGCCTACTTCGCCAACGGCAACCCCGCCGTGGAGGGCACCGACCTCTACGCCCGCTTCGACCGGGCCGAGGTCGACTACGGCGTGATCCCCAGCGGCAGCGTGTTCTCCCGGGACGAGGAGTACGGCACGCAGACCGCCGTCGTCCCGTCGGCCTCCGGAGTGCCCTACGTCACCGAGCAGATCGGCATCATCGCCGGTACCGACCAGGAGCAGCGCGCCGCGGAGTTCATCGACTGGTTCGGCAGCGCGGAGGTGCAGGGCGCCTTCGCCCAGGAGTTCGACGCGATGCCGGTCAACGAGGTCGCCGCCGAGCAGGCCAACCCCGAGGTCGTCGAGCTGGTCGGCTCGGTCCAGCGCGCCGACATCGACTACGCCGTGGTGCGCGAGCACATCGGCGAGTGGGTCGAGCGGATCGAGCTGGAGTACCTGCCCTGACCCGCCCCGACGGCGGCCGGACGCCCATTCCGGCCGCCGTTCCCCGTCCCAGGAGGACCGATGATCCGGTTCGACGCGCTGCGCGTCGCCTACGACGACTCCGTCGCCCTGCACGGGCTCGACCTGGAGGTGGCCGAGGGCGAGTTCTTCACCCTGCTCGGCCCGTCCGGCTGCGGCAAGACCACCGCGCTGCGGGCGCTGGCCGGGTTCGTCCAGCCCACCAGCGGCCGGGTGCACGTGGACGGCCGCGACGTCACCGACGTCCCCAGCGAGCGGCGCGGCGTCGGCATGGTCTTCCAGAGCTACGCGCTGTTCCCCAGCATGACGGTGGCCGAGAACATCGCCTTCGGGCTGTCGGTGCAGCGGGTCGCCAGGGCCGAGCAGCGCGAACGCGTCGACCGGGTCGCCGAGCAGGTCGGGCTGCGTCCCGAGCAGCTGCGGCGCGGCGTCGCCGAGCTGTCGGGCGGGCAGCAGCAGCGGGTGGCGATCGCCCGTGCGCTGGTGCTGCGGCCACGGATCCTGCTGCTGGACGAGCCGCTGTCCAACCTGGACGCCAAGCTGCGGGTGCAGCTGCGCGGGGAGCTGCAACGGCTGCAGCGCGAGGTCGGCATCACCACCGTCTACGTCACCCACGACCAGGAGGAGGCGCTGGCCCTCAGCGACCGGATCGCGGTGCTGTCGGAGGGACGGCTGGCCCAGGTCGGCACCCCGCGCGAGGTCTACGAGCAGCCGGCGACCGCGCAGGTGTGCGACTTCGTCGGCGAGGCGACCCGGCTCACCGACGCCCAGCGCCGGCTGCTGGCCGGGCTGGACGGTGACGGGCTTGCTGGAGACGGGGAGGTCTGGGTGCGCCCGGAGCACGTCCGGCTCGCCGTCGACGGCGGCGCCCCGGCGGTGGTGCGCACGCTGGCCTACCGGGGCCCGTCCACCATGGTCGGGCTCGAGCTGGCCGGTGACCCGCTGCTGGCCGCGGTGCCCAGCGCGGCGGCGGTCGACCTCGCCCTCGGCGACCCGGTGACCGTCGGTCTGGACGCCCACCGCGTGCACCGGTTCGGGGCGGCGCGGTGAGCACCGACACCCTCACCCCGGTCCGGCCCGCCGGCCCGCGCCGGGTGCGCCGGGGCCGCGGCAGCACCCGGCGCGTGCTCGGCTCCCCGCTCGGTGTGGTCGTCCTGGTCGCCACGCTGTGGTTCGCCGCGGCCTTCCTCGTGCTGCCCAACGTCACCCTGCTGCAGGCCACCTTCGCCCCCGACGGCCGGCTCAGCCTCAGCGCCTTCGAGCGGCTGCTCTCCAGCGAGCGGGCGCTGCGCTCCCTCGGCCACAGCGTGCTGCTGGCGGCCACCCTGGCCGTGACGGTCAACGTGGTCGGGGTGTTCATCGTGCTGGTCACCGGCTGGTTCCGCGTCCGCGCCCGCCGGGTGCTGTGGCTGGGCTACGCCACCACCTTCGTCTACGGCGGAATCGTGCTGGCCGCCGGCTACAGCTTCATCTACGGCCGCTACGGGTTCGTCACCAACGCGCTGGCGCGGTGGTACCCCGACCTCGACCGCGACTGGTTCTCCGGGTTCGTCGCGGTGGTGCTGGTGATGACCTTCGCCACCACCACCAACCACATGCTCTTCCTCTCCGCCGCGCTCGCGGGTATCGACGCCCAGTCGGTCGAGGCCGCCCGGCTGATGGGCGCCTCGCCGACGACGGTGCTGCGCCGGGTGGTGCTGCCCAGCCTGCGGCCGATGATCTTCGCCGTCACGGTGCTGACCTTCCTCACCGGTCTCGGCGCGCTCACCGCCCCGCTGGTGCTGGGTGGGCGCGACTTCCAGACCGTCGCGCCGATGATCCTCACCTTCGCCCGCTCGGAGAGCTCACGCGACGTGGCCGCGCTGCTGGCGATCCTGCTCGGCCTGGCCACCATCGTCCTGCTCGCGCTGATGAACCGGGTCGAGCGCGGCGGCACCTACTTCGCGGTGGCCAAGGTCGCCACCCCGATCACCCCGCAGCCGTTCCGCACCCGCTGGGGCGCGGTGCTGGTGCAGGTGCTGGCCTGGCTGCTGTGGGTGGTCTACGTGGTGCCGGTGCTGTGCGCGGTGGTCTTCTCCTTCGTCGACCCGCGTGCGGTGATGGCTGGCTCGATCGGTCTGGGCGATCTCACCCTCGAGCACTGGGTGACGGTGCTCACCGACGCCGGCGCCCTCGCCCCGTTCGTGGTCTCGGTGGTCTACTCGGGGCTGGCCTCGGTGGTGGTCGTGCTCGCGATGGTGCTGGTCGCCCGGCTGCTGAGCCGCTGGCGCAGCTGGATGGCCTCGGCCCTGGAGTACGTGCTGCACCTGCCGTGGATCCTGCCCACCATCCTCATCGCCCTCGGTCTGGTGATGACCTTCGACCGGCCGCGGCTGCTGGTCGCCCAGCAGGTGCTCACCGGGACCGTGGTGCTGCTCGGGGTGGCCTACGTGGTGGTGAAGATCCCCTTCACGCTGCGGCTGCTCAAGGCCGCCTTCGCCGCCGTCCCGGACGAGGTCGACGACGCCGCCCGCATCCTCGGCGCCGGCCAGCTGACCACCGTCCGCCGGGTCGTGGTGCCGTTCATCGCGCCCACCATGGCGGCCGTCGCCGCGCTCAACTTCACCAGCCTGCTCGATGACTACGATGCCGCCGTGTTCCTCTACCACCCGCTCTTCGAGCCGCTGGGGATCGCGATCAAGCAGTCCACCGAGGGCGAGTCGGCGGTGCAGTCGATGGGGATCACCTTCGTCTACACGGTGCTGCTGATGGTGGTCCAGGGCCTGGTGCTGTGGGCGGTCTACCGCCGCCGGCCGGCGGGGACCGCCCGTGGCTGACCAGGGCGCCCTCGGGGTGCGGATCGAGGACGTCGCCCGGGCCGTCGGCGTCTCCCGCGCCACCGCCACCCGGGCGCTGCGCGGGCAGGGCCGGATCGCGGCCAGCACCCGCGAACGGGTGCAGCGGGCCGCCGAGCAGCTGGGCTACGTGCCCAACCTGATGGCCACCGAGCTGGCCTCGGGTGCCCGCGGCGGGGCGATCGGGCTGATGCTGCGTGACGCCGCCAACCCCGTCTACGGCCAGCTCTTCTCCTCCCTCGAGCTGGCCGCCGCCGCGGCCGGGCTGGAGCTGGTCACCGTCACCATCGGTGCCGACCCGGAGGGGGAGCGCCAGGTGCTGGCGCTGCGCCGGCTGCTCGGCATGCGGGTGGCCGGGCTGCTGGTCGCCACCGGCGGCGTGGACTCGGCCCGGCTCGAGCCGTTCGCCGCCGAGGTGCCGATGGTGCGGGTCGGACGTCCGGAGGCGAGCCCGCGGATCCACGCCGAGTCCTACGACGAGGAGTGGCACGGCCGGCTGCTGGCCGAGCGGGTGGTGGCGCTGGGTCACCGCGACGTGGTGCTGCTCGGCGCCTCGGCCGAGACCTCCTACGGCGAGCACCGGCGCGGGGACGACCTGGAGCGCGCCCTGTCCGGTGTGACGGTGCGGCGGCTGCGGACCGGGCCCGACCCGGCCGACGGGGTGCCGGCCGCCCTGGACGCGGTGGCCGCCGGCGCGACCGCGGTGCTGTGCACCTCCGACGTCCGCCAGCTGGCGGTGCTGCGCGGGCTGGCCGCCCGCAGGCTGGCCG
>NZ_QPKK01000203.1 GCF_003344635.1 Desertihabitans aurantiacus
AGCGGGCGGGCCGCCGCGCCCAGCCCGGTGAGGCAGTCGTGCAGCAGCGCCGCCAGCGACCAGACGTCCGCCCGCTGCCCGGCCCGGGGCGTCCAGCCGCCGGCGAGGGCGCCGTCGAGCACCTCCGGTGCGACCCAGCGCGCCTCGTCGGGGTCGGGCCGGACGCCGGCCTGGACCAGCGCCGCGGCGACGCCGAGGTCGGTCAGCACCGGACGACCCTGCGGGTCGACGACCACGGTGGAGGGACTCATCCCGAGGTGGGGCAGGCCGCGGGCGTGCGCGGCCTCGAGGGCGTCGGCGAGCCGGGCGGCCAGGTCGAGGGCGTGCGGCACCGGCATCGGCTCGTGCTCGAGCAGGGTGCGCAGACCCGTCCCGGCCACCACGCCCAGCTCGGCGTGCAGCAGGCCGTCGGTCTCGTCCCAGTGGCGCAGCGCGACCACGTGCCGCTCGAGCACGCCGGCCGCCTGGCGCATCCGGGCGTCGAACACCGCCGGCAGGTGCGGGACGGCCGACAGCCGCGGGTCCAGCACGAGCAGCAGCCCGACCCGTCCGTCACCGTCCTCGACCGCGCGGAAGATCGACCGGTGCGCGGTCTGGTGCAGCAGGTCGGTGAGCAGGTGGCGGCCGAGCCAGCCGCCGGCGTGCGGCATCGCTGGCTGCTGCCCCGCCATGCCCCACCCTCCGCTCCGTCGGTAGCCACCGCGGTGGCAGATCCTCGACAGTGTCCCCCAACCGACCGCCGCACCCAAGCCGGCGGGCCGGGCGTGGCGGGGTCAGGCGCGGTCGAGCCGGTCCAGCAGGTCGCGGGCCGCGACGCTGCGCGGTTCGCCGTCGACCAGGCCGTTGGCCACCCGGCGGAGCAGGTCGTTGGCCGGGGCCTCCCGGCCCAGCCCGTGCGCCAGCGAGACGATCTCGCCGTTCAGCCAGTCCACCTCCAGCGAGCCGGTGCGGCGGGCCAGGCTCTGGTAGGTGGAGCTGCCGGGTCCGCGCTGGGTGGTGCGCAGCAGGTCGCCACGGCGCTCCCGGTCGGTCTCGGCCGGCACCACCTCGATCCCGGCCGCGGCGAGCACCTCCTCGCCCTCGGCCCGGACCCGGCGGGCGAGCTCCTTCGCGTCGTCGTCCTGCCGGCAGGCGGCGTCCACGGCGTTGCCGAGGTTGGAGACGAGCTTGCGGTACTTCCAGGCCATGATGTCGGCCCGCGGCTCGGAGACGATGCCGGCGCTGGTGTAGGCGGCGGCCACCTCCTCGGCGAGCGGGTCGACCCGACCGTCGGGCGGCGCCGGCACCCGGCCGATGTCGAGGACCGCCGGGACGTTCTCCGAGCCGGCCGACACCTCGCCCGGGGACAGGTGGGTGGCGGGCAGCATCACGCAGACGCCGAGCACGGTGCCGAACCAGCGCAGGGCGGCCCGCTCGTTGTGCACCCCGTTCTGCAGGCAGACCACCGCGGTCCGGGTCGGCGCGGCGGCGTGCAGGCGTCCGAGCACGGTGGCGGTGGCGTCGCTCTTCACCGCGACGTGGACGACCTCCTCGCCGGTGAAGTCGATCTCCTCCGGCCCCTCGACGGCGGGGACGTCCAGGGTCTCGTCCAGGTGCGGGGTGACCAGGTGCAGGCCGTGGCTGCGGATGGCCTCGAGGTGCTCGCCGCGGGCGATGAGGGTGACGCGGTGGCCGGCGCGGTGCAGCAGCCCGCCCACCACCCCGCCGACAGCACCCGCTCCGTAGATGACGTGGTGGCGGCTCACGGGAGGTCGACGACCTCGTTCTCGCCCTGCGGGGCGTCGCTGCCGGTGAGCCGGGCCTTGAGCAGCGACACGACGGTGCGGACCCGTCCGCCGCCCTCCCAGTACTCGGCGGTGTCGCCGTCGACCTTGACCAGGACCGCACCCAGGTCGGCGGGGCCGGGCTGCTTCTCGTCGGTGCTGGTGGAGCCCTCGGCGGCGAACCAGGCGGCCACCACGTCGTTCCACAGCTCGTCGGCCCGCGCCGGGTCGTCGACCGGTGCGGCGGCGCCGGCGAGCGAGACCCAGGCGCGCTCGCCCTGCAGGGCCACGTTGACCTGGGGGTTGGTCTGGATCTGGGTGAGCAGGTCGGCCTCGCGGTCGACGAAGAACCACAGGTCGCCGTCGAACTCGACGTCCTGGACCGACAGCGGCCGCGACACCAGCCGCCCGCCGGCGTCGACGGACGTGACCATGGCGATGCGGACGCCCTTCATCAGCTCGGCGACCTTCTCGACCGTTCCTGCGGGACGTTCGGACACGATGACTCCTCCGGTGGCGGGTCGGGGACGACGTCACCCCTACCCGGGTGCGCCGCCGCGGAACCCACGCTACGGAGCGCTGCCGACGGGCGTCCGGGTGGGTGTCAGGAGACGGCCGACAGGATGCTGAGCAGGCCCTTGGCGTAGACGCACTCCACGTCGTTGTCGATCAGCCGGACCTCGGCGTCGTCGGCCTCGACGGTGAGCACCCAGGAGTCGTAGACCCGGGTCAGCGAGAGGAAGGTCTCACCGAGGGCGTGGCGCAGCTGGTCCTCCCGGGGCAGCCAGACGACGTCGCCCTGGGCGATGCTGTCCAGTGCCCACTCGGTGGTGCCGTTGAACTTGACCAACCCGCCCACGACGCGCTGGTCGACCTCGATCGTCATGTCGCTGACGATGAAGACCTCGCCCTCGAGGTCGGGTTTGGGGATCATGAAGCGGTCGCCGTTGGCCGGGGTCCAGCCCAGTCCCGCGTCGCGTAGCTCCGTCGCCAGCTGCCGGGTGATCATGACGCCCATCCCACCATGGCGGCCCAAGCCGTTGGCAGGGTGCCGGCGACTAGGGTGCCTCCGTGCCTGACTACGGCCTCGAGCTCCAGTTCGGACTGTTCCCGACGCCGACGGCGGCCGCCCCCGAGGCGGTGGTGGAGCTGGGGGTGCTCGCCGACGTCAGCGGGCTGGACCTGCTCACCGTCCAGGACCACCCGTACCAGGCGGCCCACCTCGACATGTGGACGCTGCTGTCGTTCCTGGCCGCGCGCACCACCAGCGTCCGGCTCGCCCCCAACGTCGCCAACCTGCCGCTGCGCCCGCCGGTGGTGCTGGCCCGCTCGGTGGCCACCCTCGACCTGCTCTCCACCGGACGGGCCGAGCTCGGGCTGGGCGCCGGCGGGTTCTCAGACGCCATCGCCGCCGCCGGCGGACCGCGCCGCTCCCCGCGGGAGGCGGTGGACGCCCTGGTCGAGGCGATCGAGATCATCCGGGCGGTCTGGCGCGGGCAGGGCTCGGTGCGCGTCGACGGGGAGCACCACCGCGTGCACGGGCTGCGCTCGGGTCCGGCGCCGGCGCACCCGGTGCCGATCTGGATCGGCGCCTACGGTCCGCGGATGCTGGCGGTGACCGGACGGCTGGGAGACGCCTGGATCCCGAGCATGCCCTACGCCGGCCCGGAGCGGCTGGCGGAGATGAACGCCCGCATCGACGAGGCGGCGGTGGCAGCCGGACGCGCGCCGGAGGACGTCCGCCGGCTCTACAACGTCTCGGGCCGCTTCGGCCGCGCTCGGACCTCGGCGGCCGACGGCCTGCTGCAGGGGACGCCCTCGGAGTGGGCCGAGCAGCTGGCCGAGCTGGCCCTGGAGGAGGGGATGTCGGGGTTCGTGCTCGCCACCGACGACCCCGACGACGTGCGCCGGTTCGCCGCCGAGGTGGCACCGGCGGTCCGCGACCTGGTCGCCGCGGAGCGCGAGCTGCGGGCGTCCCGAGGTGGGCAGGAGGTGCCCGGCGGGCTGGCCGGTGGGTCGGCCCTTCGACAGGCTCAGGGCGCTGGGGAGACGGCTCAGGGCGCTGAGCCCGTCGAAGCGCGGGCACCCGACGGCACCGAACCGCTCACCGTCCGGCCCACGCCGGACGACGGCACCCGGTTCAGCGGCGGGCCCGACTGGGACGAGGCCAGCCGCCCCCGCTACGGCGGCCCACGGTCCAGCCGCTACACCCCGGCCCAGCAGGCCCAACCGCAGCACCTCATCGACGTCCACGACCACCTGCGCTCCGAGCTCGCCCAGGTGCGTGACGTCGTCCGTCAGGTGGCCGAGGGCCACACCCAGGTGGCGGCGGCGCGCTCGGTGATCAACACCATGACGATGCGGCAGAACAACTGGACGCTGGGGGCCTACTGCGAGTCCTACTGCCGGGTGGTGACCGGTCACCACAGCCTGGAGGACCGCAGCGTGTTCCCGCGGCTGCGCGCCCTCGACCCCGACGCCGCGCCGGTGCTGGACCGGCTCCAGGCCGAGCACGTCACCATCCACGACCTGCTCGACGCCCTCGACCGGGCGCTCGTCGGGTTGGTCGGGCAGGAGCGGCCCGGCGACCCGGCGCTGGCCGAGCTGAAGCGCTCGGTCGACCTGCTCACCGACGCGATGCTCTCCCACCTCTCCTACGAGGAGCGGGAGCTGCTGCACCCGCTGGCCCGGTTCGGGCTCACCTGAGCGGGTCCCCCAGCGCGTCGGCGGGTCGGGCGACCCGCTCACGCGCCACCATCGGGGCGTGCGTGGATCAGCGGGGCGGTACCTGGGAGCGTCGGCGGTGGGCCTGCTGGTCGGGGTGCTGGTCGCCCTGACCGGGGTGGTGGTCGCGCGCTCGGTGCCGCCGCGGCCCGAGGTCACCGCGGAACGGTGCGACGTCGACTCCAGCCTGTCGGGCTTCCAGGGCCTGTGCGTCCAGCGTCGGAACGCTCCGCGCGGGCTGTTCAGCGAGGCTGTGGACGAGGTGTGGGTGCTGAGCGTGTACGACGGGTCGCCGATCGACCGCTACACCTTCGTCCCGATCCCGGCCCAGCGCAGCCACGACCCGTTCGAGGTGGTGTTCGCCGAGGACGGGCTCGAGGTGACGCTGGACGAGGGCATCCGGGTCTGGGTGCCCGCGGATTACTACGCGGTGGACTGACCCGGACGCGTCGGCGCGGACGCGTCGGGCGGCGTCGACTCGGTGCCGGCGGTGGCGCCCCGGCGCATGGCGCGGAACGACGGCACCGCGAACGGGGCCAGCGTGGTCAGCAGGTAGAGCGCGCCGCCGACCACCAGCGCCGTGCCCAGGCCGGCCCGGGTGGCCAGCACCCCGCCGAGCAGGGCACCCAGCGGCATCAGCGACCAGGCCGAGGCGCTGACCAGACCGCTGACCCGTCCGAGCAGCCGGGACGGGATCCGCTCCACCAGCAGGGCGCCGATGATGGGGTTGAGGAAGCCGCTGGCGAGGCCACCGACGACGACCACCGCGACCACGGCCGGCACCGAGTCGGTCAGCGCGAGGGCCCAGAACCGCGGCGCGCCGGCGATGAGGAACGCCACGGCGTAGACCACCAGCCGGGGCAGCCGGTGCCCCTGCCAGGCGGCCAGCGCCGACCCGGCCACGGCCGAGCCGGTCATCGCGGCGAAGACCAGCCCGAGCGCCTCCGGGCCGTGGGCGTGGGTGGTCACCCACACCGGCACCAGCACGGCGGAGTAGGCCTGGTCGAGGAGGTTGGTGACAGCCACCATCACCACGATCGACAGCAGCAGCGAGTCGCCCCGCAGGAAGCGCAGGCCCTCCGCCAGCGAACGGCCGTAGCCCTGCGGCGGTCCGGCGTCGGCGACCGGACGCCCCACGTCCACCGGCAGCAGCCGGGCCACCACCGCCGCCGAGGCGAGCAGGGCGACAGCGGTGACCAGCAGGGCGTCGTCGCCGCCGATCGCGGCGATCACCACCCCGGCTGCGGCCGCGCCGACGGTGGACGCCAGCCGCTCGACCATGCTGGCCAGCCCGGTGACCCGCTCCAGCGGGGACCCGGAGTGCTCGGCGACGGCCGGGGTCATGGCCTGCTTGGCGACGTCGGCCGGCCCCCGCAGCAGTCCGACCACCGCGACCAGGCCCACCAGCACCGGCACCGACAGCCCGCCGAGCCGGAAGCTGAGCCAGACCCCGAGCACGGCGACGGCGCTCAGCAGGTCGCCGAGGACCGCGATCCGGCGGCCGCCCCAGCGGTCGACCCACGGACCGGCAACCACCTTGGCCAGCACGTAGGGGGCGAGCTCGGCGGCCGCGACCAGCCCGGTGGCGGTCGCGCTCCCCGTGCCGGTGAGCACCAGCCAGGGGATGGCGACCATCGAGAAGCGGGTGCCGAGGTAGGAGCACACCTCGGCGAGCAGCCAGCTCCACAGGGCCCGGCCCTGCCGCAGCCGACCACGCGCACCGCCGGCCGCCGTCGGGTTCACCGCTCCTCCCCGGTCGGCTGCGGACGGCGCGGCGCCCTGCCCGGACGTGGGAAGGCGTGGGCCTGCACCATGAACGGCACCCGGCGGTCGGCGGGGTCGTGCGGGCGCTGGCGGTCCGGGACGTCGTACTGGTCGAGCAGGTCGGCGACGAGCTGGTCCACCCGCTCGCGCACCTCGAGCGCCTGCTCGGGTGTCAGCACCAGGGTCAGGTCGTTGTGGGTGACCGTCTGCTGCCAGTCGGGGGCGATCTCGTCGGCCTCCTCCGCCCCGCGGAGGAGGTTCTGCACCTGGGCGCTGACGGCGGCCTGGCCGAACCGGGCCCACAGGGCCTGGGCCTCCGGGTCCTCCGACCAGCGCGAGGAGGTGACGGACTGGGCGGCCCGCCACCACCGCTCGCGGCGGTCGCCGAGGTCGGCGGCGTCCTCGACCAGCCCGTGCGCGGCGAGCTGGCGCAGGTGGTAGCTGGTCGCGCCGCTGTTGAGGTCGAGCCGCTGCGCGAGCTGGCTGGCGGTCGCGGGGCCGTCCAGCCGCAGCAGGCCGAGCATCCGCAGCCGGACGGGGTGGGAGAGGGCCCTCAGCGCCGCGGGGCCGGGGACGAAGTACTCGGGCACGGCACCACGCTAAACCGCAAAGAGACGTTTGCAAAGACTTCTTTGCGGATTCTGCCGAGTCCGGCAGGCCGATGAGGGAAGGCTCACCAACGGCGCCGGCCCTACACAGACGCCCCTACCGCCCGTCACCTCACGTGCACGCGGAGGCCACCTCACCGCACTGGGATGGACCACGGGTTCGTCGCCGGCGACGGCCGGCGCCCGCACGAGACCACCGAGAGGGCCCTCATGACCGACACCTCCCCCATCACCCCCAGCCGCCGCAGCGTGCTCCTGGGCGGCGGGCTGGCCGCCCTGGCCGCCCTCGGCCCCCTGGAGGCGCTGGGCGCGCGCAGCGCCGGCGCC
>NZ_QPKK01000204.1 GCF_003344635.1 Desertihabitans aurantiacus
GGGATCGCCGGCGACCGGCGGGGCGGCGGCGCCGGGGCGGGTTCGGCCGCGATCTGCTCCGGCTCGGTGCGCCCGGAGACGCCGGGTGGCGCGACCGGGGTGTCGGGCGGGTCGGCTGCGGACACTCTTGTCCCTCCCCTGCTCATCGGATAAGTTCCGGACTCATCATACAAGTCGTCCGACCGAACGGGATGCCCATGTCCGACTCCATCGCCTCGATCTCCCTGTCGCACGTGGTGCTGCCGCTGCAGAACCCGGTGAGCGACGCCAAGGTGCTCACCGGCCGGCAGAAGCCGCTGTCGGAGGTCGTCCTGCTGTTCGCCGAGGTGACCACCGCCGACGGCGTGGAGGGCATGGGCTTCAGCTACTCCAAGCGGGCCGGCGGCCCCTCCCAGTACGCCCACCTCAAGGAGGTCGCCCAGGTCGCGATCGGGCAGGACCCCTCCGACATCGCCAAGGTCTACGACAGCCTGCTCTGGGCCGGCGCCTCGGTCGGGCGCTCGGGCGTGGCCACCCAGGCCATCGCCGCCCTGGACGTCGCCCTGCACGACCTCAAGGCCCGCCGCGCCGGCCTGCCGCTGGCCAAGCTGCTCGGCGCCTACCGCGACTCCTGCCGTGTCTACAACACCTCCGGCGGCTTCCTGCAGGCCAGCGTCGAGGAGATCAAGGAGAAGGCCGACGCCTCGCTGGCCAGCGGGATCGGCGGCATCAAGATCAAGGTCGGCCAGCCGGACTGGCGCACCGACCTGGAGCGGGTGGCGGCCGTCCGCGAGCACCTGGGCGAGGTGCCGCTGATGGTCGACGCCAACCAGCAGTGGGACCGCGCCCGCGCCCGCCGGATGTGCCGCGAGCTCGAGGCCTACGACCTGGTCTGGATCGAGGAACCGCTGGACGCCTGGGACGCCACCGGCCACGCCGACCTCAGCCGCACCTTCGACACCCCGATCGCCACCGGGGAGATGCTCACCTCGGTGCCCGAGCACATGGCCCTGCTGGAGGCCGGCTACCGCGGCATCGTGCAGCCCGACGCGCCGCGGATCGGCGGCATCACCCCGTTCCTGCGCTTCGCCACGCTGGCCGCGCACGCCGGGCTGGCGCTCGCCCCGCACTACGCGATGGAGATCCACCTGCACCTGGCCGCGGCCTACCCGACCGAGCCGTGGGTGGAGCACTTCGAGTGGCTCGACCCGCTGTTCGACGAGCGGATCGACATCTCCGACGGCCGGATGTGGCTGCCGGAGCGTCCGGGACTGGGCTTCACGCTGAGCGAGCAGATGCGCGCCCTGACGGTCGAGACGGCACGGTTCGGCGCGTCCGCGACGTGACGACCACGCTGGCCGCCAGGGTCGTCGACGGCATCCGCCGCCAGATCCTGTCCGGCGAGCTCGGCCCGGGGGCCAAGCTGCCGTCGGAGGCCGCGCTGGTGGCGGAGTTCGAGGTGTCGCGGACGGTCGTGCGCGAGGCGGTCTCCCGGCTGCAGGCCGAGGGGCTGGTCGAGACCTTCCAGGGGCGCGGCTCGTTCGTGCTGGCCGTGCCCGAGCCGTCGTCCTTCCGCCTGGAGGAGTCGGCCATCCGCAGCCACCGCGACGTGCTGGCGATGATCGACTTCCGGATCGGGGTGGAGGGCGAGGCCGCCGCGCTGGCCGCCGGCGCCCGCACCGAGGACGCCGCCGCCCGGATCCGCGAGGCGGTGGAGGTCTTCGGCCGGGCCCGGCCGGCGGAGATGGTGGAGGCCGACTTCGCCTTCCACCGCGCCGTGGCCGAGGCCAGCCGCAACCGCTTCTACCTCGAGCTGCTCGACGCCCTCGGACCGATGATGATCATGCTGCCGCGGACCCGGCTCGGCGAGGAGTACTCCCTCAGCGACGCCCGCCACGTCGAGCGGGTCCGCCAGGAGCACGACGCGGTGGCCGCGGCCGTCCTGGCCGGTGAGCCGGAGACCGCGCGGGCGGCGATGCGGGTGCACCTGGCCGCCACCCGGCGGCGGCTGGTCCCCGGCTGAGCCGCCGCCCGGCTCCAACGTCGGCGAGGCGTCGGGCCGATACCTTGCGGGTATGGCCATCACGCTGGACCAGATCCGGTGCTTCATCGCGACGGCCGAGGAGCTGCACTTCGGCCGGGCCGCCGAACGACTGCAGATGACCCAGCCGCCGCTGTCGCGCCAGATCCAGCGGCTGGAGCGCAGCGTCGGCGCCCGGCTGCTCGACCGCGACCACCGCCGGGTGACGCTGACCCCGGCCGGGACGGCCTTCCTCGAGGACGCCTACCGGATGCTGGCCGCGGTCGACGCCTCGGTCCAGCACGCCCGGCGGGTGGAGGCGGGCTCGGCCGGCACCGTGCACCTCGGGGTCACCGCGGTCTCGGCGATCGGCGTCCTCGGCCCGCTGCTGGGGCTGCTCGACCGGGAGCTGCCCGAGGTCGACGTCGTGCTCCACGAGAGCGCCAGCGGCGGCCAGGTGGACGGGATCCGCCGCGGCCAGATCGATCTCGGGCTGGCCCGGCCCCCGTTCGACACCGCCTCGCTGTCCTCCCGGCTGGTGCTGCGCGAGCCGCTGCGCGCCGTGGTGCCGGACGGGCACCCGCTCGCCGAGGTCGACCGTCCACTCGCACCGGAGGACTTCGACGGGCAGTCGGTGATCAGCTACCACCCCACCTCGGCCCGCTACCTGCACGAGCTGACCGTCCGCTTCCTGCTCAACGGCCACGCCCGGATCGAGCAGCACGTGCAGCAGGTGCTCACCGCGGTGCTGCTGGTGGCCGCCGGCCAGGGGGTCGCCTTCGTGCCCGCCAGCGTCGCGGCGCTGCACGTGCAGGGGGTGCGGTTCCAGCGGCTGACCGAGGTGCCCGGCGCGCACGCCGACAGCGACCCGGCCCGTCCGGTCGAGCTGCACGCCCTCTGGGCCCGCGACGGACTCACCCCGCTGCTGCGGCAGGTGCTGCGGCTGGTGGAGCGAGCCGTCGAGGAGCAGGACGATCCAGCTGGGGTATGACCGGATGCCCGATCGGTCCTGGACGGGTATCAGGGCGGCTTCCTAGGGTGGGGCCACCGGGCGGCGGACCGCGCCGCCGGGCCGAGTGCTGAGGAGCCGCCACCGTGCCTGCCGTCACCCCGTCCGAGCTCGCCACCGTCCTGGGCAGCGGGCTGCTGTCCTTCCCGGTGACCGCGTTCACCGACGACCTCGAGCTGGACGTCCCCGGCTACCGCGAGCACCTGGAGTGGCTGAGCGGCTACCCGGTGGCGGCGCTGTTCGCCGCCGGCGGCACCGGCGAGGGCTTCTCGCTGACCGCCGAGGAGACCGACCAGGTGGTGCGCGCCGCCGTCGAGGGGGTGGCGGGCAAGGTGCCCGTGCTCGCCCCGGCCACCGGCTCCACCCGCAACGCGGTCGCCCAGGCCCGGGCCGCCGAGGCGGCCGGCGCGAGCGGCATCCTGCTGATGCCGCCCTACCTCACCGAGGCCGACCAGGTCGGGCTGGTGGAGCACGTCACCGCCGTCTGCGCGGCCACCTCCCTCGGCGTCGTCTACTACAGCCGCGCCAACGCGGTGCTGCACGACGAGGCCGTGGAGCGGGCCTGCGAGCGCAGCGCCAACCTCGTCGGCTTCAAGGACGGCGTGGGCAGCATCGAGCAGATGACCCGCACCTACGCCCGGATGGGTGACCGGCTGACCTACGTCGGCGGGCTGCCGACCGCCGAGGTGTTCGCGCTGCCGCTGCTGCAGCTGGGGGTGACCACCTACTCCTCGGCCATCTTCAACTTCGTGCCGCAGTTCGCCGTCGAGTTCTACGAGGCGGTCCGCCGCCAGGACCGCGACGAGGTGTACCGCCGGCTCAACCAGTTCGTCATCCCCTACACCCGGCTGCGCGACCGCACCAAGGGCTACGCCGTCTCCATCATCAAGGGCGGGATGCGGGTGATCGGACGCCCGGCCGGACCGGTCCGTCCGCCGCTGAGCGACCTCACCCAGGACGAGCTGGCCGAGCTGACCGCGCTGGTGCAGGGCATCGGGGCCACCGCCTGATGAGCGTCACCGTCGCCCGCGTCGAGGTGGTCCCGGTCGCCGGCCACGACTCGATGCTGCTCAACCTCAGCGGCGCCCACGGCCCGTTCTTCACCCGCAACATCGCCGTCGTCACCGACTCCGACGGCCGCACCGGGCTCGGCGAGGTGCCCGGCGGCGAGGCGATCCGGAGCACCATCGCCGAGGCCGGGGAGCTGCTGGTCGGCCAGCCGGTGCTGCGCTACCGCTCGCTGCTGCGCCGCGTCACCGCCGCCTACGCCGACCGGGACGCCGGCGGTCGCGGCGGGCAGACCTTCGACCTGCGCACCACGGTGCACGCGGTGACGGCACTGGAGTCCGCGCTTCTCGACCTGGCCGGTCAGCAGCAGGGGGTGCCGGTGGCCGAGCTGCTCGGCGACGGGCAGCAGCGCGAGTCCGTCCCGATGCTGGGCTACCTGTTCTACGTCGCCGACCCCGACCGCACCGACCTGCCCTACGTCCGCGGGGATGCCGTCGGCGCCGGGGAGCAGGACCGCTGGTCGGCGCTGCGGCGGGAGGAGGCGATGACGCCGGAGGCGGTGGTGGCGCTGGCCGAGGCGGCGCAGGAGCGCTACGGGTTCAGCGACTTCAAGCTCAAGGGCGGCGTGCTGGCCGGGGACGAGGAGGCCGCCGCGGTGACCGCGCTGGCCGAGCGCTTCCCCGAGGCCCGGATCACCCTCGACCCCAACGGCGGCTGGCTGCTGGCCGACGCGATCCGGATCTGCTCCGGCCTGCACGGGGTGCTCGCCTACGCCGAGGACCCGTGCGGTGCCGAGCAGGGGTTCTCCGGCCGGGAGACGATGGCGGAGTTCCGCCGCGCCACCGGGATGCGCACCGCCACCAACATGGTCGCCACCGACTGGCGCCAGCTGGCGCACGCCGTACGCAGCGCCGCCGTGGACATCCCGCTGGCCGACCCGCACTTCTGGACGATGGCCGGTTCGGTCCGGGTGGCCCAGCTGTGCGCGGAGTTCGGGCTCACCTGGGGCTCGCACTCCAACAACCACCTGGACGTCTCGCTGGCGATGTTCACCCAGGTCGGGGCCGCCGCACCGGGTGAGATCACCGCGCTGGACACGCACTGGATCTGGCAGGACGGCCAGGGCATCACCACCCGCCCGCCGGAGATCCGCGACGGCGCGGTGCAGGTGCCCGACGCCCCCGGCCTCGGCGTCCAGCTCGACCGCGAGCGGCTGGCCGAGGCGCACGCCCGCTACACCGAGCACGGCCTCGGCGCCCGCGACGACGCCACGGCGATGCAGTACCTCGTCCCCGGCTGGACCTTCGACCCCAAGCGCCCCTGCCTCGTCCGCTGACCCGAGGCACGACCCGGACCCCAGCGCCCTGAGCCTGGAGGGCATCCACCGGAGCCGAGCGCCCAGCCGACCACAACGCCCTGAGCCTGTCGAAGGGCGATCGGGGCAGACGGTCGGATCCGGTGTCGGGGCCTCGCGCTTCGACAGGCTCAGCGCGCTGGGGTGCGCTCAGGAGCGCGCTGTGGAGTGTGGCCCGGGCGTGCCAGCATGGGGGGTGGACCGCAGCGCTGACGAGGAGGTCGCGATGGACGGGGTGGACCGACGCTCCCAGGAGCCGACCGGCGACGACGCACCGGTCGGGCGCCTGCCGCAGGACCTCGCCGACCGGCTCCGCGCCCGGGACTCCGCCACGGCAGCCGACGGGCAGAGCCGCGTCGAGCAGGTCGACGACGCGATCGCCGACGCCCTGGGCGACGACCCGGCCGACGACAGCTGACGGCGCGGCCCGGGCACGGGCTCAGCGCTCGGGGCGCGAATCCTGGACCGCGTAGCGACGCGCCACCCGCCGCCGGCGGCGAGCGTCACGACGGGCGCGTTCGGCGAACACGAAGGTGGTGGTACTCCCGAGGGCCAGCAGCAGCGGGAGCCCCCAGTCCACCAGGGCGAGCGGTTGGTCAGCTCGCCACTGCAGGCCCCTCGAGACCACGACGACGATCCAGCCGACGCTAATGACCAGCCACAGCCACCAGCTCACACGCTCCATGCTCGGAGGGTAGGCCGCCACGGTCGCCGTTGTAAGGTGCCGACACATCCAGGTGGTGCCCGCCGGGCGCCACGGAGGTGGTCGCAGGGGAAGTCGGTGGGAGTCCGACGCTGGCCCGCAACCGTGTGCCCCACCCCGGTGGGACGAGTCGGATCGCCTGCGCGCACCTCGGCTCACCACCACCCGCCGTGGTCCGCGGGCGAGCCGGTCGGGGGCACCGGCCGGGGCGTCCGCCCGCGGCTGACAGGACCCTCCGATGCCGACCCCCCGACCGACCGCCACGACGGGCGCGCCCTCCGGCGTCGTGCCGCGCTCGGGGCGTGCCGCGCGGTGGTCGCGGCTGCCGCGGTCGCTGCACCCGGTGGCCTGGTGGGTGTGGGCGGTCGGCGTCGCGGCGGCGGCCAGCCTGACGACCAACCCGGTGCTGCTCCTGCTGCTGGTGGCCGCGGTCACCCAGGTGGTGCTGCTGCGCCGCGGCAGCGGACCCTGGGCGCGGTCCTTCCGGCTCTACCTCGCCCTGGCCGGTGCGGTGGTGGTGCTGCGGCTGCTCTACCGGGTGGTGCTCGGCGGCCAGGACGGCGGCACGGTGCTGCTCGCACTCCCCGAGGTCCCGCTGCCGGACTGGTTCACCGGTCTGCGGCTGCTCGGCGACGTGACCTCCGACGCCGTGGTGGCCGCCCTGCAGGACGGGTTGCGGCTGGGCACCGTGGTGCTCTGCGTGGGTGCGGCGAACTCGCTGGCCGACCCGCGCCGGCTGCTGGCCGCGCTGCCGCCGGCGCTGTACGAGCTCGGCACCGCCCTGGTGATCGCGGTGACGGTGTTCGCCCAGCTGGCCGACTCGGTCCGCCGGGTGCAGCGGGCCCGACGGCTGCGCGCCCCCGCTCCCGGCGCCCGGCGTCCGCGCCGCCAGCTGGTCCGCTCGGTGGTGGTGCCGGTGCTGACCGACGCCCTGGACCGCTCCCTCGCGCTGGCGGCAGCGATGGACGCCCGTGGCTACGGCCGCGCCGGCACCGGCTCACCCGCCCGCCGGGCGCTCACCGCGACCAC